>NZ_JBAGKD010000008.1:0-235356 GCF_037034205.1 Nocardia sp. SSK8
GGTGGATGCCTCGGAGTTGTCGGCGAACCTGGTCGTGGTCCAGGAACCGAAGGCCGAACCCGAGCCGGAACCCGAACCCGAGCCCGTCGCGGAGGTGGCCGAGGCCGCTGAGGCTGCGCCGAAGGCCGCGCCGACCGGTGGTGGTTTGGGTATGAAGGGTGCTGCGAAGGCGCCCGGTGGTGGCCTGGGTATGAAGGGTGCTGCCAAGGCGCCGGGTGCGAAGGCGCCTGCGGCTGAGGCTGCTCCGGCCAAGGGTCTGGGCATGAAGGACGGCGCCAAGGCGCCGGGGGCGAAGGTGGTGGTGGAAGGGCGGTGAACGGTGCCGGGGAGATCGGTTCAGGGTGAATGCAATCCGTGTGTTCGGGGAAACCCGTTGCTACCTTGCGTTTCTCGATGAGGAACAGCAAGGAGTCGCCGTGTCCCAGACACAACCCGAGCCGCGGCCGGGCAGCACATTCACGTGGAACGAGGACTGGCTGGCGACGATCGTCGGGCTGGCACTGCTCGCGCTCGTCCTGACCGGGGCCATCCCGGACTGGCTGGTGCCGTGATGAGCGAGCCGAAGACCACGTCCGAAACCGCCGCCGTGCAGGCCAACCCGCGGCCCACCGCCACCGATATCGTGTCGGGCCTCCTGATCGTGCTCGCCCTCGGCGCGCTGACCAGGATCTTCGACACCCAGGTCCCGCAGTGGGCGGTGGACACGCCCTTCCAGCGGGTGGCGAAAACGGTCGAGTACCCGGTATACGCGATCGCGATCGGTCTCGCGGGCAATGTGGTCCTCGCCAAACTGGGCCTGCGCGAACGGCTCTCGGCGGGGTTCCGCACCGAGTTCTTCATCAAGACCGGGGTGGTGCTGCTGGGAGCATCGATCAACCTGAAGATCCTGGTCACCGCGGCGGCCCCGGCGATCGTGCAGGCTCTGGCGCTGATCACCCTGGTGTTCGGGTTCACCTGGTGGTTCGGTGGCCTGCTCGGTCTCGACGACAAGCTGCGGGCGCTGCTGTCCTCGGCGGTGTCGATCTGCGGGGTGAGCGCGGCCATCGCGGCCGCGGGCGCCGTGCAGGCCCGGCGCGAGCAGATCGCCTACGCGGCCTCGCTGGTGATCATCTTCGCGCTGCCCTCGATCTTCCTGCTGCCCTGGCTGGCCGACGTGTTCGGGCTCTCCGACGCGGTCGCGGGCGCCTGGATCGGCGGCAATATCGACACCACCGCGGCCGTCGCGGCGGCGGGCGCGCTGACCGGTGAGGACTCGCTCAAGATCGCGACCATCGTCAAGACCACCCAGAACGCGCTCATCGGGATCGTCGCCATCGCGCTGACCGCCTGGTTCGCCTTCCGGGTGGAACGCACACCGGGCGCGGCCCGGCCTCGCCTCGGCGAATTCTGGGTCCGGTTCCCGAAATTCGTGCTCGGGTTCCTGGCCGCCTCGATCATCGGCACGCTGTATCTGCAGTCCGTCGACAAGGCGACCGGCGCCGCGCACATCGCCGTAGTCAACGATCTGCGCACCTGGTTCCTGATCCTGGCCTTCGTGTCCATCGGCCTGGAGTTCTCGGCGCGCGGCCTCCGCGAGGCGGGCTGGCGGCCGATCGTGGTGTTCGGCTCGGCCGCCGTGGTGAATCTGGTGCTGGGCCTGGGACTCTCGGTGCTGTTGTTCCACGACTTCACCGTGTGATCGGGCCCCGCGGGCGGTCAGGAACCCTGGCTGCCCGCGATCGCCTCGGCCTTGATGCGCTCGAACTGCTCGCCCATCCGCGCGGCCAGCGCCGTCGCGGCCGAGAGCGGACGCACCATCACGGTGAGCTCGTCGATCTTGCCGTTCTCGTCCAGGTGCACGAAATCGCAGCCACTGAGCTGCTTGCCGTCCACGGTCGCCTCGAACAGCAGCGCGTGATCGCTGCCCTCGCCGATCTCGCGCACATAGCGGAAGTCCTCGAATACCCGGATCACCGCGCGCAGGATGGCCGCGGTGATCGGCTTGCCCGGATAGGGCTGGAAGGCGACCGGACTGGTGAAGACCACGTCCTCGGCCAGCAGGGCCTCGATGGCGGCCTCGTCGCGGGCTTCGACGGCAGCGCGGAAAGGATGCATCAGCTCACCTCATATTCAACTAGTTGCATAGGGGTACCGGCAGCCTAACCCGATTCGGGGCGGTCCGGGAAGGAATCCGGCCGGGGAACGAAGCCTCAGACGTCCTCGGCGGGCCGCACCTCGGGCACGACCGGCTCGGTGGCGGCCGAATCCCGCTGGGGCCAGCCCGGATACGGCGGCGGCGTGCCACCGAACTCCGGGCACAGCGGCTTGAAGTCGCAGAACTTGCACAGCGCGTTGCGCTGCGCGGGGAAATCGCCGGTGCGGCCCGCGTCGAGAATGGCCCGCCAGAGCGCGACGAGGATGCGCTCGAAACGGTCGAGCTCCTCGCGGTCGGGGGCGTAGGTGAGCACGATCTTGTCGGCCAGGTAGATCAGGCGCAGCTGCGCGGGCACGATGCCGCGGGTGCGCAGGATGACCAGCGCGTAGAACTTGAGCTGGAACAGTGCGCGGGCCTCGTGCAGCGGACCGGGGGAGCGGCCGGTCTTGTAGTCGACCACCCGCAGCAGCCCGCTGGGGGCCACATCGATCCGGTCGACGAAACCGCGCAGCGGCACATCACCGTCGAGATCCACCTCGACGCGCTCCTCGAGCGACTCGGGCTCGAACCGGCGCGGATCCTCCAGCTCGTAGTAGCCCGCGACGAGCCGACGCACCTCCGCGAACAATGCCTCGGGTCCGCCCTCGGCCACCAGTTCGTCGAGCCCTTCGCGCCCGGCCCGCACCCGTTCCCAGGCATCGGGGACCAGGGCGGCCGCCTGCTCCGGATGCCGTTGCCCGGCCGGTAAGCCGAACAGGTCCTCGAGTACCGCGTGCACGACCGTGCCGCGCACCGCGGCCCGCGACGGCGGCTCCGGGACCCGATCGATCGCCCGCAGCCGGTATTTCAGCGGGCACTGCTTGAAATCGGCTGCCCGCGAAGGGGACAGCGCCGGACGCGACCGCGGGGACGACGCGACGACGGGGTCGCCGGACAGGGACACGGGCACCGGTGCTGACATACAGCGCAGGGTATCGGCACCCACCGACACCGAACGCCGCCTCGCGCCACACCGGTCGCACCTCACCCCGTGCGGCGGGGGTTCGCGCGGGCCTGGCAGGCTGGAGGTTTCCTGTCCGAGAGAACGGAGATCCATGACGGCCAGACGAACCGGTCCATTCACCATCGGGGACCGGGTGCAGCTGACCGATGCCAAGGGGCGCCTCTACACGGTGCTGCTGGAGGAGGGTAAGGAATTCCATACCCACCGGGGTGGCATCAAACACGACGACCTCATCGGCACCGACGAGGGCACCGTCGTGAAGTCCACCAACGGCACGCCCTACCTGGCGCTGCGCCCACTGCTCGTCGACTACGTGCTGTCGATGCCGCGCGGTGCCGCCGTGATCTACCCCAAGGACGCCGCCCAGATCGTGCACGAGGGCGATGTGTTCCCCGGTGCCCGGGTGCTCGAGGCCGGTGCGGGATCGGGCGCGCTGACCTGCTCGCTGCTGCGCGCGGTCGGCCCCGATGGCGAGGTGATCTCCTACGAGATCCGCGACGACCACGCCGAGCACGCCGTGCGCAATGTGGAGACCTTCTTCGGCGGGCGCCCGGACAACTGGTCACTGACCGTGGCCGACGTGGCCCAGTACGAGGGCCCGCAGGTCGACCGGGTGGTGCTGGACATGCTGGCGCCCTGGGACGCGCTGCCCGCGGTGTCCAAGGCGCTGGTGCCCGGTGGCGTGCTGATCGTCTACGTGGCCACCGTCACCCAGCTGTCCAAGGTGGTCGAGGCGCTGCGCGAACAGGAGTGCTGGACCGAGCCGCGCTCGTGGGAGTCGATGGTGCGCGGCTGGCACGTGGTCGGCCTGGCCGTGCGCCCGGAACACCGCATGCAGGGCCACACGGCGTTCCTGGTGAGCGCGCGCAGGCTGGCCGAGGGCACGGTCACGCCGAAGCCGCAGCGCCGTCCCTCGAAGGGCTGAGCCCGGCCGGTCGCGCGCGGGTGAGCACGCGCGCGACCAGCAGGCCGAGCGCCGCGCAGGCCAGCCAGCGGGCGCCCTCGGCGGTGATCCCGAAACGGGTGGCCTGCAGCAGCGCGCATCCGGCCGCGCTCACCGCGAGCACGGTCGCCGCGGAGTACGCGCCGCGCACCGGCGCGACGGTGTCGTCCCACCAGCGCAGCGGGGTGTTCTCCAGGCCGCGCAGCGCCAGGAACAGCAGCGCGGTGCCCGCGGCCGTCAGCACCAGTTGCGCGACGGTGAGCAGCCAGAATCCCGGCTGACCGGGATGGGTGCGGTGCAGCCCGGCCGCGTGCCCGAGGACCAGCACGGTGAGCAGGACCGGCATGTGCCACAGATACAGCGTCATGGCGCCGGTATTGCCGATCACCGTCACCCACCACACCCGCGGCCGCTCGGCCAGCCGACGCAGCCACGGCGCCGCGGCCACCGCCGCGCAGCACAGCACCACCGTGTGCCCGGCCAGCAGCAGTGACGGCGGCGCCAGATTCGACAGCCGCTGCCCCGGCACGGTGACCAGGCTCAGCTCGTAGGGACCCACCGCGACCAACAGCAGATCGGCGCCCAGCACCACCCCGGCGAGCACCGCCGCGGCCCGTCGCGTCAGCAGTCCGCGCAGATAGCCGATGCCGAGCACCGCCGGGATCAGCCAGACGACGAAATTCACATACCCGAGCTCGGCGGGCCCGCCGGTGAACCGCACCACATCCACCACCGCCGCGAGCACCGCGAGCCCGGCGACAGTGGCAAACATCCGGCGACCGGTCGTGATTACCGCCGCCAGCGCCGGGGTACACGCCAGCACCACCAGATACACCCCGAGAAACCAGAGCAGCTGGACGCTGGTGACCGCCAGCGGCCGCTGCCAGCCGGGCGCGAGCATTCGCTGCGCCACCGTCACCAGCACCGCCGAGGCCACCAGGAAATAGCCCAGCGGCCGCACCAGCCGCTGGGTGCGCCGGAACAGCCAGCCGCCCCACGACGTGCCCGGCCCGATTCCGCGCGCCCCGGCCGCCACCCCGGCGAAGAAGAACAGCGGCAGCACCTGCAACACCCAGGTCAGCGCCTGCAACGCGGGCAGATCGGCGAGCACGTTGCCGAACTCCACCCGTTCGCCGGTGAGCACCACCGTGAGCATCAGGCAGTGCCCGGCGACGACCACCAGCAGCGAGGACAACCGCACCAGATCCAGGAACCGGTCCCGATCGGCCGGAGTGTGCGCCGCGACAGTCGCGACACCGGGAAACACGTTCATGCCACCGACGATCGCAGAGTGCGCGCCCCGCGCACAGCGCAGAACTACTCAGCTGGGCGGTAGGGGGTCGTCCAGGGTGCGCTGGGCGTGAAAAACCCCGGGCCGGTGCCATCGACCCGGGGCGGCGAACGGAAGGCTCAGGCGGGCGCGCAGGGGGCCTGGGCGAAGCCGAGCAGCAGGCAGCCGCTGGTGTCGGAGATCTTCCAGGTGCCGTCGACCTGCTCCCAGGTGACCGGGAAGGCGGGCGCGGTGCCGTGCGGGGAGGTGATGGTCACGTCCGCGGTCGCGGTGTTTCCGCTGGTCACGACGTTGTCGACGGCGAAGGTGAGGGTGTAGCCGCCGAGCATGCCGTTCATCTGGTCGATATTGGCCTTACGGGCCTCGCCGTTGACGATCAGTTTCGCCTTGTCGTCGGTGGACACGGCCGGATCGCCGAACTGCACCAGTGTCTGCTTCAGCGTCTCGGCGGTGGGGGCGCCCGCGTTCTCGCCGGAGGGGGCCGGAGTTGCCGAATCGCTGGACGGAGCGGCCGCGATACTGGTACTGCTGCTGGTGGCCTTCGTCGAGGAATCATCGGAGTCGCCGCAACCGGTCAGCCCGACGGTCACGGCGAGTGCCGCAGCAGCGGTAGCGACGGTGACACGGACTGTGCGGGTAGGAAGGAGCATGCTCAGCAACCTTTCGGCTCGATGGCGAGTGCGTTCGCCGGGTGCCCCGCAGCGGGGTGTTAGGGGAGCCTAACACGCGGGCCGACGGGGGCGGATAGGGTCGTCACCGTACAAGATGTGATCACGACGAAACCATGTCGGAAAGCGAGAACGGACCGCGCCCGGTAGCGTTGAAAGACCGGGACTGGGAGGAGCAGCATCATGAGCCCCAACGAGAATTCGGATTCGGCGGCCTGGCGAGAGCTCGAGGCGGTACGCGCCGAGGCGGCTGCTCTCCGCAGGCAACTCGCCGACTCGCCGGATCGCGCACGCGAATTGGAAGCACGGATCGATTCGCTGACCATCCGCAACGGCAAGTTGATGGACACGCTCAAGGAAGCGCGTCAGCAGCTGATCGCCCTGCGTGAGGAAGTCGATCGCCTCGGTCAGCCGCCCAGCGGCTACGGCATCGTCATCCACACCTACGAGGATCAGACCGTCGACGTCTTCACCTCCGGTCGCAAGATGCGCCTGACCTGCTCGCCCAATATCGACGTCGCCACCCTCGAATACGGCCAGACCGTGCGCCTCAACGAGGCACTCACCGTGGTCGAGGCGGGCAATTTCGACGCCATCGGCGAAATCGGCACGCTGCGTGAGATTCTCGACGACGGCCGCCGCGCGCTGGTGGTCGGCCACGCCGACGAGGAGCGCGTGGTGTGGCTGTCCGGCCCGCTGTCCAAGATCGCCGAGTACGACGACATGGACGACCCCGATTCCCCGATTCGCAAACTGCGCCCGGGTGATTCGCTGCTGGTCGACACCAAGGCGGGCTTCGCCTTCGAGCGGGTGCCCAAGGCCGAGGTGGAAGACCTTGTGCTGGAAGAGGTTCCCGACGTCGACTACACCGACATCGGTGGCCTCGGCAGGCAGATCGAGCAGATCCGCGACGCGGTGGAACTGCCGTTCCTGCACAAGGATCTGTTCCGCGAGTACGCGCTGCGCCCGCCCAAGGGTGTGCTGCTCTACGGTCCGCCCGGCTGCGGTAAGACCCTGATCGCCAAGGCCGTCGCCAATTCGCTGGCCAAGAAGATCGCCGAAGCCCGCGGCGAGGACGCCAAGGAGGCCAAGTCCTTCTTCCTCAACATCAAGGGCCCCGAGCTGCTCAACAAGTTCGTCGGTGAGACCGAGCGCCACATCCGGATCATCTTCCAGCGGGCCCGTGAGAAGGCCTCCGAGGGCACCCCGGTGATCGTGTTCTTCGACGAGATGGACTCGATCTTCCGCACCCGCGGTTCGGGTGTCTCCTCCGATGTGGAGACCACCGTGGTGCCGCAGCTGCTCTCGGAGATCGACGGCGTCGAGGGCCTGGAGAACGTCATCGTGATCGGCGCCTCCAACCGCGAGGACATGATCGACCCCGCGATCCTGCGGCCCGGCCGCCTGGACGTGAAGATCAAGATCGAGCGGCCGGACGCGGAGTCGGCGCAGGACATCTTCTCCAAGTACCTCACCGAGACGCTGCCGCTGCACGTCGACGACGTCCAGGAGTTCGACGGCGACAAGGCCGCGTGCGTGGACGCGATGATCGAGAAGGTCGTCGACCGGATGTACGCCGAGAGCGATGACAACCGGTTTCTGGAGGTCACCTACGCCAATGGTGACAAGGAGGTCCTGTACTTCAAGGACTTCAACTCCGGCGCGATGATCCAGAACATCGTGGACCGGGCCAAGAAGTACGCGATCAAGTCGGTGCTCGACACGGGCAATCCCGGTCTGCGCATCCAGCACCTGTTCGACTCGATCGTCGACGAGTTCGCCGAGAACGAGGACCTGCCCAACACCACCAACCCCGACGACTGGGCGCGGATCTCCGGCAAGAAGGGCGAGCGGATCGTCTACATCCGCACCCTGGTCACGGGCAAGAACGCCTCGGCCAGCCGGGCGATCGACACCGAGTCGAATACGGGTCAGTACCTGTAGCAGCGCTACGAAAGGCCGCGTTCCCTCGCCGGGAACGCGGCCTTTTTCTTTTTTGCCGGTTTTTTCGCTTTCGGCCGAGTCGGACCCCGGCGCGGCCGGAAGTCGCTGCTAGTGTCGATTCCCGGCAACTGTTGATTCGCTGTTCGACATACCGCACGACAGGAGTGCCGCGCCATGCTGCTCGCCATGTCTCGTGAGGATCGAGAACGCTTCCTCGCCGCCCCTCGGATCGGTGTCCTGGCTGTCACCGATCTCCGGGGTGGTGATCGCGCACCGGTGACGGTGCCGGTCTGGTACGGCTACGAACCCGGCGGCGAGATCGTCGTCCAAACGGGCCGACATACGCTCAAGGCCGAATTGCTGCGTGTCAGTGGGCGATTCAGTCTCTGCGTGCAGGACGAACGGCGGCCGTACCGGTATGTCAGTGTCGCGGGGACGGTCACGGCCGTCGACGATCCGGTCGACCCGGCCGTGCGCGCCGCGCTGGCCGAACGTTATCTGGGCGCGGCCGAGGCCGGTGCCTATCTGGTGGCGACCGCCGCCCAGCTCACCGACGACATCGTCGTCCATCTGCGCCCCGAGCTCTGGCGCACCGCCGATTTCGCGGCCTTCGCGGCCGATTTCGCCGAGGCGGGCACTGTCGCGGGGCGCGACGAGCATCTCGCCTGATCTCGTACACACCGAGTAGCCGCCGCACGAACGGAGAAGTGCTTGGTGCCCATGACGTCTGTCTCGACCCTGCCCGTCGACGCGGGCTCCGCCTATCCCCGCGACGCCACCCTCCCGGCGCTGTTCCTGGCGCAGGCCGCCGCCCGGCCGGATGCCCTCGCGGCCCGCCACCACGACCGCGCCCTCACCTACGGCGAACTCGCCGGGCGCGCGCAGGCACTCACGGCCCGTCTGCTCGCCCGGGGTGTGGAGCCCGGTGAGCCGATCGGGGTGTGCGGGGGCCGTTCGCTGGAGGCGCTGGTGGCCGTGCTCGGCATTCTCGGCGCGGGCTGTGCCTATGTGCCGCTCGACGAGGAACTGCCACCCGCGCGGCGCCGGGCGATGGCCGAGGACGCGGGGCTGCGCCTGGCCGTCGGGCTGCCGGGCAGCTCGCGGCCGGTGCGCGGGGTGCGCACGCTCGCGCTGGACGACGAATCCGCCGCCGCGGCACCGGAATCCGCCGCGCCCGCCGCGTCGGCCACTGATCCCGCCTTTGTGGTGTTCACCTCGGGCACCACCGGCAGGCCCAAACCGGTGGTCGTCCCGCATCGGGGTGTGGTGCGGCTGGTCCTCGCCGACGAGCGGGTGCCCCGGCCGGGGCCGGGCGACCGGATCCTGCACGCCTACGGGCTGTCCTCGGATGCCTCCACCATCGAGATCTGGGGTGCGCTGCTCACCGGCGCGAGCCTGGTCCTGGTGGACCGGGCCGACCTGCTCGCCCCGGCCGCGCTGGCGCGGGTCCTCGCCGACGGCGGGGTGACGATCGCATACCTGACCACGAGCGTGTTCCATCTGCTCGCCCGCACCCGGCCCGAGACGGTGGCCGGGCTGCGGCTGGTCTCGGCGGGCGGGGAGGCGATGGACCCGCTGCTGGCCGGTGCGGTACAGGCCGCCTGTCCCGGCACGACCGTCGTGAACTTCTACGGCCCGACGGAGAATTCGGTGGTCTCCACCGCGCACGTCCTCGAACCCGGGCACCCGGGTCCGGTCCCCCTCGGACGCCCCTTCGGCGCCACGACCTGCCATGTCCTGCGCAGCGACGGGTCGCCAGCGGCACCCGGCGAGGAAGGGGAGCTGTATGTCGGCGGTGATGGGCTGGCGCTGGGCTATCTCGGTGACCCCGGGCTGACGGCCGAACGGTTCGTCCGGCTGCCCGCGCTGGAACCTGACGGGCCGCTGTATCGGACCGGTGATCGGGCGCGATGGACGGCCGAGGGGCTGCTGGAGTATCGCGGGCGGCTGGACCGGCAGGTGAAGGTCCGGGGCGTGCGGGTCGAGCTCGACGAGGTGGAAGCACGGTTACGCCTGCACCCGGAAGTCGGCGAAGCGGTGGTCGAGGCGGGGGAGTCCGGGCTCGCCGCGTACATCACCCCGGCGGCACCGGGACGTGCCCTGTCGGTGCCGCTGCTGCGCGCGTACTGCGCGGAATGGCTACCACCCCAGGCTGTTCCGCGGCTGATTCCGCTGGAGCAGCTACCGGTGACGAGTGGTGGAAAGGTCGACCGGTCGCGGTTGCCGAAAGCGGAGGGGGCGCATTCTGCTCGTCTCGCGGCCGATCACCTAGAGAAGAAGGCGCTTCCTGTTGGCGTGGCCGGTGATTGCGCGGGGGAGGAGGTGCTTCCTGCGGGTGTGGCCGGTGATTCCGCGGGGGAGGAGGTATTTCCCGCAGGTGTGGCGGGTGATTACGCGGGGGAAGAGATGCGTCCCGCAGATGCGGCCGGTGATCGCGCGCGGGAGGAGGTGCATTCCGTGGGCGTCGCCGCCGACTGTGCTGCGGAGGGGGTGTTTCCTGGGGGGTGCGCGGTCGAATGTGTGGCGGTGGGGAGCGACGCGGTGGGTGAGGGGGGAGTGGCTGGGTTGCGTGCGGTGGTGGCCGAGGTGTGGTGGCAGGTGCTGCGGGTACGGCCGGGGCCCGGTGATGAATTCTTCGCGCTCGGTGGGGATTCGCTGCTCGCGGCCGAGGCGGTCACGCGGACGCTTGCCGTGCTGGATCTCGACGCGGCGCTGGGTTCCGGGCTGGTTCGGGCATTGCTGGACGCGCCGACCCTCGATGGATTCGTGGCGGCGGTGGCCGAGGTTCGTGGTGGTGGGGGTGGGGCGGCGGTGCCGGAGGTCGACTTCGATCGGGAGATCGTGCTCGGTGTCGACTTCGCGCCGGTGCGGGGACCGGCACCGTGCCCGGCCGACCCGGCGGACGTCTTGCTCACCGGCGCATCGGGATTCGTCGGGGCGTTTCTGCTGGACCGGTTGTTGCGGTCGACCTCCGCGCGCATCCACTGCCCGGTGCGCGCGACCGGGCGGGCCCGCGCCGAACAGCGGGTGCGTACGGCGCTGGCGCGGTACGGGCTGCGTCCCGACCCGGCGGCCTGGCAGCGGGTGGAGTGCTTCCCGGGCGAGCTGACCGAGCCTCGCCTCGGGTTGGCGCCGGAGCACGCGGACCGGCTGGCCGACACCGTCGACCTGGTGATCCACAGCGCCGCGCACGTCAACTTCGTCTATCCGTACGCCGCCCTGCGGGCCGCTAATGTGGACGGGACCAGGGAGATCGTGCGGATCGCGGCGCCTCGGCGGGTACCGGTGCATTTCCTGTCGACCGTGGCCGTGCTGGCCGGATTCGGTGCGGCGGGGATCCGGGAGGTCGCCGAGGACCGGCCGCTGGCCCACGCCGACGGGCTCACCATGGGATACGCCGAGAGCAAATGGGTCGCCGAGGGTGTCCTGCGGGAGGCGGCGCGGCAGGGACTGCCGGTGACGGTGTACCGGCCCTACGAGGTGATGGGTGACCGGGCGACCGGGGTCTGCAATACCGACACCGCCCTGTGCTCGCTGTTCCAGACCATCGCCGAGACCGGGCTCGCCCCGGATATCGCGCTGCCGATGGACTTCGTGCCGGTGGACCACCTCGCCGAATGTGTCGTCCACATCGCTACGCGTGAGCGGGGCGCGGGCCGGGTACACCACCTCACCAATCCGCGCCCGGCGCTGCTCGCGGACGTACTGGACCGGATGCGGGTGGCCGGTTTCGCGGTGCGCACCCTGCCGTACGCGCAGTGGGTCGGCGAGCTGGTGCGGTACGTGGCCGAGCATCCGGCGAGCGCGACCGCGCCGTTCGTGCCGCTGTGCGTCGATCGCAGCCGCACCGCGGACATGTCGGTCAAGGAGATGTTTCTCGCGGAGACCTTCCCGGTGCTCGGCCGCGCCAACATCGAGGCCGCGCTGGCGGACAGCGGATTGCACTGCCCGCCGGTGGATTCCGCGCTCATCGACCACTACCTCGGTTATCTGCTGGCCTGCGGGTATCTGCGCACACCGGTGGGGAGTCGCGGATGAGCGAGCGGGTGATCGATGTTCCCGCCGTCGCGCCGGGCACCGCGGGGCCGCCGGGTGACTACGCCCGGCTGCGTGTCGAGGAGCCCGTAGCCCGGGTGCGGCTGCCCAATGGCGAGACCGGGTGGCTGCTCAGCCGGTACGACGACGCGCGCGCCGCCTTCGCCGACCCCCGGCTGACCCGGCCGCTGCTGTCGGCCTGGCCACCCCGCCCCGGCGCCGCACCCCCGTGCCTGCCGACCTTCCTCGAGATGACCGGCGACCACCACGAGCGGGTGCGCCGCGCGGTCCTGCCGCTGTTCGGCCGCCGCGCACTGGAATTCGCCGGGCCGCGCATCCGCACCATGGCCGAGACCCTGCTCGACACCATGGTCGCGGACGCGCCGGACCGCACGGCCGACCTGGTCGCCGCCTACGTCGAACCGCTGCCGCTGCGGGTGCTGTGCGAGGTCACCGGGCTGCCCGAGGCGGATCGGGACCGCTACCTGCCGCACACCCTCGCTCTGCTCGGCGCCGCCGGGCTCACCCAGGAGGAGGTCCTGGCCTCGCTGTCCGCGCTGCAGGACTACGCCGACGAGCTCATCACCCGGGCGGAACGCGGGGCCGAGGGAATGCTCGGGGTACTGCTCGCCGAAAGCGGTTGTCCCGGTGGCGCGTTGACCCGCGACGATGTCGTCAGCTTCGTCGTCACCATGCTCATGGCCGGATACAAGACCACCATGCAGCACACCGGCAACGCCCTGCTGGTCCTGCTCTCCCGCCCCGGCACCCTGGCCTGGCTGCGCGACAACCCCGCCGCGCTCGGCACCACCGTCGACGAGCTGCTGCGGTTCGTGCCACTCATGAACGCCATCAATATTCTCGTGGCCACCGAGGACTTCACCCTGCACGGCACGCGGATTCGCGCCGGGGACGCGGTGGTGCCGGTGCCCGCCGCGGCCAACCGCGACCCCACCGCCTTCACCGACCCCGACCGTTTCGACCCGACGCGCTCACCCAACCCGCACCTCGCCTTCGGCCACGGCCCACACCTGTGCACCGGCGGGCACCTGACCCGCCTGCAACTGGCCATCGTGCTCGAGGTGCTCCTCGAACGGCTGCCCGGCATCGAACTCGCGGTGCCCGCCGCCGCGATCGACTGGGACGAATCGACACCCCTGCGCGCCCCCGCGCGCCTGCCCGTGCGCTGGTGACCGCACCGACCTGTCCGCCGAGAGAAGGGCTCCCGTGACCACCTCCCTGCGCTATCCGTTCAGCACCGACGGCGACCGTCTCGCCCCGGAACTCCTCGACCTGCAGCGCCGGTGCCCGGTGGCGCGGGTCGGCACCAATTCCGGCACCGACGCCTGGTTGATCACCGGCTACGAGCAGGCCAGACACGTCCTGCGCGATCGGGCGTTCGCGCGCTCGGTGCTCGGCGAGGTCACCAGCCCGACCCAGGACGTCCCGATCCTGGCCCCGGAAATACTCGATGTCATGAACTACCTGCGGCGGGCCGGACTGCGCGACGAGGTCGTCCACGCCCTCGGCCGCGACCTGCCCGACCTCCCGACCGGCTGGGTCGCCGAGGTCACCGAGGACGGATTGGCCGCCCTGATCGCGGCGGGGGCACCGGGTGACCTGCAACGCTGGTTCGCGGAATGGGTTGCCGCGCAGTGCCTGTGCCGGTTGCTCGGGCTGCCGTTCGAGGACCACCGGTGGCTGGCCGAACGAGCCGACACCGACCTCACCATGGTGACGTACTCCCCGGACGAACTGGCCCGCAACTGGGAACAGCTGCGCGACTACCTCCACGAACACATGGCCACCCGCCGTCCCGGCGCGCCACGGGGACTGGCCGATCGGCTCGCCGATCGCAATACCGGACCGGACCGGCTCACCGACCGGCAACTGTCGAATATCGTCTCGGTGCTGTTCGTCAGCGGCTACGAGGATTTCGCGAGTTTCCTCGGCGTGGCCGCGTTCAACCTGCTCCAGCGCCCGGACACGATGGCCGAGGTCAGGGCCGAGCCCGCGCTGATGCCGCGCTGCGTGGAGGAATTGCTGCGCCGCAGTGTCGTGCTGGGCAATGGCATTCCGCGCTATGTCACGCGGGACACGCGATTGCATTCGGTGGACCTCGCGCAGGGTGATCTGGTGTTGCTGTCGCTGGACGCCGTCAATGCCGACCCGGCCGTCTTCGCCGACGCCGACGACTTCGACCCGCTGCGCGCACCGAACCCCCATCTGCGATTCGGTCACGGTCGTCACCACTGCCCCGGGGCACTCCTGGTGCGCCGCAATGCCGCGATCGCCTTCGGCGTTCTGCTCGACCGGCTGCCGGGAATCCGCCTGGCCGTGCCGGTCGCCGAGGTGCCCTGGCAGCCGAACCGGATGGCGATCATGGCCGCGGGAATTCCCGTCGAATGGTGACCTAGGCGACGCGGGGAAATTCGATCTCGATGCCGATAAAGGGCATCGAGGAATTCGTCGTCGGTGTCCGAACAATGGCGTCGTCCCGATAGTAGAAATTATTCGCAGAATTAATTGAGAGAATGCTGTTGACGATATTTCCGATCGTGTTAGAGTCGTCAGCGCAAGATGGCAGTCTCCGAAATGCAGTATCCAACTACGAATTTGAGGAGCAACTTCATGCGTTCTGTCAAGACCGGTGCCTTCGCTGTCGCGTTCGCCACCCTTTCCGTCCTCGGTGCGGGAATGGCCAACGCGGAGCCCATCGCAGTGACCGAAGAGATCTTCGATTGCGCGCTCCAGGCGGAGCTGACCGACGCCACGCTCACGGAATTGCATGTCGCGATCGGCACGGAGGTCGAACTGTCGGCGGAAGCGGCGGCTGAACTCGGCGAGACGGGCTGCGTCTAGCGGCGCGTCGTCCGAGCGGATCGGTCCGGCAGCCGAGCGGCGGCCGGGCCGATCCGTCTTTCCGGTCCGGTCGAGGTCACCCGCCATTTTTCGCGAAAACGCTGCGCCCAGCAGAGTGGATAGGACATGCTTCACATGTTCGTCTCACCTGATGAGGACTTGTACCCGAGGAGTGTTTGCCATGACCGGTTCGGCCGCTGATTTCCTGACCGAAGTGATCCTGCTGACGATCCAGAACCTGTTCAGCTCGATCAGCGCGGGCTGATCCCCCCAGCCGCGCCGAGGGCCGCGACTCCCCACCGGGTGTCGCGGCCCTCGGTCGTTTCTCAGCCCTGCGCGGTGGTCACCGCGTCGAAGACGACATCGGCGACCGGGGTGCCGTCCGGCCCGCCGCCGACCACGCCCGCGTCGGCGATGGTGGTCAGCGCGTCCAGGCCCGCGGTGACGCGGCCGAACGGGGTGTAGTTCGGCGGCAGCTGGGTGTCGCGGTAGACCAGGAAGAACTGGCTGCCGTTGGTGCCCGGCCCGGCATTGGCCATGGCGACGGTGCCCGCCGGATAGACCGCGCCCGCGAGGTTCTCGTCGGTGAACTGGTAGCCGGGGCCGCCCCGGCCGGTCGCGGTCGGATCGCCGCACTGCAGCACGTAGATGCCCTCGGTGGTGAGGCGGTGGCAGCGGGTGTGGTCGAAATAGCCCTCGCCCGCGAGGAAGACGAACGAGTTCACCGTGCGGGGCGCGGCGGCGGCGTCGAGATCGACGGTCACCGTGCCGCAGGTGGTCTCCAGGGTCGCGGTGTACGCGGCCGCGGGGTCGATGGTGAGCGCGGGCTCGACCGGCCACTGCTTGCCGTTGGGTTCGCCCGCGACGGCGGGGGAGCAGCCGGGCACGACCGTCTGCTGGACAGGCGCGGTGTGGGCGGCCGGTGCCACGGCCACCAGGGTCGCCGCGGCGGCGGCGAGGCCGAACAGGGTGCGGCGGAGGGATCGGTCCTGCGAATGGCTGCTCACCTTGACGGTGTCTCCTCGGGCTGGGTGGAACCGGACGATGTACCGCGCATCCTGCCAGTAGCCGCCGTCACACGGGCGGGGACCACCGGATCGTCACGAGGCCGCAGCACGACGGGCTACTAGGCTGGGGCTCATGACGTCTGGGCACACCGAGATCTGGCACAACCCGCGCTGTAGCAAGAGCCGCACCGCCACCGCGCACCTCGACGCCACCGGCGTGGACTACACGGTGCGCCGCTATCTCGACGACCCGCCGACCGTCGCCGAACTGCGCGCGGTGCTGGCCCGGCTGGGCGCCGAGCCGTGGGACATCACCCGGACCGGCGAGGACATCGCCAAGGAACTCGGCCTGGCGAGCTGGGGGCGCACCCCGGCCGATCGCGACCGCTGGCTCGGCGCGCTGGCCGAGCATCCGAAGCTGATCCAGCGCCCGATCGTGCTCACCGCCGACGGCGGCGCGGTGGTCGCCAGGGATGCCGAATCGCTGCGCGCGCTCGATTGATCGGCGGTTGCCCGAAGATAACCATTCGGGCACGGACGTAACGTCGTACGCGAATCTCATGATGTAGGTCACATCAGCGGGACGTGGTGTCCCGAGGCCGATATCGAACCGAGCGTGGATCTGCCGACGGGTGCGAGTGCGGGACCTCCACGCATGGGAGGTAGTCATGAAATCGCTTCGCAAGCTCGCCGTCGGCGTCACCGCCGCCGGGCTCATCGGTGCCTCGACCCTGCTCGCCGGGCCGGTCCAGGCGCAGCCGCCAGGGCACTGTTCGGTCAACCCGATCGCGGGCACCGGCGCGTTCTCGCAGTGCGGTGACCCGGTCTGGCATCAGGTGCGGGTGACCTGCTGGGCCTGGTGGAACTGGTTCAGCAGCTATGAGCGCTACGGCCAGCCCGCGTTCGGTGGCTTCCACTCCGAAACGGCCTGCGACCTGCCGTTCAGCATGCAGACCTGGCAGGTGCTCACCTGGTGATCCCGATGTCGTCGGGCAGCAGGCCGGGCAGCAGCAGCCGGGTGTCGGGGACGAACGGCCGGGCCGGATCCCGCAGCAGCGCGCGGAGTTCGGCGATCTCACACCACCAGCCCTCGGCGATCTCCGAGGGCTGGTGGCGCACCGGACCGTCGTGACGCACCTCGTAGCCGAACAGGTGGCAGCGCAGCGGACGGCCCGCCCACTCGCCGTCCCAGGACGCGCTCGCGCGTAACGGCAACCGGGTGCCCGCGGGCAGCGCGATGCCGAGTTCCTCGCGCAGTTCGCGCACGGCGGTGTCGGCCGGATCCTCGCCCGCGTCCACCACGCCGCCCGCCAGGCAGTCGTACAGGCCGCCGAAGACGAGTTTGCTGTCGGTACGCCGGTGCGCGTAGATCCGGCGGCCGTCCCCGGATCGGACCAGCACGCCCGCGCTGGCATGCCACAGTCCGTCGCGGTAGACGGTGCCGCGATCGGCGGCACCGACCACCGCGCCCGCGGCGTCGTAGACGGCGAGCAGTTCGGATTCGGGGTGCGCGGACACCGGCCGAGACTAGCGGCGGCGCGGTTTCGCTCCCGGACGCGGTGCGCTGGCACGCGCTGCCGCCGTGGCAGTCGCTGCCGCGGCGCTCGCCTCCGCGGCGAGCACCCGCCGCAGGACGTACTGCTGCCCGCACGTCCACACCGCGTTGGTGGCGAAGTAGACCAGCACGGCGACCGGCATGATCGCCCCGCTGACCAGCGCGCCCGCCGGGAACACCCACAGCGACAGCGTCCGCATCACCGCGGCCGTGCTGTCGGTGCCGACCGGCGCGAACCGGGCGGTGAGATGGGTGGCCACGGCCGCCAGCAGTGCCAGCGGGACGGCCAGCGCGGCCACCGAGATCAGCACGTCGCCCGCGCCGGACAGCGTGGCCGACAGCGGTGCGCCGAACAGCCGCGCATCGAGGAAGGCGCCGACCTCCGGGGCGCCGAACAGGTAGTTGGCCGTCGCGCGATTGGCCTCGTCGGTGAGTGGCGAGCTGGTCGACGCGAACGGGCCGATCGCCGACGCGCCGGTCCGGTCGAAGGAACGCAGCACGTGGAACAGGCCGAGGAACACCAGCGCCTGGCCCAGGAGCGGGAGCAGGCCCGCGAACAGGCGGACCCCGTGCTCACGGTGCAGGTCGCGGATCGCGGTGGCCTGGGCCCGCGGATCGTCGCGGTGGGTCTTGCGCAGGCGGTCGATGCGTGGTTGCAGCGTGCGCAGAACCACTTGTGACCTGGCCTGCCGGAACGACGGGACGATCAGCAGCGCGCGCACGGTGACCACGAGTGCCACCACGGCCAGCAGCCAGGCCAGGCCGTCGGCCGGGCCGAGGGGGAGGGCGAAGAGCCGGTGCCAGCACCACAGCAGGGCGGACACGGGGACATAGACGATATCGAGCATGACGGAACGACCTGTCCGGACGGCGTGCGAGGACGCACGCGAAAGGGGGAGGGGATCACGGAATCCGACAGGTCGCGCCACAGCGGCCTGTCAGCGGTGATCGGCTCCCGGTGCCCGGGGTCGTGGACGGCCCGCGGCGTCCGGATTGCTCTGCGGCAGGAAGGCGCCGCGCAGCCTGCGCTGGGCGGAGCGGGGTGGGCCCGTGGTGACGACCCGCACGGGCAGCCGCGCCTGCGTGGTGACGGCGGCGAGCGCGCAGACCATCGCCGCGGCGACGGCACCGAAGGCCAGTGCCCTGGCGTCCTCGCCGCCCGGTACGGTGAGTAGCACGAAGGCGGGCAGCAGGCACGCGAGAATCGCGTACGCCATCACCGTCGCCCGCTCCCGCATGCCGCCGAGCATACCCGGCGCCGCGGAGCCCCCCCGGGCGGCGAGATTGGTGGAACACCATGTCACGGACAATTCCCGCACGCGTATCGTAGGGGCTGTGACCGCACCTTCCGCCCATGCCGAGCAGCCCGTCGGTGACGGGCGCGCCACGCGCTGGCACGGGCACAAGGCCCGCCGCCGCGCGGAGATGATCGATGCCGCCGTCGAGGTGATCGAACAGCACGGCGTGGAGATCTCGGTGCAGCTCATCGCCGAACACCTCGCGCTGCCGCGCCCGGTGGTCTACCGCCACATCGGCGGCCGCGCCGAACTCGACGCGCTGGCCCGCAGGCGCATCCTGGAACTGCTGCTCGCCGAACTGCTGCCCGCGCTGCAACCCACCGGCACGCTCAAGGACGCCGCGCGCGGTGCCATCGGCACCTACCTGGACTGGATCGAACTACACCCGAACCTGCACCGCTTCCTGGGGGAGGCGCCGCAGGAGGGCGGGGCGAGCCTGTCCGGCGCCGGTCGCGAGGTGGGTGGTCAGCTGGCCGACATGTTCGCCGCCACCCTGGCCCGCTTCGGGATCGACCCGGCCCGGGCCCGGCCGATGGCCTTCGGCATGGTCGGGCTCGTCGACGGCGTGGTGGCCAGCTGGCGCGCCGAGCCGGAACCGGTCCTTGGCGCCGAGCAGATCCAGGGCATCCTCACCGAATCGGTGCTGTCGCTGTTCGAGGGCAATGCCCGCAGCCTCGGGGTGCCGCTGCAGCGCGACTCGCTGGTCGCCGATCTGCTGGTGGCCCCCGACGCCGCGCCGCCGCCCGCGGACCGCCTGCGCTGATCAGCCCCGCGGGGCCAGCAGGCGATAGCTCCGGTGCCACAGCCACTCCACCGGACCGCGCTCGAAGCGGCGCAGCCACAGGTGGGCGAGGACGCTGATCGCGAGGACGACGACCACGTAGATCGCGATCGTGAACGGCACCCGCGCGTCGGCGGACACCCGCGCGGCGAGGCCGAGACCCCAGCCGTAGCACAGCATTCCGGCGATCAGGTTCTGCAGGATGTAGCAGCTCAGCGCGGTGCGGCCGACCTCGCTCAGCCGGGCGCCCGCGAACCCCAGGCGCGGCCTGCGCAGGTAGTAGGCCGCCACCGCGGCGAGAATACCCAGCGAGACCAGCGGCGCGGTGCCGTAGCGGGTGAACAGCACCAGATCGCCGTGTAGGAAGCCACCGACGACGAAGTCCACCGGTGCCGCGACACCGAACCCGACGATCATGAGCCACCGGCGGATTCGCGCGCCCTCGGGCCGGAAGACTCCGGCGCGGAAGAGCCGGGCGCCGAGCAGGAACAGGGCCACCGACATCGGCAGGATGAAGATCGCCTCCACCCGGAACGTGAGCGCGTGGTCGAGCCGGAACAGCACCAGATCCCAGAACGAACCGTCCGCGTAGGGATTCGGGTCCAGCGTGGACGGGGCGCGGTCGTCGCCGCCGGGTTCCAGGGCCAGGGCCACGGCGAGGAGAGTGAGCAGGGTGAGATGGATCGATGCCGCGACGATCACCCAGCGCCGCTGCGCCCGTTCGCTCGTGGCCAGCAGGTAGGCCACGATCAGGCCGGTGACCGCGTAACCCATGAGCACGTCGAATTCCGCGACGAGCAGGAAGTTCAGCAGGCCGTCGAGGAACAGCAGGGCCGCCCGCCACGGGTACCCGCCCGGCCAGCGCCTGCCCACCCGCTGGGCCGAACTCTGCTGGATGGCCAGCCCGATCCCGAACATCACCGTGAGCAGGCCGAGGAACTTGCCCTGCACGAGCTGCTGCAACAGCCGCTGCGACCACATCCAGCCGTTCTCTGCGGCCGCGCCCAGTCCGTCGATATAGCCGACGAGCCCGGCCGGGTCGGTGAAGATCCAGACATTGGTGCCGAGGGTGCCCAGAATGGCGATGCCGCGCAGCACGTCCAGGGCGATCAACCGCCCCGGTCGCGGCCGGTCCGCCGGGGCGAGCTGCTGCAGGGTTTCGCTCATGGACCGAGTATCTCGGCGCCCGCCGCCCCGGCGGATCGCCCGCGAGGACCACCCCGGGTCATCCCAGTGGTGGACCCCCGGGTCGACCCCGCTGCGCCGGAACCGCTTCCACGCGGGTGCGCGCGGTGGGCTGAGCTGGGACGGGAGGGGCGCTCGGAGCGAGATGCGAGTGTGGGCCGGGCGCGTCGCCTAGGCTCGACAGCATGCAGCGCATCATCGGAATCGAGGTCGAGTACGGCATCTCGACCCCCACGGAGCCGACGGCCAACCCGATCCTCACCTCCACCCAGGCCGTGCTCGCCTACGCGGCCGCCGAAGGGGTGCCGCGAGCCAAGCGGACCCGCTGGGACTACGAGGTGGAATCCCCGCTGCGTGACGCGCGTGGTTTCGACCTGAGCCGGATGAGCGGACCCGCTCCCGTGATCGACGCCGACGAGGTCGGCGCGGCCAACATGATCCTCACCAATGGCGCCCGGCTCTACGTCGACCACGCCCACCCGGAGTACTCCGCGCCCGAGGTCGTCGACCCGCTCGACGCCGTCATCTGGGACAAGGCGGGCGAGCGGGTGATGGAGGCCGCCGCGCGGCACGCCTCGAGCGTGCCCGGCGCCCCGCGCCTGCAGCTGTACAAGAACAACGTCGACGGCAAGGGCGCCTCCTACGGCACCCACGAGAACTACCTGATGAGCCGCGACACCCCGTTCAGCCACATTATCGCGGGCCTGACCCCGTTCTTCGTCTCCCGGCAGGTCATCTGTGGGTCCGGCCGGGTCGGCATCGGCCAGTCCGGCGACCACGCGGGCTTCCAGCTGTCCCAGCGCGCCGACTACATCGAGGTCGAGGTCGGTCTGGAGACCACGCTCAAGCGCGGCATCATCAACACCCGCGACGAGCCGCACGCCGACGCCGACAAGTACCGGCGCCTGCACGTGATCATCGGCGACGCCAACCTGGCCGAGATGTCGACCTACCTCAAGGTCGGCACCACCGCCCTGGTGCTGGACCTGATCGAGGCGGGCGAGGACCTGTCGGAGTTCCAGCTGGCCCGCCCGGTCACCGCCGTGCACCAGATCAGCCACGACCCGAGCCTGCGCGCCACCGTGGCGCTGGCCGACGGCCGCGAGCTGACCGGCCTTGCGCTGCAACGGCTCTACCACGAGCGCGTCGCCAAGTTCATCGACCGCGAGGGCAACGACGACCCGCGCGTGCGCGACATCGTCGACAACTGGGCGATGGTCCTCGACCTGCTCGAGCGCGACCCGATGGACTGCGCCAACCTGCTGGACTGGCCCGCCAAGCTGCGCCTGCTCGAGGGCATGCGCAGCCGCGAGGGCCTGGGCTGGGCCGCGCCCAAGCTGCACCTGATGGACCTGCAGTACTCGGACGTGCGTCTGGACAAGGGTCTTTACAACCGTCTGGTTGCCCGTGGCTCGATGAAGCGCCTGGTCAGCGAGCAGCAGGTGCTCGACGCCATGACCAAGCCGCCGACCGACACCCGCGCCTACTTCCGCGGCGAGTGCCTGCGCCGGTTCGGTGCCGATATCGCCGCCGCCAGTTGGGATTCGGTGATCTTCGATCTCGGCGGCGATTCGCTGGTCCGCATCCCCACCCTGGAGCCGCGCCGCGGGACGAAAGCCCACGTCGGCAAGCTGCTCGACGCCGCGGAATCGGCCGCCGAACTCGTCGAACAGCTCACCCACTGAGGCGATTCCCGGCACGAGACAGCGACAATCCGATCGCTAATAGACCACCTTGTCGGATCCGCTCGGTAGGGTTGAGGAACTGGCACGAACATCGTGATGAGGAAGAGGAGGTCGGCGGCCATGGCACAAGAGCAGACCAAGCGCGCCGGGGGTGGCGACGAGGACGAGGGCCCCGAGGGCGTCGACGCGGCCGGGCAGGAGCGCCGCGAGAAGCTGGCGGAGGAGACCGACGACCTGCTCGACGAGATCGATGACGTGCTCGAGGAGAACGCCGAGGACTTCGTGCGGGCCTACGTGCAGAAGGGCGGCCAGTGACCTCAGGTGATCCGTTGCGCCTCCACGCGGGGCAGGCTCTCTCCTCGTTCACCGAACACCTGCGGATGCATGCACCGGACCTGTTGCCCAGCAACAGGTTCGCTGCTTCCGAGCTGACCGCGGCCGCGGATTTCGCGCCGCACGGCACGACGATCGTCGCGGTCAGCTACCGGGGCGGCGTGCTGATCGCCGGTGATCGCCGCGCCACCCAGGGCAACCTGGTGGCCTCGCGCGACATGGAGAAGGTCTACATCACCGACACCTTCTCCGCCGCGGGCATCGCGGGCACGGCCGGGCTGGCCGTGGAGATGGTGCGGTTGTTCGCGGTGGAGCTGGAGTACTACGAGAAGATCGAAGGCGTGTCGCTGACCTTCGACGGCAAGGCCAACAAGCTGTCGAAGATGGTCCGCGACAATCTGCCCGCGGCCATGCAGGGGCTGGCGGTGGTGCCGCTGATCGTCGGCTTCGACGACCAGGTCACCGACCCGGACAAGGCGGGCCGGATCGTGTCGTTCGACGTGGTGGGATCGCGCAGTGAGGAGCGCTTCGGCTACACCGCCGTCGGCTCCGGCTCGATGTTCGCCAAGTCCTCGCTGAAGAAGACCTACCAGGCCGGTCTCGACCAGGAACGGGCCCTGCGGATCGCGGTCGAGTCGCTGGTGGACGCCGCCGACGACGACACCGCCACCGGTGGGCCCGACCCGCTGCGCGGGATCTATCCGACGGTGATGCTGATCGATGCCGACGGTGCGGTCGAGGTGGCCGAGGATCGGCTCGCCGCGGTCGCCACGGCGATCGCGGTCGACCGGGCGGCCGCACAGAACGGGGGTGCCAGCGCATGACGCTGCCTTACTACGCGTCCGCCGAGCAGATCATGCGCGACAAGACCGAGCTCGCCCGCAAGGGCATCGGCCGGGGTCGCAGCGTCGTGGTGCTGGTGTACGACAAGGGCGTGCTGTTCGTCGCGGAGAATCCGTCGGCGACGCTGCACAAGATCAGCGAGCTCTACGACCGCATCGGGTTCGCGGCCGTGGGCAAGTACAACGAGTTCGAGGCGCTGCGCCGCGGCGGCATCCTGCAGGCCGATCTCAAGGGCTACCAGTACGACCGGCGCGATGTCACCGGCCGGAGCCTGGCCAACCTGTACGCGCAGAGCCTCGGCTCGATCTTCACCGATCAGCTCAAGCCCTACGAGGTGGAGCTGTGTGTGGCCGAGGTGGGCTATCCGGAGCAGTCGCCGACCTCGGTGCTGTACCGGATCACCTTCGACGGCTCGATCGTCGACGAGCGCGAGTACGTCGTGATGGGTGGCACCACCGAGCCCATCGTGACCGCGCTGAAGTCCGCCTACAAGCCGGGATTGTCGCTGGACGCGGCGCTGAAGGTGGCGATCGGTGCCCTGCAGGCCGGTCAGCCCGAGGCCGACAAGGACAAGCGCACGCTGGGTGGTGCCTCGCTCGAGGTGGCCACACTCGAGCAGGCGCGGCCGCGGCGTGCCTTCCGCAGGCTGCAGGGCCCGGCCCTGGAGAAGGCACTGGGCAGTGCGCCGAAGGCGAAAGCCGTGAAAGAGGCGAAGCTGCCCGAACCCGAGGACGACGCGGGGAAATAGCCCCGCCGTCATGATCGTGCCGGGCCCGCGAACCGACCGTGGTTCGCGGGCCCGTTCTCGTGCGCCCGACCGGGCGTGACGCTGTCCGAATCGTTGTGAACACGTATGCAGATGGGTTGTCCGGAGCGCCGCGCGGGCACTGCTCATGGCTGTAGTGTCGATGGTGTGCAGCGACGAATCATGGGGATCGAGACCGAGTTCGGTGTGACATGCACCTTCCACGGTCACCGTCGGCTGTCCCCCGACGAGGTAGCCCGGTACCTGTTCCGCCGGGTGGTGTCCTGGGGCCGTAGCTCTAATGTCTTCCTTCGCAACGGTGCCAGGTTGTACCTCGACGTCGGATCACATCCCGAGTACGCGACCGCGGAATGCGACAGCCTGGTGCAGCTGGTCACCCACGACCGGGCCGGTGAGCGGGTCCTCGAAGACCTGCTGATCGACGCCGAGCAGCGCCTGGCCGAAGAGGGTATCGGCGGCGATATCTACCTGTTCAAGAACAACACCGACTCCGCGGGCAACTCCTACGGCTGCCACGAGAACTTCCTCGTGGTGCGGGCGGGCGAGTTCTCCCGGATCTCGGACGTGTTGCTCCCGTTCCTGGTCACCCGCCAGCTCATCTGCGGTGCGGGCAAGGTGTTGCAGACGCCCAAGGCGGCCACGTTCTGCCTCTCGCAGCGCGCCGAGCACATCTGGGAGGGCGTCTCCTCGGCGACCACCCGCTCACGCCCGATCATCAACACCCGCGACGAGCCGCACGCCGACGCCGAGAAGTACCGGCGCCTGCACGTGATCGTCGGCGACTCCAACATGGCCGAGCCGACCACCATGCTCAAGGTGGGCACCGCCTCGCTGGTGCTGGAGATGATCGAGGCGGGCGTCTCGTTCCGCGACTTCGCCCTGGACAACCCGATCCGGGCGATCCGCGAGGTGAGCCACGATCTGACCGGCCGTCGCCCGGTCCGGCTGGCCGGTGGCCGCCAGGCCAGCGCGCTCGAGATCCAGCGCGAGTACTACGCCCGCGCCGTCGAGCACCTGCGCAATCGCGACCGCGATCCGCAGGTCGACGCGGTGGTGGATCTGTGGGGCCGCACCCTCGACGCGGTCGAGGCACAGGACTTCGCCAAGGTCGATACCGAGATCGACTGGGTGATCAAGCGCAAGCTGTTCCAGCGCTACCAGGACCGCTACAGCATGGAGCTCTCCGATCCCAAGATCGCCCAGCTGGACCTGGCCTACCACGACATCAAGCGCGGTCGCGGCGTGTTCGACCTGCTCCAGCGCAAGGGTCTGGCCAAGCGGATCACCGAGGACGAGGCCGTCGACGCCGCGGTGGAGACCCCGCCGCAGACCACGCGCGCCAAGCTGCGCGGTGACTTCATCACCGCCGCCCAGGAAGCGGGCCGGGACTTCACGGTCGACTGGGTGCATCTGAAGTTGAACGATCAAGCGCAACGCACGGTGTTGTGCAAGGATCCGTTCCGGTCGGTCGACGAGCGGGTCGACCGGCTGATCGCCTCGATGTAGGCGAACCCCCGAGACGGGGGGATGTCGACGGGACCGGTGGCGCGAGGGAGCGATTGCGTAGGCGCCACCGGTCCCGTCGTGCGTCCGGACCGGCCGGTCAGCCGGTGGCGACGCTCGCATAGGTGGCGCGCAGACCGGCGATGAACGAGGTCAACGCCAGCTCGAAGCTGTCGTCGTCGATCTCGTCGGCCACCGCGCGCAGCAGGTGCGCCTGGTTGAGGTGCGGATAGCGGTCGCGGTAGACCTGCACGTCATCGGCGAAACCGCCCGCGAACGAGCCGACCGTGGCGCCCATCACCAGGTAGCGGGTGGCCGCGCCGATCATGGTCGCGTAGCGCGGTGGCCAGCCCGCGCCCACCAGCCCGCCGTGTACGGCGTCGGCCGCGCGCAGGTTCTCCGCGCGACGGCCGGGGCCCGCGGCGAGGTAGGGCACGAAGTTGGGGTGGGCGACCAGCGCCGCGCGGTAGCTGCGCGCCCAGGCGGCCAGGCCGTCGTCCCAGGCCAGGGTGTCGAAGGCCGAGGTGTCGACGTGGCTCATGATGCCCGCCGCGATGTCGTCGAAGAGGTCGTCCTTGTTCGGGTAGTGGCCGTAGAGCGAGGCGGCCCGCACGCCCAGTTCGGCGGCCAGCTTGCGCATGGAGACCTCGGCCAGGCCGTCCCGGTCGATCAGGGTGAGCGCGGTGTCGCGGATGCGCTCGCGGCTCAACAGCGGTACGCGCGGCCTCACCATGCGCCACTCCTCGTCTGCTCCGGGGTCGGGTCGGAACGCTATCACCGATCGCCGACCTGGCTCTTGCGTAACCGAACGGCGTTAGGTTACGGTGCTGCCGATAAAACTAACACTGTTCGGTTCAGGAGTCGGCCCCGATGGATCTCGCGCTCAGCCCCGCCCACCACGACCTGCGTGAACTCGCCCGCACCTGGGTGGACAAGGAGGTCGTGCCGTACGCCACGGAGTGGGACCGGGCCGAATCGGTCGACCCGGCGATCGTCGGCAAACTCGGTGCGCTGGGCTTCCTCGGCATCGGGATCGACGAGGAGTACGGCGGCTCCGGCGGGGACGCGCTGGCCTACTGCCTGCTGCTGGAAGAGCTCGGGCGGGGCGACAGCGCGGTGCGCGGCATCGTCTCGGTGTCGCTGGGGCTGGTCGGCAAGTCGATCGCGGCCTACGGGACCGAGGAGCAGAAGCGCCGCTTCCTGCCGCCGCTGTGCGCGGGCGAGCAGCTCGGCTGCTTCGCGCTCACCGAGCCGGGCACCGGCTCCGACGCGGCGAACCTGATCACCCGCGCCACCCGGGATGGATCGGACTGGGTCATCGACGGCACCAAGATCTTCATCACCAACGGCACCTGGGCGCGGGTCGCGCTGGTGTTCGCGCGCACCGGCGGGCCGGGGCCCAAGGGCGTGACCGCCTTCCTGGTCCCGACCGACGCGCCGGGATTCGGCCGCACCGAGATCAAGGGCAAGCTCGGCCTGCGCGGCCAGGCCACCGCCGAACTCGTGCTCGACGGGGTGCGGGTGCCGGACGCGCTGCGCCTCGGCGCCGAGGGCGAGGGCTTCCGGATCGCCATGGCCGCCCTGGACAAGGGACGGATGGGCGTGGCCGCGGGATGCGTCGGGGTGGCGCGGGCGTGCCTCGAGGCCGCGGTGCGGTACGCGGGGGAGCGCGAGCAGTTCGGCAAGCCCATCGCGGGGTATCAGCTGGTGCAGGAGCTGCTCGCCGATATCGCGGTGGAAACCGAGGCGGCCCGGCTGCTGGCCTGGCGCGCGGCCGATCTGGTCGATCGGGGGGAGCCGTTCGGCACCGCGGCCTCGATGGCCAAGCTGTTCGCCTCCGAGACCGCGGTCAAGGCCGCCGACAACGCGATCCAGGTGTTCGGCGGCTACGGCTACATCGACGAGTACCCCGTCGCCAAGTACCTGCGCGACGCGCGCGTGCTGACGCTCTACGAGGGCACCACCCAGATCCAGAAACTGCTCATCGGCCGCGCCCTCACCGGCGTGAACGCCATCGTCTGACCATCAGGAGTTCGAATCATGACCCGTAGAACCGCCTTCGTCACCGGCGCCGCACGCGGCATCGGCGCCGCGACCGCGGCCCGGCTGGCCGCCGACGGCTGTGCCGTCGCCGTGGTCGACCTCGACGCCGCCGCGGCCGTGCTCGCCGCCGGGAAGATCAATGCCGCCGGTGGCACCGCGATCGGGCTCGGCTGCGATGTCGCCGACGAGGCGGCCGTCACCGCCGCGGTGGAGCGGACTGTGGCCGAGCTCGGCTCGCTGGATGTGCTGGTGAACAACGCGGGCGTGCTGCGCGACAACCTGCTGTACAAGATGTCGGTCGAGGACTGGGACACCGTCATGGCCGTGCACCTGCGCGGGGCGTTCCTGTGCGGTAAGGCCGCCCAGAAGCACATGGTCGACAACGGCGGCGGCGTCATCGTGAACACCTCGAGCGTGTCGGCGCTGGGCAATCGCGGACAGGCCAACTACGCCGCCGCCAAGGCGGGCATCCAGGGCCTGACCCGCACCCTCGCCATGGAACTGGGCCCGTTCGGCATCCGCGTCAACGCGGTCGCGCCCGGCTTCATCGCCACCGAGATGACCGCGGCCACCGCCGCCCGGATCGGGGTGAGCGCCGAGGAACTCCAGGCGAAGACCGCCGCGGTCACACCGCTGCGCCGGGTCGGTACCCCCGAGGACATCGCGAACGTGGTCGCGTTCCTGGCCTCGGCGGACGCGGCGTTCGTCACCGGCCAGACCGTGTACGTCGACGGCGGACGCCGGCTCTAGATTTCGAGGAGATCAGCATGCAGCGCACAGTTTTCACCGACGAGCACGAGGCCTTCCGCGAGACCGTCCGCGCCTTCGTCGAACAGCAGGTGGTGCCCGTGTACGACCAGTGGTACGAGGCGGGCATCGTGCCGCGCGCGTTCTACCGGTCGCTGGCCGAGCTGGGCGTCTTCGGCATCGAGGTGCCCGAGGAGTACGGCGGCGCCGGGGTCGACTCCTACAAGTTCCAGGCGATCCTCATCGAGGAAACCGCCAGGGCCGGGGTGTCTTTCGGCGGTTCCAGCGTGCACGTGGGCCTGTGCCTGCCGTACCTGAAGAACCTCGCCACCGCCGAGCAGAAACGGCGCTGGCTGCCGGGCTTCGTCACCGGCGACATCATGTTCGCCATCGCCATGACCGAACCGGGCACCGGCTCGGACCTGGCGGGGATGCGCACCACCGCCCAGCTGTCCGAGGACGGCACCCACTACCTGCTCAACGGCGCCAAGACCTTCATCACCGGCGGTGTCCAGGCCGATCGCGTGATCGTGTGCGCCCGCACCGCCGCGCCGACGGAATCCGATCGGCGCCACGGCATCTCGCTGTTCGTGGTCGACACCACGTCGCCGGGTTATGCCGTCGGCCGCAAGCTCGACAAGCTGGGACTGAAGGTCTCCGACACCGCTGAACTCTCCTTCACCGATGTCCGCGTGCCGGTCGGCGACCTGCTCGGCGAGGCCCATCAGGGCTTCCGCTACCTGGGCCAGAACCTGCCGCAGGAACGGCTGTCCATCGCCGTCGGCGCCTACGCCCAGGCCAGGGCCGCCATCCGGTTCGCCCTCGACTACACCACGGGCCGTACGGTCTTCGGGCAGCCGGTGGCGCACTTCCAGAACACCAAGTTCGAACTGGCCGCCTGCCGGGCCGAGACCGACGCCGCCGAGGCGGTGGTCGACCGTGCGCTCGAGGCCCTCGACCGCGGCGAACTGACCCCCGCCGACGCGGCCTCGGCCAAACTGTTCTGCACCGAGGTCGCCTCGCGGGTCATCGACCGCTGCCTGCAACTGCACGGCGGCTACGGCTACATCACCGAATACCCGGTGGCCCGCCTCTACGCCGACAACCGGGTCAACCGCATCTACGGCGGCACCAGCGAGGTGATGAAGATGATCATCGCCAAGGACATGGGCCTGTGACGGGCGTGGCCGCCCTGTTCGACGGCGCGTGACTGCCCGGTGACCACTACGGTGAGCAGATCGTGGCCGTCGTCGTGCCCGACGGTGAACGCGACCCCGCGCCGACGTTTCGGAGGAATGGAATGACCACGGACTTCGCTGATTTCGACGCCCTGCGCGCCGCCGCCGGGACGGAACTCGGGCCGAGCGACTGGATCACGATCGACCAGGAACGCATCGACCGGTTCGCCGAGGCGACCGGCGATCACCAGTGGATCCACGTCGACCCGGCGCGGGCGGCGGCGGGTCCGTACGGCACCACCATCGCGCACGGCTTCCTCACCGTGTCGCTGATCGTGCCGATCACCCAGCAGATCATGACCGTCAGCGCGGCGAGCGCGGCGATCAACTACGGGCTCGACAAGGTCCGGTTCCTCACTCCGGTCCCGGTGGGTTCGCGGATTCGCGGGCGGCTGCTGTTGACCGAGGTCACCGAGGTGCCGGGCGGCGTGCAGGCGCACCGGCGGGTGACCGTGGAACTCGACGGCGCCGAGCGGCCCGCCTGCGTGGCCGACGCGATCGCGCGTTTTCTGCGCTGAGCCGCGGCGGCGCCGGTGCACAACCGTGCGCCGACGCGCCGCCGCGCTGGCCCGACCATTACCCTCTATCGGGTGGCGATATCCAAGGTCGAGCGGCTGATGAATCTGGTCATCGCGCTGCTGTCGACCCGGCAGTTCCTGAGCGCGGAGCGCATTCGCGCCAGCGTGGCCGGTTACGAGGACTCCGCGACCGACGAGGCGTTCAGCCGGATGTTCGAGCGCGACAAGAACGAACTGCGCGATCTGGGCATTCCGCTGGAAGTCGGTCCGGTCGGGCGGTTCTCGACGCTCGAGGGGTACCGGATCAACCGGGACGCCTACGAGCTGCCCGACATCGACCTGTCCAGCGAGGAGGCCGCCGCCGTCGCGGTCGCCGTGCAGATGTGGGCCTCACCGGAACTGGCGAGCGCGGCCGAGGGCGCGCTGCTCAAACTCCGCGCGGCCGGGGTCACCGTGGAGACCGACAATGTCGGCGTCTCGGTGCCCGCGGTGCCCGCGCGGACCCGCGGCTCGGAACCGGTGCTGCGCGCCCTGCTCGCCGCCATCGACGCCGGGCGGGCGGTGCGCTTCGGCCACCACAGCGCCGTCACCGACCCGTTCGTCACCCGCGATGTGGAGCCGTGGGGCGTGGTGACCCGGCACGGCCGCTGGTACCTGGTCGGCCACGACCGCGAGCGTGACGCCGTGCGCACGTTCCGGATCTCGCGCATCGGCGGCGAGGTGACGCCGTACGGCCCCGACAACGCCGTGCGTAAGCCCGAGCACACCGACCTGCGCGCCATCGTCGACCGGGTCACCGGGGACGCGCCGGTCACCGGCACGGCGACGGTGTGGGTCGCCAAGGGCCGCGGCCGGGAACTGCGCCGCATCGGCACCGAGCGCGAGACCCGCGATCTGGGCGGCAGGCCCGGCTCGGTGCTCGACGTCCCGGTGCGCTCGCGCGACTGGGTGGCCCGGCTGATCACCGGCCTCGGCCCCGATGTCCTCGTGCTGGAACCGCCGGAACTGCGCGCCGACGTGATGAACCGGCTACGGTCGGTACTCGACCACACGGAGGTGACGTCGTGAGTTCGCGCCTGTCCCTGCGCCTTTCCCGTCTGCTGAACATGGTGCCGTACCTGCTCGCGCACCCCGGCATCAGCGCGGCCGAGGCCGCCGCGGAACTCGGCGTGACCACCAAACAGCTGATGAGCGACCTCAATCAGCTGTGGATGTGCGGCCTGCCCGGGTACGGGCCCGGTGACCTGATCGACCTGTCGTTCTCCGAGGAGAGCATCGAGGTCACCTTCTCCGCGGGCATCGAACGCCCGCTGCGGCTGACCTCCACCGAGGCCACCGCGTTGCTGGTGGCGCTGCGCTCGATCGTGGAGATGCCCGGCATGGTCGACCCCACCGCCGCGCACGCCGCCATCGCCAAGATCGAATCGGCCATCGCCAGCAGTGATGCCGTGGTCGCGGGCAAACCGGCCATGGCGCCGGTCGAGCAGCCGGTGGTGGCGACCGTGCGGGCCGCGCTCGCCGATGCCCGCGCGCTGCGGCTGGTCTACTACTCGGCCAGCCGCGACGAGGTGTCCGAACGCATCGTCGACCCGATCCGGGTCGTGCTCGTCGACAACAACAGCTACCTGCAGGCCTGGTGCCGCCAGGCCGAGGGCGTGCGGCTGTTCCGTTTCGACCGCATCGAAGACGCCACCGAACTCGGCGAACCGGCCCGCCCGCCCAGCCACGCCGCCGCCGACGCGGCCGCCCTGGATCTGTTCCAGGACGACCCCGACGTGCCGCTGGCCCGCCTGCGCATCCGCGCGGACTATGCCTGGGTGCTCGACCAGTACCCGATGCACCGCATCGAATCCCGCCCCGACGGCAGCATCGAGGCGGGCATGCGCTTCGCATCGGTGGACTGGATGGCGCGATTACTCCTGGGCTTCGGGACCGGCGTCCGGGTGCTCGGGCCACCGGAGCTGGTCGCGGCGGTGCGTGATCGCGCCGACGCCGCCCTGGCCGCCTACGCGGCCGCGGGACTGTCAGGGGAGACCGAACCGGCGTGAACCAGCGAGTACTCGTCCTCGGCGCGGGCAGCGTCGGGGTCTACATCGGCGGTCATCTGGCCGCCGCGGGCATGGAAGTGATCTTCGTCGGCCGCCAGCGCGTCCTCGACGACATCGCCGAACACGGCCTGCGCCTGACCGACCTCGACGGCGGCAGCATCGAGGTCGCCCCGGACCGCTTCGGGCTGGCCCTGGCCCCCGACGAACCGGAGAAGGCGGATCTGGTGCTGGTCACCGTGAAATCCGCGGCCACCGCCGCCGCGGTGCGCGCGGTCGCCGGGCGGCTGCGCCCGGGCACTCCGGTGGTGAGCCTGCAGAACGGCATCGGCAACGACACCCTGATCCGCGAGATCCTGCCCACCAGCCTGGTGATGGCGGGCATGGTCATGTTCAACGTGGTGCACCGCGACCAGGGTCGGTTCCACCGGGCCAGCGACGGCATCGTGGCCATCCAGGACGATCCGGTGGTCGACCGCTTCGCCGAGCAGTTCCGCGCCGCGGGCGTGCCGCTGCGCCGCTACCGCGACCTGCGCCCGGTGCAGTGGGCCAAGCTGCTGCTCAATCTCAACAACCCGATCAACGCGCTGTCGGGCAAGCCGCTGCGCGAGGAACTCGGCGAGCGCGACTACCGGCGCTGCCTGGCACTGGCCCAGTCCGAAGCGCTCGCGGTGATGAACACTGCGCGAATTCGGCCCGCCCGGCTGACCCCGGTACCGCCCGAGCTGATGGTGCGGTTGCTGGGCGTGCCCGACCCCGTCTTCCGCCGGGTCTTCGGGCGGGTGCTGGCCATCGACCCGCTCGCGCGCTCGTCGATGGCCGACGATCTGGCCCTGGGCAGGCGCACCGAAATCGCGTGGTTGTGCGGGGAAATCGTGCGGCTCGGCGAGATGGTCGGGCACCCGACACCGGTGAACCGGCGGCTCACCGAACTCATCCGGGTCGCCGAGTCCGGGGACCCGCGCCGCTTCGGCGGCAGCCGCCTGCTGGCCGAGCTGACCGCGGCCGTCGCCACCGCGCGGGGTTGAATTCGTGGCGAACACCGCTGCGGCTGAGCGTCCGCCCCTCTCGTGGCACGGGTAGCATCGGTAATCACCACAGTCTTTGGAGGTATCTGATAATGGGCACGTTCAGCTGGACGCACCTGCTGATCATCGCGTTGCTGTTCGTCCTGCTCTTCGGCGCGAAGCGGCTTCCGGACGCGGCGCGTGGTCTGGGCCGCTCGCTGCGCATCTTCAAGAGCGAGGTCGGGCAGATGCAGTCGGAGTCGACCACCCCGGCGGCGCAGTCCGCCGCCCCGGCCGCGCCGCAGCAGCTGCCCGCGTCCGCACCGCAGGCACAGGCGCCGGTCGCCGACCCGCAGCAGGGCCACAAGACGCTCTGACCTCGGTGTTCTCCCCGGGGTGGCGTCGACCGCTCCGGGGTTGAGTGCTGTGTCGCCGCATCCGCCGAGTCGAGGGTTAGAGGCCACCACCCACCATGCGCATTCCGTTCGATCCCCGGCGCAGCAAGCGCAGGACGAATCCCGACGGCACCATGTCGTTGGTCGAGCACCTGCAGGAACTGCGCACCCGGTTGCTGCTGGCCCTGGCCGCGATCACCGTCACCACGCTGCTCGGCTTCTTCTGGTACGCGCACTCCTTCCTCGGCATCGAGAGCCTGGGCGAGATCCTGCGCGGCCCGTACTGTGCGCTGCCGGAGTCGGCCCGGGCGAGCCTGAGCCCCGACGGCGCCTGCCGCTTGCTGGCGACCGCGCCGTTCGAGCAGTTCATGCTGCGGTTGAAGGTCGGCTTCACCGCCGGTGTGGTGCTGGCCGCGCCGTTCTGGCTGTACCAGCTGTGGGCGTTCATCACCCCGGGCCTGCACCCCAAGGAACGCAAGTACGCGGTGGGTTTCGTGGTGTCGGGCACGGTGCTGTTCGCGGCGGGCGCGGTGCTGGCCTACCTGGTCGTCTCGCACGCGTTGTCGTTCCTGCTCACCATCGGTGACAACGTCCAGATCACCGCGCTCAGCGGTAGCGAGTACTTCGGTCTGATCATCCAGCTGCTGATCATCTTCGGTGTGAGCTTCGAGACACCGCTGGTGATCATCGGGCTCAACCTGGTCGGCGTGCTGCCCTACATCAAGCTCAAGGCGTGGCGGCGCGGCATCATCTTCGGCCTGTTCGTCTTCGCGGCGATCGTGACCCCGCAGGATCCGTTCTCGATGCTGGCGCTGGCGATCGCGCTGACCATCCTGTTCGAGTTCGCCGTGCAGTTCGCCCGGATCAACGACGCGCGCCGGGCCCGCCGGGCGGGCAGCGCGGAGTGGGGCACGCTCTCCGATGAGGAGGCCTCGCCCCTGGGCACCCCCGATCCGGTGGCGCCCGCGCAGCCGGTGGACGACCCGCAGAAAACCCCGCGCCCGGTGTCGGACTACTCCGATACGCTCTGACGGGTGACCGATTCTCCCGCGCGGGCCAACGAGTTGGCGCAGTTCGCCAGCGAAATCTCCTTCGAACTGGACCCGTTCCAGCGGACCGCGTGCGCGGCCCTGGAAGACGGGCACAGCGTGCTCGTCTGCGCCCCGACCGGTGCGGGCAAGACCATCGTCGGCGAGTTCGCAGTGCACATGGCGCTGGCCACCGGCGGCAAATGCTTCTACACCACCCCGATCAAGGCGCTGTCGAACCAGAAGTTCGCCGACCTGACCGCCCGCCACGGGCGCGACACCGTCGGCCTGCTCACCGGCGACCAGTCGATCAACCCCGACGCTCCCGTGGTCGTGATGACCACCGAGGTGCTGCGCAATATGCTCTACGCCTCCTCCGACGCGCTGCACGGGCTGTCCTACGTCGTCATGGACGAGGTGCACTACCTGGCCGACCGGTTCCGCGGCGCGGTCTGGGAGGAAGTCATCCTGCACCTGCCGCCGGACGTGCGCCTGGTGAGCCTGTCGGCCACGGTGTCCAACGCCGAGGAGTTCGGCGCCTGGATGGAGACCGTGCGCGGCGACACCGCCGTGGTGGTCGACGAGACCCGGCCGGTGCCGCTGTGGCAGCACGTCATGGTCGGGCGGCGGATGTTCGACCTGTTCGACACCAAGTCCAGCGACCAGAAGGTGCTCGTCGACGAGGACCTGGTGCGCTTCATCAAGCAGCGTGAGGCCGCCGACCGGATGCAGGGCTACGGCGGGCCGCGCGGCCGCGGCGGCCGGGGCGGTTTCCGGCCGCTGCCGCGCCCGGAGGTGCTGGCCCGGCTCGACGACGAAGGCCTGCTGCCCGCGATCACCTTCATCTTCAGCCGCGCGGGCTGCGACGGCGCGCTCGCCCAGTGCCTGCGCGCCCGGCTGGACCTGAGCAGGCCCGGCGACGCCGAGCGGATCGACGAGATCATCGAGAAGCACACCGGCGACCTGCCCAAGGGCGATCTCGAGGTGCTCGGCTACTGGGAGTGGCGCGAGGCGCTGCACCGCGGCCTGGCCGCCCACCACGCCGGGATGCTGCCCGCCTTCCGGCACACCGTCGAGGAACTGTTCGTGCAGGGGCTGGTGCGGGCGGTGTTCGCCACCGAGACCCTGGCGCTGGGCATCAACATGCCCGCGCGCACCGTGGTGCTCGAGCGGCTGGTGAAGTTCAACGGCGAATCGCACGCGGAACTCACCCCGGGCGAGTACACCCAGCTCACCGGGCGCGCCGGGCGGCGCGGTATCGACGTCGAGGGTCACGCGGTGGTGCTGTGGCAGCCCGAGGTCGACACCAGCGCGGTCGCCGGTCTGGCTTCCACCCGCACCTACCCGCTGCGTAGCTCGTTCCGGCCGGGCTACAACATGTCGATCAACCTGATCGACCGGATGGGCGCCCAGGAGGCCAGGGCCCTGCTCGAGCGTTCCTTCGCGCAGTTCCAGGCCGACCGGTCCGTCGTCGGGCTGGTGCGCGGCATCGAGCGCAATCAGGGCGCGATGCGCAAGCTGGAGAGCCAGCTCGGCGGGGTCGACGGCGGGTTCATGGAGTACCTGTCGCTGCGCGAGCGGATCAAGCAGCGCGAACGCGAGATCCAGCAGCAGGGCCGGGCCGACCGGCGCGGTGCCGCGGTCAAGGCGCTGATCGAGCTGCGCCGCGGCGATGTGGTGGCCATTCCGTCGGGCAAGCGGGCCGGGCTGGCGGTGATCCTGGAACCGGATCAGACCCCCGGTGACCCGCGCCCGCTGGTGCTCACCGAGGACCACTGGGCCGGGCGGGTCTCGGCCGCGGACTTCCCGGTCCCGGCCGAGGCGCTCGGGCACATGCGCCTGCCGCGCCGGGTCGACCACCGCACCGCGCGCATCCGCCGCGACCTGGCCTCCGCGCTGCGCGGCACCGGCATCTCCGCGCCGGGCAGGCGCAGGCGCAACGACCGCGTCCGCGGCGGCGAGGACCGCGAACTGTCGACCCTGCGCCGCAGCCTGCGCTCGCATCCCGCGCACACCAGGCCCGACCGCGAACAGCTCAGCCGGATCGGCGAGCGGTACAGCAGGCTCGCCCGCGAGACCGAGACGATGCGCCAGAAGGTTGCCGCGACGACGAATTCGCTCGCCCGCACCTTCGACCGGATCGTCGGGCTGCTCGAGGAGCGCGGCTTCGTCGCGCACGGCGAGGTCACCGCCGAGGGCAGGCGGCTGGCGCGGATCTACGCGGAGAGCGATCTGGTGGTCGCCGAGAGCCTGCGTCAGGGGCTGTGGCGGGGGCTCGGCCCGGCCGAGCTGGCCGCGGTGGTCTCCACCCTGGTCTACGAATCCCGCTCGGAGAACGGCTACCTCACGGCCGCGGGCCCCACCGAGCCGATCCGCCGCGCGATCGGCGCCACCATCGGGGTGTGGACCGAGCTGCGCTCCGACGAGGCCCGGCACAAACTGCCGCCCACCCGCGAGCCGGATCTGGGCTTCGTCACCGGGGTGTACAAGTGGGCACGCGGGGACGCATTGGCCGAGGCGTTGCTGGCCAGCGGCGACCAGGGCAATCCGCTCTCGGCGGGCGATTTCGTGCGCTGGTGCAGGCAGGTCATCGACCTGCTCGACCAGATCCACAACACCGCCGACGATCCGGAGATCGCGGCCACCGCGGCCAAGGCCGTGCGCGCGGTCCGGCGGGGTGTCGTCGCGGTGGACGCCGCGTGATCTGGACGTCTGTGATTTGATTTCCTGGCGTACCGAGGGAGTGATCCGCGGTACGGCCAGGACACATCGGGGAAGGCGGGCGGGGGTGGCTGGGTTCGAGATTCCCGAGGGCTGGACCGCGCGAGCGTATCGCTATGCGCTCGACCCCACCCAGCGCCGGTCCGAGCGGTCCTACGGAATGGTCGAGACCGAACTGACGCCATCGTTGAACTGGTCGCTGGCGGGGCTGCGCAAGGAGTGGAACTCCCGCAAACACGAGGTCGCACCGTGGTGGCCGGAGAACTCGAAAGCGGCCTACAACACCGGCTTGGACGCGTTGGCCCGCGGGTTGGCTGCGTGGTCGGCATCGAGGAAGGGGCAACGCGCCGGTGCCGTGGCGGGGTTCCCCCGCTTCAAGTCGGTCCGGTCCCGGCGATCGGTACGCTTCACCACCGGGACCATCCGGGTCGAAGAATCACGCCACCATGTCACGCTGCCCAGACTGGGGCGGGTCAGGACGCATGAGTCCACCCGAAAACTGACTCGACGGATCGGCAACGACACCGCCCGGATCCTCTCGGCGACGCTGTCTGAGACGCCATCGAAACGTTGGGCGCGCACCTGGGACCGGATCGGAGCGACGCACGCGCACGCCGCCGCCGTGCGCCGCGATGTACTGCACAAGGCCACCACCGGCCTCGCGCGGCGGCACTCTGTCCTCGTCGTGGAGAGGCTGAACGTCGCCGGGATGTGCGCGAGTGGTGGCGGGTACAAGCGTGGTCTGAACCGGGCGCTGGTGGTGGCCGACCGGATGTTCGAATGTGAACACTGCGGTGTGATGATCGATCGGGATCGAAATGCCGCGATCAACCTCGCCAGACTCGGCGAAACCCCTTGTCCGGGTGAACAGGGTCCCGCCGGCAGTGGGCCGGTGGCAGGACGTGGAGCCATCCGTGAGACCGAGCCCGCGCGAGTGGGCGAGGCCGGGGGCTGTGAAGCGTCAACCCCGCACCGGCGGCAGCCGGGTCAGACGGGGACCGCCTCACCGCAAGGCGAGGCTGCCCGATGGAGAGCACTCACGTTTGCACACCGGACGGCAACGGCTACCGTATGTACAACGATGCGAGTGGAGGCGAGTGGATGAGCGGCCCGTACGGACCGAACGGCCCAGGGGAGGGAAGCAACGATCCCACCCAGCACTGGGGGGGTCAGCAGGGGGCCGGTGGCGCCGGTCCCACGCAGCATTGGGGTGGTGCGGCCCAGCCGCCGCAGCAGCAGCCACAGCAGGCGCAGCCCACCCAGCACTGGGGTGACCCGAACGCACAGCAGCCGCAGCAGCAGTGGGGTCAGCAGCCCCAGCAGCCCGCGCCGCAGCAGCAGTGGGGGCAGCCGCAGCAGCCCCAGCAGCCGACCGGTCCGCAGCAGCAGTGGGGTCAGACCCAGCCGCCGCCGCAGGACTGGAACGCCCAGGCCGCCAACGCCCAGCAGCAGTGGGGGCAGCAGCAGCCGCAGCAGCAGTGGGGCCAGCAGGGCGCGCCGCAGCAGCAGTGGGGGCAGCAGCCCGCGCCGTCCGGTGGCAAGAGCAAGGGCCTGCTGATCGGCCTGATCGTGGCCGGTGTGCTGGTGGTGGCCGCGGTCGTCGGCCTGCTGCTGGTGCTGTTCTCCTCCGACGAGCTCGACAACACGGCCGTGCAGGACGGTGTCGCGAAGGTGCTGAAGGAGTCCTACGGCATCGCCGATGTCTCCGATGTGTCGTGCCCGTCGGGTCAGGCCGTCGAGGTCGACGCGACCTTCACCTGCGACCTGAAGGTCAGCGGTGAGGCCAAGCAGGTCACCGTGAAGATCACCAAGGACGACGGCACCTACGAGGTCGGCCGCCCGAACTAGGCTGTCGCACCGCGCTTTTCCGGGCCGCCCACGTACGCGTGGGCGGCCCGGTGGCGTCTCAGAGCTCGAGCGCGGTGATCAGCCGGGCGACCGGGCTCTCGGCGTTGTAGGCGCGGCCCAGGGCCAGTAGCGCCTCGCGGTCGACCGGCCCGGCGGGCAGGAGGTCGGGGCGCGACAGGATCACCTCGGCGTCGCGGACCACCTGGACCACCGGGGCGGCGACCTTCAAGTAGTCCTGGGCGGCAACCAGTTTCGCGCGCACTCCCTTGGCCAGGTCGGCGCCGGGGTCGTCGACGGCGGCCAGCAGGGCATCGAGCGAGCCGAACTTCGAGATGAGCTGCGCGGCGGATTTGTCGCCGATGCCGCTCACCCCGGGCAGGCCGTCGGAGGCGTCACCGCGCAGGGTGGCCATATCGGCGTAGGCGGGGCCCGCGTTCTGTTCGGGCACACCGTATTTCGCCGACACCTCGGCGGGGCCGAACAGTTCGGCCTTGGCCAGGCCGCGGCCCGCGTAGAGCACCCGCACCGGCGGGGCGGGGTCGTCACGGACGAGCTGGAGCAGGTCGCGGTCGCCGCTGACGACGATCACCGGATCGGTGCGCTCACGGCTGGCCAGGGTGCCGAGCACGTCGTCGGCCTCCAGGCCTTCGGCGCCGCCGGTCGCGATGCCCGCGGCCGCGAGGACCTCGAGGATCATCTCGACCTGCGGGGTGAGCGTGTCGGGTACCTCCTCGGCGCCGGGGGCCGCGTCACCGCTGGTGTCGAGCCGGTGCGCCTTGTAGGAGGGCACCAGGGCCACCCGGAACGGCGGGCGCCAGTCCAGGTCCAGCCCGACGACGAGCCTGCCGGGCCGGTGCTTGGTGATCAGCGAGGCGACCATGTCGGTGAAGCCGCGCAGCGCGTTCACCGAGCGGCCGTCGGCGGCCCGCAGTTTGTCCGGAATCGCGTAGTAGGCGCGGAACCAGAGGCTGGCGCCGTCGAGGATCAGCAGGGGTCCGCGGGGGGTCTGGTCAACGGTCACACCGGTGATTGTGCCCCGAAGACCCGTGCCGGTGCGGTCGCGACCCGGACCGGACCGCGTGGCACGATCCGGTCACCGATTCCGCGCGGGGTGCCGTCGCGCGGGTAACGTCGCGTCCTATGAGCGCGCATACGGAGGCAAGGTTCGCGGCGGAGGTCTACGCCAGGCGGCTGGAACGGGCGGTCGAGTCGATGCGGGCGGCGCATCTGGACGCCCTGCTCATCACGCCGGGCCCCGACCTGCAGTACCTGATCGGCTCCCGGGCGCAGTCCTTCGAACGGCTCACCTGCCTGGTCATCACCTCCGACGGCGCCACCCCGTCGGTGGTCATCCCGAAACTCGAGCTGGCGTCGCTGGAGGGCTCCGCGGCGGGCGAATTGGGTCTGCGGGTGCTGGACTGGGTCGACGGCGTCGATCCCTATCAGCTGGTCCACTCGACGCTGCACGCCGGATCGCGCATCGCCGTGGCCGATGCCATGCCCGCGCTGCACCTGATCCCGCTCGCCGAATCCACGACGGGCCTGCCCGCCTCGGCCACCCCGGTGCTGCGCCGGTCGCGGATGATCAAGGACGAGGCCGAGATCGAGGCCCTGCGCCGGGCGGGCGCGGCCATCGACCGGGTGCACGCCCGGATGGGCGAGTTCCTGCGGCCCGGCCGCACGGAGAAAGAGGTCGCGGAAGACATCACCATCGCGATCAAAGACGAGGGGCACACCGAGGCCGCCTTCGTCATCGTGGGCAGCGGGCCGCACGGTGCCGATCCGCACCACGAGGTCTCCGACCGGACGATCGAGTCCGGCGACTTGGTCGTCATCGATATCGGTGGCCCCGTGGAGCCTGGCTACTACTCCGATTCGACCCGCACCTACGTGCTCGGCACGCCGAGCAAGCAGATCGCCGAGCAGGTGGCGCTGCTCGAGCGGGCGCAGGCGGCGGCGGTAGCCGCGGTCCGGCCGGGCGTCACCGCGGAATCCATCGACGCCGCCGCCCGCACCGTGCTCGCCGAGGCGGGCCTGGGCGACGCCTTCGTGCACCGCACCGGGCACGGGATCGGCCTGTCGGTGCACGAGGAGCCCTACATCGTGGCGGGCAACGACCTGGTGCTCGAACCGGGCATGGCGTTCAGCATCGAGCCCGGGATCTACTTCCGGGGCCGCTGGGGCGCGCGGATCGAGGACATCGTGGTCGTCACCGAGGACGGCGCCGAGTCGATGAACCAGCGCCCGCACGGCCTCACCGCGTTGTGAACTGCTGCGGCACGGGCTATTTCAGCGTGCCCGAGGAGAGCGCCCGGCGCACCTGGATCGCCACGACCACCCGCGTCGGGTTCTCCCGCGGCACCCGGTAGCGCGCGGTGTAGCGGCGCACCGCCTCCGCCACGTCCTCGGGGGCGTCCAGCACCGTGGCGGGCCCCTCGAGGGTGAGCCATCGCGGGCCCTCGACCTGGCTGACCGCCGCGTACCCACCGCGGGCGGCATTGCGCGCCTTCACCGAAGCGCCGTCGGTGATCACCCGCGCGATCCCGCTCTCGGGGTCCCAGGTGAAGCCCACCGCGACCACGTGCGGGGTGCCGTCGGCGCGCAGGGTCGTCAGGGTGGCCAGGTGCCGCTCGGTGACGAAGTCGAGCGCGGCGGGGGAGAGCTGGGTGGTGGTCGTCGGCATGGGACGACGGTAGTACCAGCCGACCGCCCGTCGGCGCGCGGGAGCGGCTCGGCGTCCGGATAGCCGCCGTCGTGGGCGAAGGCCGCGGTGTGGCGGGGAACCCCCGCTGGGCGGTGGCCGGTCGGATCAGCGCGGGCGGTGGCGATCGGGCCGGGCATCGGCACCACGGGTCGCGCACCCGAGCCCAACGGGTGACAGACTGGGGCGCATGGGAAAGCAGACGGATGGTCCGGTCCTGATTCTGGGTGGGCGCAGCGAGATCGGTCTCGAGATCGCGCGCAGGCTGGCGCCCGGTCGCGTGGTGATCCTCGCGGCCCGCCGCGCCGAGGCGCTGACCGAGGAGGCCGAGCAGGTGCGGGTCGCGGGCGCCACCGCCGTGCACACCGTCGAATTCGACGCCGACGACACCGCCGCCCACGCCCCGCTGCTGGACAAGATCGCCGCCGAGCACGGCGGTATCGCCACTGCGGTGCTGGCCTTCGGCGTGCTCGGCGATCAGGCCCGCGCCGAACAGGACCCGGCACACGCCGTGGCGGTGGTGCACACCGACTATGTCGCCCAGGTCAGCGTGCTCACCACCCTCGCGAACCTGCTGCGGGCGCAGGGCAGCGGACAGATCGTGGTGTTCGGCTCCATCGCCGGTGTGCGGGTGCGCCGGGCCAACTACGTCTACGGGTCGGCCAAGGCGGGCCTGGACGGCTTCGCCAGCGGCCTCGGTGACGCCCTGTACGGCACCGGCGTGCAGCTGCTGCTCGCGCGGCCCGGTTTCGTGATCGGCCGGATGACCACCGGCATGGACCCCGCACCGATGCCGAGCACCCCGGGCCAGGTCGCCGACGCGGTGGTGCGCGCCCTGGGCAAGGGCGCGACCCGGGTGGCGATCCCCGGCCGCCTGGCCATCGTGTTCTTCGTGATCAAGCTGGTGCCGCAGGCCATCTGGCGCCGGATGCCGCGGTGACCGAGCCCTGGACCGGGCACCCGATCGTGGTGACCGGGATCGGCGCCGACGGCTGGTCCGGTCTGGGGGAGACGGCCCGGGCCGCGATCACGGGCTGCGAGGTCGTCTTCGGCTCGCCGCGTCAACTGGCCTTGCTGCCGGACGGCCCGGCCGAACGGGTCCCGTGGCCCACCCCGCTGCTGCCCGCCCTGCCCGGACTCCTCGCCGGGCACGCCGACCGCCGGATCGGCGTGCTCGCCAGCGGCGATCCCATGTTCTACGGCATCGGCGTGACCCTGGCCCGCCACGTCGGCGCCGCCGCCCTGCGGGTCCACCCGCAACCGTCCTCGGCCTCGCTGGCCTGCGCTCGCCTGGGCTGGCCACTGGCCGAGACGCCGGTGGTGAGCGTGGTTGCCCGGCCGTTGCCCACGGTACTGCCCGAACTGGCCGACGGGCACCGCCTCCTGGTGCTCAGCGAGGGCGCCGACACTCCCGCGCAGCTCGCGCACCTGCTGCGCGACAACGGATTCGGCGCCTCCACCCTGACCGTGCTGGACCAGCTCGGCGGCCCGGCCGAGGCCACCCGCACCGGCACCGCGGCCGACTGGGCCCACGCCCCGGGCGACCCGCTCAACCTCGTCGCCGTCGAGGCCGTCGCCGACCCCGGCCACCGCCGCGACACCCGCCTGCCCGGCCTGGCCGACACCGCCTACACCGGCGACGGCCAGCTCACCAAAGCCGAGGTCCGCGCCTTGAGCGTCACCGCCCTGGCCCCCACGCCCGGCGAACTGCTCTGGGATGTCGGCGGCGGTTCCGGCAGCATCGCCATCGAATGGTGCCGCACGAATCCCCGCTGCCGCGCGATCACCTTCGAACGGCTGCCCGCGCGCCGCGCACAGATCACGGCCAATGCGCGTGCGCTCGGCGTGCCCGGAATCACGGTGCGCGGCGAAGTGCGCTCGGAGTTAGCCGACAGCGCTCTCGCGGCCCCGGACGCGATATTCCTCGGCGGTGGGCTCACCCAGGGCGGGTTGTTCGCGCAGTGCTGGCAGCACCTGCGACCCGGCGGCAGGCTGGTGGCCAACGCGGTCACCGCGGAATCGGAAGCGCTGCTGCTGGACTGGGCCGCGGCCCACGGCGGCACGCTGCGCAAATTCCAGATCTACCGGGGCGAACCGCTCGGCGGGTTCACGGCCTGGCGTCCGCACCTGCCGGTCGCCCAGTGGATTGTCACAAAACCCGCTGGTTGACCCCGTCGCGTCGATCACGGGCAGATCACACGCAGATCACGGCGAATCCGTTCGCGCAGGGTCTCGCTGCCGTGAAAGTTACGAACCGAAGGTGTGAGTTGCGTGCCTCGGGGGTAGGGTCGGGGCCGTTGTCGGGGAAATCCCCGGTTCGATTTCCGTGATGGGGAGAGAGATGAAGTACTCGAAGTTCGCCGCCCCCGCGCTGCTGGCCGTCGCCGCGACCGGCATCGCCGCCGCCCCCGTGGCCGCCGACCCCGCCGCCCCGGCACCGGCCGTGCGGGAGCAGGCCGCGCCCGCGGTGCAGGGCACCGACCGCGGCATCGCCTACCGCGCCGAGATCGTGGACGCGGGCGCGGCGATCGTGACCACCGTCACCGGTGGCGCGTTCGCGCTGGCCGCCGACGCCGCCTCGGTCACGCTGACCAACGCCGCGGGTGAGGTCGTCGCGCAGGTGCCGCTGTCGGGCACTGTCGACGGCGTGACCACCGAGATCGCCGCCACCGTCGCCGCCGACGGCACCAGCCTGACCCTGACCCCGAAGACGGTCGCCGCCAAGGACATCGGCTCGCAGCAGTGGTTCATGGCCGAGCTGCAGCGCGCCTCCACCGGGGGGCTGGTCGGCGCGATCATCGGGGCGCTGCTGGGCGCGATCGGCGTCGTCACCATCATTCCGGGCGCCATCATCGGCGGCGTGATCGGTCTGCTCGTCGCCGGTGGACCGTCGCTGATCGACGCGGGCTCGGCCTACTTCAGCGGGCAGCCCTGAGAGTCCTGATCCTCGGCGGCACGGGCGAAGCCCGGGAGCTGGCCCGGATCGCGTCCGGCGAACGGGGACTCGACATCGTGTCCTCCCTCGCCGGGCGGGTCGCCACTCCGCGGTTGCCCGTCGGTCCGGTGCGTGTGGGCGGGTTCGGTGGTGTCGAGGGCCTCCGAACCTGGCTGCGCGAGAACGCGATCGATGCCGTCGTGGACGCGACCCACCCGTTCGCGGCGCGGGTCAGCGCGCACGCGGCCGCCGCCGCGCGCGAGCTGGGGATCCCCGCGCTGCATCTGCGGCGACCGGAATGGGCCCGGCGGCCCGGCGACCTGTGGACCAGGGTCCCCGACCTGGCCGCCGCGGCCGCCGAACTGACCGTGCACGGCGAGAACGTGCTGCTCACCATCGGCCGCCAGGGTGTCGGCGCCTTCGCCGCCTGCGCCGGGCACCGGTTCGTCATCCGTTCCATCGACGCGCCCGAGGCACCGCTGCCCGCGCGCTACGAATTGCTGCTGGCCCGTGGCCCGTTCACCTTCGACGAGGAACTGGTGCTGATGTCGCGGCACCGCATCGATGTCCTGGTCACCAAGAACAGTGGCGGTGAGCAGACCGCGGCCAAGATCGCCGCGGCGCGCACGGCCGGGCTGCCGGTGATCATGATCGACCGGCCCGCCCTGCCCGCGGGCGCGCGCTCGGTCGGCGCGGTGGCCGAGGCGGTCGACTGGCTGCGGGCCGCCGCCGCGCACGCGGTCGGGTAGTCAGCGGGGGTTGGGACCGGCGAAGATGGTGGGCAGCCGGTCGAACCACGCCAGCACCGCGCGTTCGTAGGCGATGCCGAATTCGAGGGTGGCGCGCTGGTTCGGGGCCAGCCCGGTGGGGTCCTCGTCGAGGTAGCGGTCGAGGCGATCCTGGTGGATGTCCTTGTTGGCGGCGATGATCCGGTCGCGATGCACCGGGTCGAGATGCTCACCGAAGGACAGTGTGAGCAGCAGCGGCACCCGGATGGTCTCGGCGCCGGGATCGCGCGCGATCCACTCGGCGAAGGCCTCGCGGCCCACTTCGGTGATCCGGTACGGGGTGCGCTCGCGGGCGCCGCGTTCCCCCTTGGTCACCAGCCCCGCGGTGTCCATGCTGGACAGCTCGCGATACACCTGGCTCTGGGTGATGGTCCAGAAGTCGCCGATGCGTTGCTGGGCCTGGGTGGCCAGGTCCCAGCCCGACATCGGGCCCTCGTGCAGGAAACCCAGTAGCGAGGCCGCGGTGGAGTTCAGCGGGCGGCGTCGAGTCGCGGTGCCGGTCAACGGTCGTCTCCCTTCGAACTACATTCCTAAGTGGAATGTTACGCCTGGGTGGATGGTGCACCAAGACCACCGCGTGCGCGGCGTGTCCGCTAGCCGCCGGTGCCGTACCTGCGGGAAGTGAACACCCGGGTGCCCTCGGGGGTCTCGAACGCGGTCGTGGTGGACGCGCCGATGATGAGCAGGGTACGCATGTCGACCTCGTCGGGATCCAGCTCGCCCAGGGTGATCACCCGCACCGACTCGGTCGGCCCGCCGACATCGCGGCCCAGCACCACCGGGGTCTCCGGGGCTCGGTGGGCCAGCAGCACCTCGCGCATGGCGCCCACCTGCCAGCGTCGCTGGGAGGATGCCGGGTTGTAGATCGCGATGGCCATATCGGCCGCCGCTACCGCGGACAGGCGCTGGGCGACCACGTCCCACGGCTTGAGCCGGTCCGAGAGCGAGATCATCGCGTAGTCGTGGCCCAGCGGCGCGCCGACCCGGCTGGCGACCGCGTTGGCCGCGGTCAGGCCGGGCAGCACCCGCACCGGGACGTCCTTGAACTGTGGTTCGGCCGAGACCTCGAGGACCGCGGCGGCCATGGCGAACACGCCGGGGTCACCGGAGGAGACCACCGCGACCCGGGCGCCGCGGCGGGCCAGGTCCAGGGCCATGGCGGCGCGCTCGGATTCGACCTTGTTGTCGCTGGCGTGCCTGCGCTGTCCGGGGCGGACGGGGACGCGGTCGACGTAGGTGGTGTAGCCGACCAGGTCGGTGGCGTCGGCGAGGGCGGCGGTGACCTGCGGGGTGGTCCACGCGGTGTCGCCGGGGCCGAGCCCGACGACGACGACCTTGCCGATCTGGGCCTGCGTGGGCGCGGCATCGGGATGAGCGGCGGCCGGACCGGTCGGCTCGGGCGCGGTATCGGGGTGGGCCTGCGCCGGGGCGCGCCACTCGGCAGGCGGTGTCGTCACGGCGCCGGTGGTGTGCGCGTCCCGGGCGGGCCGGGTGGCGATGGGCAGCGTCGGGGCCGGGCCGGGGACCACCGTGATGGCGAAATACGGCACGTCGGACTCGTCCACCTCGGCCGCGGTGAGCACCCGTTCGCGCGTGCTGCTGGCGCGCTCGACGTAGTAGGCGTCGGCGAGCCTGCCGGAATCCGAGAGTGCCTGGCGCACACCGGGAAAGGTGCGGCCGAGCTTCATGATCGCGGCCGCGTCGGTGTGGCGCAGGCGCTCGGTGAGCTCGTCGACGGGCATCGTGCCGGGCAGCACCGTGAGCACCTGCTCGCCCTCCACCAGCGGGGTGCCCAGGGCGGCCGAGGCGGCGCTGACCGAGGTGATGCCGGGGACGATCTCGGCCTCGAACCGGTCGGCCAGGCGACGGTGCATGTGCATGTAGGAGCTGTAGAACAGCGGGTCACCGGCGGCCAGCAGGGCGACGCTGCGGCCCGCGGCCAGGTGCACCGCCAGGCGGGCGGCGGCCTGCTCGTAGAACTCGTCGATGGCGCCCTGATACCCGCCGGGATGATCGGTGGTCTCGGTGGTCACCGGATAGACCAGGTGCTCCTCGCGCTGCCCCGCGCGCAGATACGGCGCGGCGATGGCGCGGGAGATGCTGCGGCCGTGGCGCGCGGAGTGGAAGGCGACCACATCGGCCGCGCCGATGATCCGGGCGGCCTTGACCGTCACCAGTTCCGGGTCGCCGGGACCCAGGCCGATACCCCACAGTTTGCCGGTGCTGATCTCGCTCATTCCTGCTCGCTCGCGATCGCGTTGAGGGCCGAGGCGGTGATGGCGCTGCCGCCGCGCCGGCCGCGCACGGTCAGGAACTCCACGCCACCGAAGTCGATCAGCGCCTGCTTGGATTCGGCGGCGCCGATGAAACCGACCGGGATGCCGATGATCGCGGCCGGTCGCGGCGCGCCGCCGTCGAGCATGTCGAGCAGGTGGAACAGCGCGGTGGGGGCGTTGCCGATGGCGACCACCGCGCCGCCGAGCTGCTCGCGCAGCAGGTCCATCGCGGCCACCGAACGGGTGTTGCCCAGCTGGGCGGCGTGGGCGGGGACGCGCGGGTCGGCGAGATTGCACAGCACCGGATTGTCGGCGGGCAGCCGCTTGCGGGTGACGCCGGAGGCCACCATGTTCGCGTCGCAGAGGATCGGCTTGCCCGCGCGCAGGGCGGCGCGGGCGGCGGCGACCACGCCGGGGGAGTAGGCGATGTCGGCGGCGAGGTCGACCTGGCCGCAGCCGTGGATCATCCGGACCACGACGCGTTCGACGTCGGCGGGGAAACCGGCGAGATCGGCTTCGGCGCGGATCGTCGCGAACGAGCGCCGATAGATCTCGGCCCCGTCGGTGAGGTAACTGGCACGCACGTCGGACATGCCGACAACCCTAGAACCTGGGTGTGACGCGGTGCTTCTCAGGTGCGCGGCCGCTCCAGGATGCGCGACATCACCAGCGAACTGCGGGTGCGCCCGACCCGCGCGTTCTCCCTGATCCGTTCGACGGTCACCTCGATCTCGGCCATGTCGGTGGCCATCACGTGCACCAGCGCGTCGGCCTCGCCCGCGATCGTCCACACGCCGACGACCTGCGGAATCGGCTCCAGAGTGCGGCGCAGTTCGGCCGGGGAGATGTTGTCGCGGTAGTACACCTCCACATAGGCCTCGGTGGTCCAGCCCAACGCCGCCGGATTGACCTGCGCGGTGAATCCGGTGATCTGCCCGCTGGCGACCATCTTGTCCACCCGCCGTTTCACCGCGGGTGCGGACAGCCCGACCACCGCGCCGATCTCCTGGAAGGAGGCCCTGGCGTGGGTGAGCAGCTGGGCCAGAATGCGTCGATCGATGTCGTCCACGTCGCTCCTCAGCGGTCCGGCGCAATATTTCGCCATTTTCGCATCGATATCCGCAATGAATCGATGTTCCTGGCGCAACGCCGCGACATTTATCGTCGAAGTCATCGATCCGCGCAGCCACCGGGAGCCCTGATGACCGCCGCAGCCCCTCTTCGCCGACCGGTAGCCGTGCGCGTGGCGACCCCGCGCCGCTATGTCATGTGCAGGCCCGACCACTTCACCGTCAGCTACGCGATCAATCCGTGGATGGATCCGGCCGAGCCGGTGGACCGGCCGCGGGCGCTGGCCCAGTGGGAGATCCTGCGCGCGGTGCTCGAGGAACACGGGCACAGCGTGGAGACGGTGCCCGGGGAACCGGGGCTGCCCGATATGGTCTTCGCCGCCAACAGCGGGATCGTCATCGGCGGGCACGCGCTGTCGGCCCGCTTCGCCCACCCCGAACGCGCCGCCGAAGGGCCCGCCTTCCACCGCTGGTTCGCCGCCAGGGAATTACGCGAGCTGGCGGTGGCCACCGAGACCAACGAGGGCGAGGGCGATTTCACCTTCGCGGGCCCGCGCATCCTGGCCGGGTCCGGCTACCGCTGTGCGGTGGCCGCGCACGCGGAGGTGCAGCGGTTCTTCGGGCTGCCGGTGGTCTCGCTCGAGCTGGTCGACCCGCGTTTCTATCACCTCGACACCGCGCTCATGGTCCTCGACGACACCACCATCGCCTACTACCCGCCCGCCTTCAGCCCGGCGTCCCGGCAAGCGCTGGCCACCCTGTACCCGGACGCGGTGCGCGCCGAGGAGGGCGACGCGCTGGCGTTCGGCCTCAACGGGATCAGCGACGGGCAGCACGTCTTCCTCGATCCCGGCGCGACCGGGCTGGCCGCCGCGCTGCGGGCACGCGGCTATCTCCCGGTGCCGGTGGACATGTCCGAACTGCGCAAGGGCGGCGGCGGGATCAAGTGCTGCGTGCTCGAACTGCACACCCGCCGCGACACGACCGTGAGCTAGCCGGAACCCGTCCCCGTCCGGCCACATACTGGGCGGGTGGCACACCCGGAGCCGACCACCGCGGAACGGCGCGCGAGCTGGACCGAGCTGTTCTTCGACCTGGTCGCCGTCGCGGGCATCGGCCAGCTCACCCACCTGCTGCACCGCGGCCCGTCGTGGGGCGAGTTCGGGCTGTATGCGCTGCTCTACCTGGCGTTCTGGGTGGTGTGGGCGTGCGTGACGGTCTACAGCAATGTGGCCGGTGATCAGGCGCGCACCGCCACGGTGTTCGGCTGCATGTTCGGCCTCGGGGTGATGATGGCCGCCGTCGCCGGGGTGCCCGACGAGCACGCGAACGCCTTCGCGGCGATCTATGTGCTGGTGCGGATCGTGTCGTCGTGGGCGTGGGGACGCGGACAGCTGGTGGTCGACTGGCCGATCGCGCAGATGGGGTCGGGGATTCTGCCGTGGCTGGTGTCGCTGTGGGTGCCCGCGCCGTGGAAGTTCGTGCTGTGGGGTGTGGGGCTGGCGATCGATCTGTGGATCATGTTCGCCGTGGACGCCGAGCGTTATCTCGGGGAGGCCCAGCGCCGGATGACCGCGCGGCTGCGCCGGGATCGCCGGGGCCGGGCGGCGCGCGGGCCCGCGCCGCGGCTCACGGCGGTGCGCACCGATCCGGCGCACCTGGGTGAGCGGCTCGGGCAGTATCTGATCATCGTGCTCGGCGAGGGCGTCATCTCGGTGATCGCGGCGGTCTCCGCCGAGGACTGGACCGTCGCGGTGGCGGTGATCGGGGTGGGCGCCTTCCTGAGCCTGATCGCCCTGTGGGGGCTGACCCTGCACTACGGGTTCGTGCCCCGGATGATGTCGGCGGCACCGACGACCGTCGATGTCTCGCGGCACCGGGTCATGGCCAACCACTGCGCGCTCAGCGGCACCGTGGCCACCGTGGCCGCGGGACTGGGCCTGGTCGCCGCGCACCCGTCCGGGCATCTGCCCGCCGGGATGGGCTGGGTGCTCGCCGGGGGCACGGCGGCGTTCTTCCTGGTGTGCGGTGCCGGTGGGCTACCGAGTGCCGGGCCGCGCTGGCTGCTGCGCTGGCCGCTCCCCGGTCTGGTGCTCGCGCTCGGTTTGGGCTGGGCGGCACCGCGTCTCGGCGCGGTGTGGTTGGTGCTCGGGGTGACGGTCGTGCTGACCGCGGCGGTCGTCTCGGAGACCGTACACGCGCGCGGAACACCGCGGCGCGCGCCGTCGTGAACCGGTGGCGGCGCGGCGCCGGGCGCAGCGCGCGGTCTCACTCGAACTCGGTGCCCCCGTCACGCAGCAGGTACGCGTGGGAGACGATCTTGCCGATGGCGCGACCGCCGAGTTCGGGGGAGTGCCGTTCGGTGGCCGGGCGGACGACCAGTCCCTCGCGGATATTGGCGCCGTCGCCGCTGACGGTCTCGGTGCCCTCGGCCAGTGTCAGCAGCAGCTCCGCGTCGTAGGGGCCCTCGTAGAGGACCGGGACGCGGGGTACCGCCAGGTCGAGGTCGGTGAGGAGCGCGCCGATCTCGTGGTGGTCGAGCCAGCGCACCGGCTCGCCGTCGCGGTCCACGGCGATATCGAACAGGCCGAAGCCGAGCGACCCGTCGTGGGCCGCCGAAGCGCCGTAGTGCAGGTCCTGCACCCCGGCGCCGTACACCTCACCGAAGAGCCCGACCCGGTCGGCGCCGAGCGCGGTCGCGATGCCGCGTGCCACCTCGTCGAGCCCGTGGGCGCGCACGGCGCGCCAGTACAGGTTGCCGTCGGCGGGTGTCAGCGACAGGGACCGCCCGCCGACACCCTTGGACGACACCAGGATCCGGTCGCCGTCGCGGACGTGGGTGAGCAGGCAGGCGGTGCCGTGGATCTTCTCCGTCGCTACCACCGGCTCCCCCGCGGCGAAGATGCCGGGGAAGCGTTTGATGTTCTCGACATCCACCCAGCGCAGCAGCTCCGGCGCGGGCTCGACCTGCCCCGACATCGAGACCGGCACCGGCGGCGCCCATTTCACGACCCCGAGCCGTTCCGCGAAGTCGGTGCGCTGGGTCGCGGCCGCGGCCAGATCCACCCCGGCCAGCGCCGTGGGCGTGCAGACGATGCCCTGCGACACCTCCCCGCGCAGCCGCACCGCCTTGACCCGATCACGCTGCGCACCGGCGAGTTTGCCGGTGAGACCGAGTTCGGCGATCAGCGCCTCGGGCAGCACCGACTGCTCCGGGATGTAGACCGCGTGATCGCCGGTGGCGAACTGGCCCTTGGCGACGACCGCCCGGTACAGGCCGACCTGCGCGAGCTCGAGCCGGTCGGCGTTCGGATGCGGGAGGACGACGAGCCGTTCGGCTGTGACCTGGAGTGTGGACATGGGAACCCCCTCGTGGACGAGAGGATCAGCGTAGGGAGCGCCGGGATGCCGTGTCGACCGAATTCCGGGTGGCCGGGCAGCGTCGGTGGTCGCGACCGGCGGCTACGGCGAATGGTTCTGTGCCACAGCGCTGTTCACTTCGGTGGGTCGACGCGCTCGAGGCGGTAGTGGTCCTCGTCGGTGGCGATCACGTCGGTTACCGGGCCGGTCGGCCTGCCGCAGCGGCGTTCGCACCCGGACCAGTGCTGGCGGCCCGCCACGGTGACTTCCGCCGTCGGCACCAGTACGTCCACCGGTGTCCGCGTGTCCCCGGGCAGCACCCGGCCTGCATCGACGGCCGCGGCGAGATCGGCGCGGACATCGGTGCGCGACTTGGCGCACCCGGGCAGCCCCGCGCACGCACTGGCCCGCAACCACGGCGACGCGGCATCGAAGATCAGCCCCATCGGGGCCAGTACCCGCACCACGGTCTCGGCCGGGCCCTCGTCGAGATCGGTGAGGACCACGCTGCGCCACGGCGTCAGGTACACGGGATGTTCGACGGCGGCCAGGAATTCGGCGGTGCGCGCCGCGAGCAGGCCCAGCGGCACCCCGGCGCCGAGGGTGACCAGGCCGTTGTCCTGGTCCAGCCAGCCGATCGGGATCTCGTGTGTCGCACCGAGTTCCAGCGGTGTGCCGACGGGAGAGTGCGCCAGCGTCTCGGTGACCCGCTCGACCCCGCCGGGAATCTCGTGCAACCGCCACTGCCCGGTCTCGCCGGTACCGCGCAGGTCGAGGAAGCCGCGGGCCGCGTCGAGCATCACCTCGACCGCCTCGCCTGCGCCGACCCGGATACCGGTGTCGGTCCCGGCCAGCAGCAGCGCGAACCGGTCGGCCGCCACCGCCTGGACGCCGATATCCCCGCGCAGGGTGCTCACATCGCCGCGCCCGTCGTCGAGGGTGAACAGCACCCGGCCCGGTAGGTCGGCCAGCCGGGGGTCGCCGACGAGTCCGGTGTCGAGGTCGGCGGCGAGCCCGTGCACCTCGGCGAAACCACCGACCCGGCCCGACAGCGGCGAGGCGACGATATTGCGCACCCGCTCGTGGGTCGCGCTGGGCAGCAGCCCGGCGGCGTCGAGCCGTGACGCGAGTTCGGCGGGGTCACGCACCTGCCGCAGCTGGATATTGCCGCGCGAGGTCAGCTCGAGATCGCCGCTGCCGAGCTCACGCGCGGCCTCGGCCAGCGCCTGGAGCTGGGTGGGGCTGAGCCGCCCGCCGGGGACCCGGATGCGCGCGAGGGGGCCGTCGGCGGCCTGGTGCAGGCGCAGCACGCCGGGGCAAGAATCGGGAGTGCTCCTGGTCATGATTTCTCCAGCCTACGACCCGCCCGGCTGGGCCCCACGGTGCGGCCGGGTCGGTCGCCTACGGTTCGCCGGGAGCTGGTGCAGTCCGACGTGCGCGGGTATCACCGCACACCTGGCGGAGAGCGGGACGAGCGCCCGGCCGCGAGCTGCGGCGTGCTGTCGGTCGGCTCGGTGCGCGCTCTCGGGTTGCCTGCGATCGGGGTTGTGTGGGGCGGGCGTGCGGGCACTTCGGCGCGCGAGCGGTGTGGACCGAAGGCGGGTGGGGTGCGGTCACCTATGGTGGACGGGAGTCCGTCGCGCCGGGTCGCACACTCCAGGAGGTCGTCGCATGCTGCGTGAATTCGTGGACAAACGGTTCGTTCCGGCACTCGATCGGCTCGCACACGCCCAGGCGCCCGTGGTCGGACGGTATGTCGACTGGCTGACGACGCGGCATCCCGAGGACGAACCGGTGGATCTGCTGAAACGGCTCTCCCGCCAGTATCTGGTGGTCGTGACAGCGAGCGGTGTCGCCGTCGGCCTCACCGCCGCCGTGCCCGGGGTCGGCACCCTGCTGAGCCTGGCCGCCACCGGCGTGGACACCGCCGTGTTCCTGGAAGCCTCGTCGGTGCTGTCGGTCGGCGCCGCGGCGGCGTACCGGCTCGACCCCGAGGACCCGCGCCAGGCGCGGCTGGTCTCGAAGGTGGTGCTCGGCGAGGCCGGGACCAAGCTGCTCGACGAGACCGCGGGTCACAAGACCGGCCAGTGGCTCGGCGTGGTCACCGACCACATCCCCGGGCTGGCGAGCATGCCCGATTCCCCGGCCAAGCGGTTCATCGTCAACTACCTGGTCAAACGCACGCTGCTGCTGTTCGGCACGATCATCCCGGCCGGGATCGGCGCGGTCATCGGCGGCGTGGGCAACAACGCGCTCGGGCAGATGGTGGTCGCCAATGTCTACCGCAATCTGGGCACCGGGTCGCCGGAGATGGTCGCGCGCGGCACCGGTCCGAGCGAACGCGCTTGACCTTCGAGCCGCTCGAAACCCCATGATCAGCCGGTGCCCGATTCCGAGCTGATCACCATCGGCGCCTTCGCCCGCCTCTGCGGACTGAGCGCCAGCGCCCTGCGCTTCTACGCCGACGCCGGGGTCCTCGTCCCCGCCGTCGTCGACGAGGCCACCGGCTACCGCTACTACACGCCCGACCAGGCCGCCACCGCCGCGGTGATCCGCCGCCTGCGTGCCGTCGACATGCCGCTGCCCGCCGTCAGCGCCGTCCTCGCCGAACCCGATCCGGCCCGCGCCGCCGACCTCGTCGACGCCCACCTCACCGCCCTCGATCAGCACCTCGCCACCCTGCGCGAGGCCGCCGACGCCGCCCGCGCCGCAGTGCCTGCGAACCCCGCACCGGCCGCCACGCCCCCGGCGGCGCTTCGGCTGCGCGGGCCGATCCTCGCCGCCGCCCTCGACCAGGTGTCCACCGCGACCCTCACCGACCCGGTCCACCCGGTCCTCGACAGCATTCATCTCGAAGCGGGCACCACCGACCTGACCCTCACCGCCACCGACCGCTACCGCCTGTCCACCCGCACCGTGCGCGTCGACGCCGCCCCCGCCACCCCCTGGTCGATCACCGTCGACGCCGCGGACCTGCGAACAATGCTGTCCTGGCTCCGCCGACAACCCACCATCACCCTCCGACCCGACGCCACCGGCCTGCTCTTCACCACTGCCGAGACACCCTTCCCGACCGACCCGGCCGACCCGGCCGACCCGACCGACCCGACCGACCCGGCTGGCGCGGCCAGGGTGGCAGGCGCGGTCGGCGTGGCAGGCGTGGCAGGTGTCGCCGACTCAGGTGGACCGGGACCAGGCGGCAGCGGTCGTGCTGACGTCGCGCGCATCGAGGTGGATCGAAACACCGTGCGCGCCGATCGAATCGGTCCCGAATCCGTGCGCCGGTGCCGGTATTCGGCCGGGGAATTCCCCGACTACCGGGCGATGCTGACGGCGCTGCCCCCGGTGCGGGTGCGGGTGGTCCTGTCGCGGTCCGCGCTCGTGGGGGTGCTGGAATCGGTGCAGGCGGAGACGGTGACGTTGAGCCTCGGCCCGGGCAGGGTCCGGATCAGCGACGGGGAGTTCGAGCACAGCCTCGCCGCGGCCGTCACCGGACCGGCCATGACGATCCACTTCGCCGTGACCACCCTCTATCCGGCGGTCGCGGGCGCGGTGGGACCGGACCTGATGCTCGACCTCATCGCCCCCGACCAACCGGCCCGCATCCGCTCCGCCGACAACGGGACCCTCCTCACCCTCGCCATGCCGCGCCGATCGGCATCCGCCGAGCAGCCCACCACGAGCTAACCGGCCACGGGAGCGCCACGCCATCGTCAGGTACGGCCCACACCGGGCGTAGCGCACACCCTAGCTCCGTCGGGCGGCGCGAATCCGGACATCACCCGCAGCGCAGTCCATCTCTCACTCCTCCACCGAAAGGCGCACGATGACCACCTCCACGACCGACCCCATCATGGCCCGCATCACCGCCGCCGTCACCGAATCTCGTTCAGGCGATACCGATTCCGCCCGCGCCGCCCTCGTCGCCCTGTGGTCCGAGATCGGCCCGACCGGTGACCCCCTGCACCGCTGCACCCTCGCCCACTACCTCGCCGACCTCCACGACCATCCGGCCGAGGCGCTCACCTGGGACATTCGCGCGCTCGACGCCGCCGACGCCCTGACCGACGACCGCCTCGGCGCCCACCACGCGGGCCTGCGGGTGGCCGGGTTCTACCCGTCCCTGCACCTCAACCTCGCCGACAACTTCCGCCGCCTCGGTGTCTTCCCGGCCGCCGCGCACCATCTCGACGCCGCCCGCGCCCGCGTGGACACCCTCGCCGACGACGCCTACGGCACGACCATCCGCCGCGCCCTCGACGAACTCACCACCGCCGTCGCCGCCGGGGACACGGCCCGGCGCGCCACGCACTGATCACGATCACCACGCTCGGGCGACGCCGTCGCCGGAGCGTGGTGATCGTCTGTCCGGGAACGGGACGCGGGCTGGAAAGTTGCGGCGAGGGTGGGGCCGTTACCATCGTGATGCTCGGCGGGCGTCGAGGAAACCGGTGGAAATCCGGTGCGGTCGCGCCACTGTGAACAGCCAGACCCTCTCCGGCGAGCACACGACAACCACCCCGTTGGGCGCGTCACCCGAGGAAGGTCTCACCCTGTGATCCTGCTGCTGTCCACCTCCGACACCGACCTGCTGAGCGCGCGCGCGAGCGGCGCCGAGTACCGGTGGGGCAACCCCGCCCGGCTGCTCGTGGCGGACCTGCCGGAGCTGCTCGACGGCGCCGACCTGGTGATCGTGCGCATCCTCGGCGGCAAACGCGCCTGGGAGGACGGCCTGGACGCGATCCGGGCGAGCGGCGTGCCGATGGTCGCCCTCGGCGGTGAGATCGCCCCCGACGCCGAGCTGATGGAATGCTCGACGGTCCCGGTGGGCGTGGCCGCCGACGCGCACAACTACCTCGCCGCCGGTGGCGCGGAGAACCTGCGTCAGCTGCACCACTTCCTCTCCGACACGGTGCTGCTCACCGGCCACGGCTTCGAACCGCCCGTGCAGCTGCCGAGCTGGGGCGAGCTCGAGCGCTCGGCCCGCATCCTGGAACCGCACGCCCCCACCGTCGCGGTGGTCTACTACCGGGCCCAGCACCTCGCGGGCAATACCGGCTACATCGACGCGCTGTGCACCGCCATCGAGGCCAAGGGCGCCCGCGCGCTGCCGGTCTACTGCGCCTCGCTGCGCACCGCCGAACCGGAACTGCTCGCCCTGCTCGGCCGCGCCGACGCGCTGGTGGTCACCGTGCTCGCCGCGGGTGGTAGCAAGCCCGCCACCGCCTCGGCCGGTGGCGACGACGAGGCCTGGGACGTGGCCGCGCTGGCCGCCCTGGACGTGCCGATCCTGCAGGGCCTGTGCCTGACCAGCGGTCGCGCCCAGTGGGAGGGCAACGACGACGGCCTGTCCCCCCTCGATGTGGCCACCCAGGTGGCGGTGCCGGAATTCGACGGCCGCGTCATCACGGTGCCGTTCTCGTTCAAGGAATTCGACGCCGACGGCCTGTCCACCTACGTGCCCGACGCCGAACGCGCGGCCCGCGTCGCCGGGATCGCGGTGCGCCACGCGCGCCTGCGCCACATCCCGGCCGCCGACAAGCGCATCGCGATCATGCTCTCGGCCTACCCGACCAAGCACGCCCGCATCGGCAATGCCGTCGGCCTCGACACCCCCGCCTCGGCCATCCGCCTGCTCACCGAACTGCGCGCCGCGGGCTACGACCTCGGCGCACCCGGCGAGATCCCCGGCCTGGACCAGGGCGACGGCGACGCGCTCATCCACGCCCTGATCGCCGCGGGCGGCCAGGACCCCGACTGGCTCTCCGCCGAACAGCTCGAGGGCAACCCGATCCGCATCGGCGCCGCCACCTACACCCGCTGGTTCGAGTCGCTGCCCGAGGACCTGCGCGAGGCCGTGGTCGAGGCGTGGGGCCCGCCGCCCGGCGAACTCTACGTCGACCGTTCCGCCGACAAGGACGGCGAGATCGTCATCGCCGCCCTGCGTTTCGGCAATGTGGTGCTCATGGTGCAGCCGCCCCGCGGCTTCGGCGAGAACCCGGTCGCCATCTATCACGACCCCGACCTGCCGCCGAGCCACCATTACCTGGCCGCCTACCGCTGGCTGCAGGCACCCGACGGCTTCGCCGCCGACGCCATGGTCCACCTCGGCAAGCACGGCAACCTGGAATGGCTGCCCGGCAAGACCCTGGGCATGTCCGCCTCCTGCGGCACCGACGCCGCCCTGGGCGATTTGCCGCTGATCTACCCGTTCCTGGTCAACGACCCGGGCGAGGGCACCCAGGCCAAGCGCCGCGCCCACGCCACCCTGGTCGACCACCTGATCCCGCCGATGGCCCGCGCCGAGAGCTACGGCGACATCTCCCGCCTCGAGCAGCTGCTCGACGAGCACGCCAATATCTCCGCCCTCGACCCGGCCAAGCTGCCCGCCATCCGCCAGCAGATCTGGACCCTCATGCGCGCGGCCAAGATGGACCACGACCTGGGCCTGGCCGAACGCCCCGAAGAAGACGTCTTCGACGACATGCTGCTGCACGTCGACGGCTGGCTCTGCGAGATCAAGGACGTCCAGATCCGCGACGGCCTGCACATCCTGGGCCAGGCCCCCGAGGCCGAGATGGAACTCGACCTGGTGCTGGCCATGCTGCGCGCCCGTCAGCTGTGGGGTGGCGAGCAGAACGTCCCCGGCCTGCGCGAAGCCCTCGGCCTCAGCGAAGCCGGTGACGAAGCCCGCGAGCGGGTCGACCTGGTGGAGGCGCGCGCCCGCGAACTCCTCGCCGCCCTCCAGGCCACGGACTGGTCGGTGGACGCCGTCGACACCCTGGTCGGCGACTACGCCACCGCCGTCCTCGCCGGGGGCGACCGTCACGCGACCACCGCCGCCGTCCCCGCCACGACCAACCCGCCCGCCGCCACCGCTGACGCTGATGCCGTGGCCGTCGACTCCGCTGCAGCCGCCACCGCTGCGGCTCCCGCCGACGCTGCTGCTGGTGCCACCGCGAACGGGACTGCGTTCTCGGACGACGAGACCGCGCGCCTGGACGCGGTCAAGACCGTCCTGCGTTTCGCCGCCACCGAGGTCGTCCCCCGCCTGCGCGAGACCAGCATCGAGATCGCTCGCGTCCTGCACGCCCTGAACGGCGGCTTCATCCCCGCCGGTCCCAGCGGTTCCCCCCTGCGCGGCCTGATCAACGTGCTCCCGACGGGCCGCAACTTCTACTCCGTCGATCCCAAGGCCGTCCCCTCGCGCCTGGCCTGGGAAACCGGTCAGGCCATGGCCGAATCGCTGCTTGCCCGCTACCTGAGCGACCACGGTGAGTACCCGAAGTCGGTGGGCCTGTCGGTGTGGGGCACCTCGGCCATGCGGACCTCCGGCGACGACATCGCCGAGGTCCTGGCCCTGCTCGGCGTGCGCCCGGTCTGGGACGAGGCCAGCCGCCGCGTCACCTCCCTCGAGGTCATCGCCCTCGACGAACTCGGCCGCCCGCGCATCGATGTCACCGTGCGCATCTCCGGCTTCTTCCGCGACGCCTTCCCGCACGTGCTGGCCCTGCTCGACGACGCGGTGCGCCTGGTCGCCGACCTCGACGAGCCCGCAGAGTCCAATTACGTGCGCGCGCACGCCCAGTCGGATCTGGCCGAGCACGGCGACACCCGCCGCGCCACCACCCGCATCTTCGGCTCCAAGCCCGGCACCTACGGCGCGGGTCTGCTCCAGCTCATCGACTCCAAGAGCTGGCGCACCGACGACGACCTCGCGCAGGTCTACACCACCTGGGGCGGCTACGCCTACGGCCGCGACCTCGACGGCGCTCCCGCCGCCGACGACATGCGCACCGCCTACCAGCGGATCGCGGTGGCGGCCAAGAACACCGACACCCGCGAACACGACATCGCCGACTCCGACGACTACTTCCAGTACCACGGCGGCATGGTCGCCACCGTGCGCGCGCTGACCGGCAAGAACCCCGAGGCCTACATCGGTGACTCCACCCGCCCCGACGCCGTGCGCACCCGCACCCTGTCGGAGGAGACCGCCCGGGTCTTCCGCGCCCGCGTGGTGAACCCGCGCTGGCTCGAGGCCATGCGCCGCCACGGCTACAAGGGCGCTTTCGAGATGGCCGCCACCGTCGACTACCTGTTCGGCTACGACGCCACCACCAATGTGGTCGCCGACTGGATGTACGAGAAGCTCACCGAGAGCTACGTCTTCGACGAGGTCAACCGCAAGTTCATGGAGCAGTCCAACCCGTGGGCGCTGCACGGGATCGCCGAGCGCTTGCTCGAGGCCGCCGAGCGCGAGCTCTGGGAACAGCCCGAGCAGGAGACCCTCGACCGGCTGCGCCAGATCTACCTGGAGACCGAGGGCGAGCTGGAGTAGCTTGCCGCCGGACTGGAATGCGTTCTACTGTGAACGTATTACAGTGTAAGAAAGGGTGTCGATGAGTAACTCTCCGGCGTACTTCACGCAGGTCGACGGCGTCTTCCGGCCGACTCCGTTCTCGATGAGCCTGTGGGCACCGAACACCCTGTCCGGGCCGCCGGTGTGCGGGCTGCTGGCGCGCGAGGTCGAGCGGCGCTACTGCACCGGCGGCTTCGTCCCGGCGCGCCTGACCGTCGACCTGCACCGGGCGGTGCCCGCCGTGCCGCTGACGGTCGTCAGCGAGGTGATCCGCGACGGGAAGCGGGTGCGCGCGGTCTCGCTCGAGCTGCGCGCCGAGGACGCGGTGGTGGTGCGGGGCAGCGCGCTGCTGCTCGCGCGCTCCAACCAGCCCCCGGGCGAGGTGTGGCGACCCGACCGCGACCGGCCGCTGCCCCCGGCCAGCGCGCTGGCGCGGATCGACGAGGCCATGCACCTGTTCGGCAGCGACGGCCACGCCGAGGGCTGGTCGCCGAAGATGACCGAGCACCAGAACGACACCCGCAAGCGCAAGTGGGTGCGCAATATCCCCGTCGTCGACGGCGAGCCCGCCTCGCCGTTCTGCTTCGCCGCCATGACCGGCGAGCAGACCAGCCTGGTCACCAACTGGGGCACCGAGGGTATCGGCTTCATCAATACCGATGTCTCGATCACGTTCTCGCGCATGCCGATCGGGGTCGACATGGGCATCGAGGCGGAGAGCCACCTCAGCGACGACGGGATCGCCGCGGGCGCCGCGGTGCTCTACGACGAGCAGGGCGCCTTCGGGATCTGCACCACCACCGCGCTGGCCAACGAGCGGCACCAGATCCGCGGCGCGGTGATCGACGAACTGGCCGACACCATCTTGGCCGCCGGGCAGCCGGTCACACCGGATCGAGCCCGCTGAACGCCAGCCCCACCGTGGTCGCGCACAGCACCGTGCCGACCGCGGTGGTGGCGAGCAGATAGCCCAGCGCGAGCAGCCGGGCAGGTGGCAGCAGGGCCAGCACCACGGCCGGGATCAGCAGCACCGCCAGCGTGGCCGCCCAGCTGAGCCAGAACGAGGTGGCGATCGGTTCGAGTTCGGCGAAGGCTACCGGCCGCGGTACCGGGACGTGCCAGGCGCTCTGCACCGCGAACGTCGCCGGGACCAGCACGAACACCGCCACGAACACCCCGAGCCCGACACCCCAGCCCGCCCGCCACCTGACCTGCTCCACCCGCGTCACCTTTCCCCGTCCCGCACCGGCCTGCCGGTGCCATGCTGCCTCGAGCGGCCCCGCCCCGCGCAGATCCACCCGTTCGGTGGCGATTCCCCGGACCGGTCAAGCCAGGGTGACCAGCAGTTCGTCGGCGACGGTCTCGACCTTCACCATGCCCCCGGTCAGATACAGCGTCGCGGCGCGCGGACGGCCGTCGGCGAGCGAGATCACCGACACCGCCTCCACGCGGGCCCCGGTCAGCACGACATACGGATCCTCGTCGGTGACGTCGAAGGCGGTGTACTTGCCCGACGCGGCCACGTACTCGATATTGACCGGGTCGACCAGCGGCTCGAACGGGTCCCGCCACGGCGCCACCCCGATCCGCAGCTCCTCGCCGTCGAGCCCGGCGTCCAGCAGCAGCGTCGACCCGTCGTGGAAGGTGAACTCGATCGGCCCCTCGCTGCGATCGATGTCCGTGCCGAGGACATAGAACATCCGGCGCACGGCGATGATGGTCGCGTCGACGGCGGCATTGAGCGCGCCGCGGCCGTGTTCGTCGTTGTCGGACACGGGTTTTCCCCTGACGGTCGATCTGCGCGCGGACGAGTCATCATGTCGCCGCGGCGCACCACCGCGCAACTCCACCCCGGCGTGTTCGGGCAGTGCCGCCGGGCGCTCGTAGAGTGGGGCCATGGCGGACTCCACCCCGGACGGCACCGCGCTGCGCCGCGCGAGCGCCCTGCTGGCCGGGCGCCGGATCGTGGTGGTCACCGGTGCGGGCCTGAGCACCGACAGCGGCATTCCCGACTACCGCGGTCCCGGCTCGCCGCCGCGGAACCCGATGACCTATCAGCAGTTCGTCGGTGACCCGGAGTTCCGGCAGCGGTACTGGGCCCGCAACCACCTCGGCTGGCGCCGCATGGACGCCGCCCGCCCCAATCCCGGGCACCGGGCCCTCGCGCGCCTGGAACGCGCGGGCGTGGTCGCGGGGGTCATCACGCAGAACGTGGATCTGCTGCACACCAAGGCGGGCGCGCGCCGGGTGATCGACCTGCACGGCACCTACGCATCGACGCGGGTTGCTCGGAAACGCTGTGCGCCTTGGCCGATCGGCTGACCGCCGCACCGGCACCGGACCTCGCAGCTCCTGCCGCCGGGTGCTGAACGCGCCCTCGCCGAACGGTCCGGCCCGCTCGCGGGCAGTGGTCGATGCGGGGTGAAATCGGCGGTCACTTGATCCCTCCGTGCGGGGCCCGGACGCGGCGTGGGTAAGCTCGGCGCACCAGTGCATGAAGAGTTCCACCCGCGGCGCGATGTTTTCCTCGCAGCGGGGTTGTCGGCCCTCGTGTGGGCCGAATGATCGACCCCCACTTGCCAGCCGATCAGAACCAGGGCTTTTCCATGACCGATACCGCCGTTGCCGAATCACGCCTCACGCACCGCCAGACACTCACCATTCTGTCCGGCCTGCTACTGGGGGTGTTCCTCGCCGCGCTCGACCAGAACATCGTCAGCGTCGCGATCGTGCGGATCGCGAACAGTCTCGACGGGTTCGACGAACAGGCCTGGGCGACAACGGCGTATCTGATCACCGCCACCGTCACCACGCCGCTCTACGGCAAGCTCGCCGACATCTACGGCCGCAAACCGTTCTATCTGATCGCCATCGCGGTGTTCGTGATCGGCTCGGCGGCCTGCTGCTTCGCCACCACCATGTACCAGCTGGCCGGGTGCCGGGCGGTGCAGGGCATCGGCGCTGGCGGGCTGATGTCGTTGGCGTTCACCATCGTCGGCGATATCGTGCCCGCCCGCGAACGGGTCCGCTACCAGGGGTATTTCCTCATGGTGTTCGGCATCGCGACGGTGCTCGGACCGGTGGTGGGCGGATTCCTGTCCGGCTACGAGAGTCTCGGCGGCATCGAGGGCTGGCGCTGGGTGTTCCTGGTGAACGTGCCGGTGGGCGTGATCGCGTTCCTGGTCGTGGCGCGGGTGCTGAACGTGGCGCATGTGCGCCGACCCAGCCGGATCGACTGGTTCGGCGCGGCGACCCTGGTGGTGGGTGTGGTGCCGCTGCTGATCGTGGCCGAGCAGGGGCGCCTGTGGGGCTGGACCTCGCAGAAATCGCTGCTCTGCTACGGCATCTGCGTGGCGGGCCTGCTGCTGTTCCTGCTGGTGGAGTATCTGATGAAGGACGCGGCGCTGATCCCGCTGCGCCTGTTCCGCAATTCGACGTTCAGCATCGCCATCCTCGGCGGCTTCCTGGTGGGTGTCGCGATGTTCGGCGCGATCACCATGGTGCCGCAGTACCTGCAGGTCGTGCGGGGGTTCTCGCCCACCGAGGCGGGGCTGCTCATGCTGCCGCTGGTACTGGGAATCATGGTGGGTTCGCAGCTGTCGGGCCTGATCACCAAGGCGAGCGGCCGCTACAAGGTGCTGCCCGTATTGGGCGCGCTCATCCTGGCGGTCGGCTGCGCGCTGTTCGCCCGGGTGGACTTCGACGGGCCGCTGTGGCAGCCGCTGGCCTACAGCACCATCATGGGTTTCGGGCTCGGTGGCTGCATGCAGACGCTGGTGATCGCCGCGCAGAACGCGGTGGGGCGCACCGAGATGGGGGTGTCGACCGCGGCGGCGACCTTCTTCCGTCAGCTCGGCGGCACCCTCGGCGTCGCGGTGTTCCTGACGGTCCTGTTCGACCGGCTGCCCGGCTCCATCCTGGGCGCCTTCGGCGGCCACCTGCCCGCCGGTTTCGACGCCGAGCAGCTCGCCGCCCTGCAGAGCAATACCAGCGGGATCGCCGCGCTGCCCGACGAGCTGCGCATCCCGATCCTCACCGGGTTCACCGACGCCATGCACAGCGTGTTCTTCCTGGCCGCCGACCTGGCCGTGGTGGCGTGCCTGGTGCTGGTGTTCATGAAAGAGATCCCGCTGCGCGAGGATCCGGTGCCCGGCGAGGACGCCGAGGCCACGCTGCTGCGCGATGTGAGCCTGCACGATGCCCAGGAGATGGCGGGGCAGTTGCGGCCCGCCGCCACCGGCCGGGTGATCGCGGGCCTGCTGCGGCGCGATGACGCGCGGCCCGTGTCGGCGGCGATCCTCACCCTGATCGACCAGCACGGGCGGCAGGTCGCGCGCGGCAGCGGCGATGCCGACGGCGCGTATGTCATCGAGGCGCCGGAGCCCGGCAACTATGTGCTCATCGCCGCGGCGCCGGGACATCAGCCCGAGGCGGTGAGCGTATCGATGGGCGAGCGCGCCCAGCACGTGGACCTCATGCTCATCGGGGCAGGAGAGCTCACCGGTGTGGTGCGGTCCGCGCGCCGGGGCGAGCCCCTGTTCGGGGCGACCATCACGCTCACCGACGCGGAGGGTGATGTCGTCGGGGCGGCCATCACCGGCGAGGACGGGGTGTACGTGTGCCGCGATGTCGTCAGCGGGACCTACACGCTGGTCGCGGTGGCCGACCACATGCGCCCGGCCGCGGTCGCGCTGACCGTGCCCGATACCGGCTCCCTGCACCACGACATCGATCTGGAGCCGATGGCCATCCTGGTCGGCTCGGCCTGGGTCGACGGTGACCGTCCCGTCGCCGACGTGCAGATCACCGTGCTCGACGCCGGTGGCGACCAGGCGGCCACCACCCGCACCGACGAGAAGGGCCGCTACCTGGTGCCGGACCTGCCCGAGGGCGAGTACACCGTCGTGGCCCGCGGCTACCCGCCGATCGCCAGCCAGGTCTCGGTCACCCGGGGCGAGATCACCCACGACGTCACCCTCGGCTACGACACCGAGGAATCGATACACCGGCGCTGACCGGTCATCCGGCCGCCGGTTCGAGGCCCCGCAGCAGCCGGGCGCGATAGGTGCGCACCGCCGCGACCACGGCGAACACCGCGGTGAGCGCGCCGAGTACGATCCGCACCGAATGCGCCACCTCGACCTCCCGCACCGTCCGCCGCAGTTCCTCGATGGTGTGCTGGTCGCGCTCGTCGAACAGGATCGTCCAGCGTTCCCACAGGTACAGCGCCGACAGCAGGAACAGCCCCGACACCAGCGACACCAACGAGGCCACCGTCCACACCCGGGCGGTCCGCGCCCACACACTGACGGCGGTAGCCACGATCGCGGTCACCATCAGCACCGCCCCCAACGGCCGCATCACACTACCCACCGACACCGCCGCGGTGAACTCGTCGGCCACGATCAGCGACCGCGGAATATCGTGAAAGTAGTTGGGATACAGGAACACCGTCTCAGCGATCATGGTGCAGAACACCAGCGTCGCGAGCGCGGCATAGAGGGTGGTAGCGGTCAGTGAAACGGTGAGTGTGCGCATGATTCCAGCAAAGCCCGAATCCGCCCCCACCACATCCGGTATCAGCCCTGATCCCGCATCAGGGTGTCCCTAGGGTGCCGGATGCGTGGCCGGTCGCCACGGGATCCGCCCATTGCCGTCACCGGTACTCGTGCGCTGCTCGGACCAGTCCCACAGCGGTTGCAGCGCCTCGGCCAGCAACGCGCCCTCGGTGGTGAGTTCGTAGGCCCCGCGCGGACCGTCCTTACGGGTCAGCCCGGCGGATTGGAGCTGCTGCAACCGGTCCGAGAGCATGCTCGACGAACAGTTGCCCATCCGCCTGCGCAGGTCGAGGAAACCGAGCGGTCCCGGCTCCAATTCCCAGACCACGCGCAGCATCCAGCGCTGCCCGAGCAGATCGATGGCGGCCAGGATCTTCGCCGACGGCTCGGCCGGGGCACCGTCGTCCGCAGTTGCGCTTCTCATTCAGAAGCACGATAGTTGCTTCTGAATCAGAAGCATGCGACGCCGTGCGGGTCGGCGGGAGGAGACGATCGATGGAACGGGTGCAGCGGCGGGTCGTGTTGGTGACCGGGGCCTCGCGCGGAATAGGCGCGGAAGCCGCGGCGCAGTTCGGGGCGACCGGGGCGCATGTCGTGGTCAACTACCGGGAGAAGCGCAAGCGGGCCCAGGTCGTGGTGGACGGGATCGTCGCGGCAGGCGGCAGTGCGTCGGTGCTCGGTGCGGACGTGTCGGATCCGGCGGCGGTCGAGGGAATGGCCGCCGAGCTGGGGGAGCGGTTCGGGCGCCTGGATACCCTGGTGCTCAATGCTTCCGGGGGGCTCGAGCGCGACGCCGATCCCGGGTACGCGCTGCGCCTGAACCGGGATGCCCAGGTGCGCCTGGCGGTTTCGGTGCTGCCGCTCATGCCCGAGGGTGGACGGATCGTGTTCGTCACCAGCCATCAGGCGCATTTCGTGCACGAGCAGGGCGAGGTGCCCGCCGGGTACGCCCCGATCGCGCTGAGCAAGCGGGCGGGTGAGGACGCGCTGCGGTCCCGGATCCCCGAATTCCGGGATCGCGGAGTGGGGTTCACGGTGGTGTCCGGCGACATGATCGACGGCACGATCATCGTCCGCCTCCTGGAACGCCGCGACCCCGGCAGCGTCGCCGCGCGCCGCGCCGCGGGCCCGCTCCCGACCGTCGAGGAATTCGCCCGCGTCATCGTGCGCGCTGGCACAGAACCCGCCACTCTCGGCCAGACCTTCTACGTCGGCGGCGAGGATTTTCTCACCGTATCGGCCCGGTGACGGCATCGGACAGTTGATCACCATGCTCTGGTGGCGGCATCGCCCGAGGGCGCACCGCCACCAGAGCGTGGTGATCGCATGTCCAGGTCTCAGGCGCGGGTGGTGGCTTCGCGCTGGAGTTCTAGGGCGATGTCGATGAGCTGGTCTTCCTGGCCGCCGATGAGTTTGCGGCGGCCCGCGCGGACGAGCATCTCGGCGGCGGAGACGTTGTAGCGTTCGGCTTGGCGTTCGGCGTGGCGCAGGAAGCTCGAGTAGACGCCCGCGTAGCCCATCATGAGGGCCTGCCGGTCCAGCAGGCATTCGGTGGGCATGGCCGGGCGGACGACGTCTTCGGCGGCATCGGTGACGGCGAAGAAGTCGACGCCGGTCTCGATGCCGAGTTTGTCGCAGACACCGATGAACGCTTCGACGGGGAGATTGCCCGCACCCGCGCCGAAGCGGCGGGCGGACCCGTCGATCTGGGTGGCGCCGGCGCGCACCGCGTACACCGAATTCGCCACCGCCAGACCGAGATTCTCGTGGCCGTGGAAGCCGACCTGGGCGTCGGCGCCGAGTTCGGCGACGAGCGCGCCGACACGATCGGAGACCTGTTCGAGCACCAGCGCCCCGGCGGAGTCGACGACATACACGCACTGGCAGCCCGCGTCGGCCATGATGCGGGCCTGCTTCGCCAGCGCTTCCGGCGGCTGGGTGTGCGACATCATCAGGAAGCCGACGGTCTCCAGACCGAGTTCGCGGGCGTACCCGAAATGCTGGACGGAGACATCGGCCTCGGTGCAGTGCGTGGCGACCCGGCAGATCGTGGCGCCGTTGTCCCGCGCGATCGCGATGTCCTCCTTGACACCGACACCGGGCAGCATGAGGACGGCGATGGCGGCGTTCTTCGCGGCCTCGGCGGCGGTCTTGACGAGCTCCTGCTCCGGCGTGCGGGAGAACCCGTAGTTGAACGAGGACCCGCCGAGGCCGTCGCCGTGGGTCACCTCGATGACCGGCACCCCGGCCCCGTCGAGCGCGATGACGATGTCACGGACCTCGGCGGCGGTGAACTGGTGACGCTTGTGGTGGGACCCGTCACGCAGGGACGTGTCGGTGACCCGGATGTCGAGTTCGGCGGAATAGACCATGGTTCGCTCCTTACACCCGCGCCGCGAGGATCTGCCCGGCGACGACTTCACCGACGCGGGTCGCGGCGGCGGTCATGATGTCGAGATTGCCCGCGTAGGGCGGCAGGAAGTCCCCGGCGCCCTCGACCTCGACGAACACCGAGACCTTCGCCAGCCCACCGGATACCAGCGAGGGCTCGTCGAACTGGGGTTCGTTGAGCAGCCGGTAGCCGGGCACATAGGTCTGGATATCGGCGACCATCCGGTGGATCGACGCGCGGATGGCGTCGTGGTCCGCGTCCTCGGGGATGGCGCAGAAGATGGTGTCGCGCATGATCATCGGCGGCTCGGCGGGGTTCAGGATGATGATCGCCTTGCCCTTCCGGGCGCCACCGATGGTCTCCACCCCCCGGCTGGTGGTCTTGGTGAACTCGTCGATATTGGCGCGGGTCCCCGGCCCGGCCGACACCGACGACACCGACGCCACGATCTCGGCATAGGTGACCGGCACGACCCGGGACACGGCGGCCACGATCGGAATGGTGGCCTGGCCACCGCAGGTGATCATATTGACGTTCGGCGCGTCCAGCAGCGCGTCCAGGTTCACCGGCGGCACCACCGCGGGCCCGACCGCGGCGGGGGTGAGATCGACCGCGCGGATACCGAGTTCGGCATAGCGGGGCGCGGCGGCCCGGTGCACGTAGGCGGAGGTGGCCTCGAAGACGATGTCCGGCTTCTCGTCCTGGGCGAGCAGCCAGTCCACCCCGTCGGCCGAGGTCTCCAGCCCCAGCCCGCGGGCCCGCTTCAACCCCTCGCTGCCGGGGTCGATCCCGATCATCCAGCGCGGTGTGATGGATGCCGACCGCAGCAGTTTGTAGAGCAGGTCGGTGCTGATATTGCCGGATCCCACGATCGCGGCGTCGACGGTCCCCTGGGACACGGTCGCCTCCTGAAGAGTAGGGAGCGCGCGTTCACGGCGCTCGGGATGGATCAGACGAAACGCAGGTCCACGGCACCGAGTCCGGTGAACTCCGCGCGGAAGTCGTCACCGGCCCTGGCATCGATGGCCCGGGTGCAGGAGCCGGGCAACACGACATCGCCCGCCCTCAGCCGCACCCCGAAGCTCGCGACCTTGCGCGCCAGCCACGCCACCGCGATCAGCGGATCACCGAGCACGGCATCGGAACGCCCTTCGGCGATGACCTCGCCGTTGCGGGTGAGCACGGCGTCGATGGCGGTGACGTCGATGTCACCGGGTGCCACGCGCGCCTTGCCCAGCACGAACCCGGCCGAGGACGCGTTGTCGGAAATGGTGTCGCACAGGCTGATCCGCCAGTCGGTGATGCGCGAATCGATGAGTTCGATGGCGGGGGCGTAGGCGACGGTGGCGGCGCGGACATCGTCCTCGGTGCAGTCGGCACCGGGCAGATCGGCGCCGAGCACGAAGCCGACCTCGACCTCGACCCGGGGCAGCAGGAACGCCGAGGTGTCGACCGGGGTGTCCTCGAACAGTTCCATGTCGGCCAGCAGGTGACCGTAGTCGGGTTCGTCGACGCCCATCATCTGCTGCATCGCCACCGACGACAGCCCCACCTTGTGCCCGACGATCCGGCCGCCGCCGTCCAGCTTGCGCCGGATATTGAGCAGCTGGATCTCGTAGGCGTCGACCACATCGATGTCCGGGTACCGGGCGGCGAGGGGGGACACCGCCACCCGGTCCCGTTCGGCGCGCGCCAGTTCGTCCGCGAGCTCGGTGCGCACGCTGGTTGTCAGCATCCTGGTTCCTCCTCTGGTGATGCGTTCCCATCCTGGGTGCGCGCGGGCCCGTCGGGATCGGACGTTCCCGCTGGATGGGCGGGAATCCCGGTGAGCCCGCCCGGAACCAGCGCGCAGACCGCCACCAGCACCACGGTGAGAACGGCGATGGTGGCGAACACCAGGTGGATCGCGCCCGCGAGTACGTCCGGGGTGGCCGCGCCGGTGTCATCGAGCCGCGCGTTGACCAGCGCGCCGAATACCGCCACCCCCACCGCGCTGCCCAGCGACCGCGCGAACATGGTGGCCGAGGTGACGACTCCGCGCTCGGACCAGCGCGCACTGGTCTGCGCCGCGATGAGCGTGGGGGTGGCGACCAGGCCCATGCCCGCGCCGACCACGAAACACGAGACCGCCACCTGCCACAGCTCCGAGTGCTCGTCGAGCAGCAGGGTGCTCGCCGCACCGAGCGCCGCGACCGAACTGCCCAGCACCGCGCACGCCCGGAAGCCGAAGCGCAGATACACCTTTCCGGCCTGGGCGGCCGACAGCGGCCAGCCGAGGGTGAGCGCCCCGGTGACCAGCCCCGCGACCAGCGCGCTCGACCCGAGCACACCCTGATTGAACAGCGGCACATAGGTCGTGAACCCGAACAGCAGCGCGCTGCCCAGCACCGCGGCCACCGCGCCCGCGACGACCACCCGGCGGGTGAACACCCACAGCGGCAGAATCGGTTGCGCCGCCCGCGTTTCCGCCACCACGAACAGCAGCAGGGCCAGCGCGGCACCGCCGAAGACCGCCAGGGAGGTCGGTGACCGCCAGGCCCAGGCGTGCCCGCCTTCGAGCAGCCCGAGGACCAGCCCACCCGCGCCGAGCGTCAGCAGGATCGCGCCGAGGTAGTCGATGCGGCGCGGCTGCCGGGTCACCGATTCCTGGAAGTGCCGCACCAGCGTCCACCCGGCCAGTGCCGCCAGCGGCAGGTTGACCAGGAAGATCCAGCGCCAGCCCAGATAGTCGGCGCAGATCCCGCCCAGCAGCGGCCCGGTCACCGAGGCCACCGCCCACACCCCGGCCAGATAGCCCTGCACGGTGGCGCGTTCGGCCAGGGTGTACAGGTCGCTCGCGATGACCATGGTGGTCGGCTGGATCGCGCCCGCGCCGATACCCTGGACCGCCCGGAACACGATGAGCGCGAGCATGCTGCCCGCCAGGCCGCACAGCAGCGACCCGAGCGCGAACACCACGACCCCGCACAGCATCACCGGCTTGCGGCCGAACGCGTCGGCCAGCGCGCCGTAGATCGGGACCGTGATCGCCTGGGCGAGCAGATAACTGGTGAACAGCCAGGGGAACAGCGCGAAATCGCCGAGGTCGTCGGTGATCGCCAGCACGGCGGTGGCCAGGATGGTCGAGTCCAGCGCGACCAGGCCGGTGGCGAGCATGAGCGCGGCCAGCACCGGGCCACGGTCCGAGCCGAAGCCGACCTCGGCCCGTACGGTATCGGTTGCCAACGGGCACCTCTCGGCTCAGAAGCGGATACGGACCTGATCGCTGGTGGGCCGGGCCTGACACGCGAGGGTGTAGCCTGCCTCGATGTCGTCCTGGTCGAGGATCGCCGACGGCGGCGTGCTCACCGCGCCGTCGAGGACGGTGCACGCGCACGATCCGCATTCGCCCTCGCGGCAGGAATAGGGCACGTCCAGGCCGTCGGCGAGCATGACGTCGACGAGGGTGCGGGAGCGCGGCCAGCGCAGGGCGTGCACGGCGCCGTCGAGTTCCACCTCGACCTGGGCGGCGTCGGCGTCGGCGTCGTCGGCGGGATCGAGGGGTTCGGGTGCGGCGAACGGGTCACCCGAGAGCGAGACGAACACCTCGGTGGTGATCCGCTCGCGCGGCCAGCCCGCCCCCGACAGTGCCTCGGTGACCGCCGCCATGAATGGTGCGGGCCCGCACACGAACGCCTCGTAGCCCGGATACGGTGCCGCGAACCGTGCCAGCTGCGGCCCGCTCGGCAGGCCCTGGAGTGATTCCAGCCAGTGCGCCACGGTGAGCCGGTCCGGATACCGTTCCGCCAGGTCGCGCAGGGCCGCGGCGAAGATCACCGACTCCGGACCGCGATTGGCGTAGAACAGCACCACCCGGCCGGTGCCCCGGACCAGCGCCGAGCGCAGGATCGACAGCACCGGCGTGATCCCGCTGCCCGCCGCCCACAGCAGCAGATCGGTGTCCAGGGAGGCCGGGGTGAAGGCGCCCTGCGGTGGCAGTACGTCGAGGGTGTCACCGACGGAGACGTTGTCGCACAACCAGTTCGAGCCGTAGCCGTCGGCGGTGCGCTTGACCGTCACCTGCGGCGGGTCGCCGGTGAACGGCGAACTCGCGAGGGAGTAGCAGCGCGCGACCGGCTCGGGTCGCTCGCTCGGGATACGCAGGGTGAGGAACTGGCCGGGACGGTAGGCGAAACGACCGGCGGCTTCCGGCGGCACGTCGAAGACGAGCGAGCGCGCGTCGGCGGTCTCCTCGATCACCGCGGCCACCCGCAGCGTCACCACCCGTGGAACCTCGGCTGTCGTCACTGGTGCCCTCCTCGCTCACAGAACCGGTGTGCCGACACCGTCGCAGCCCGCCGCCCGCGCGGACCCTGCGGTTCCCGGTGGCCGGGAGATCGCCGCGCGAGTGCCCGCTGACCGGGAAGACCAGGGCGGATGCCGGACGCGGCGACCCTAGCGTCGGCGGCGTGGACACTCGATCTCCCGGGGGCGCCCGATGAACCGCATGCAGCACACCGTCGCGCTGGTGACCGGCGCGGCAGGGGGAATGGGCCGCGCCCATTGCCGTCGGCTGGCCGAAGAGGGCGCCGACATCATCGCCGTCGACATCGACTCCGCCGCCGCCGAACTGGCGGCTACGGCGGCCGAGGTGGCGGCGGTGGGCCGGGTCTGCGTGACCGGCATCGCCGACGTGCGGGACCAGGCCGCCCTGGATGTGGCGGTCGCCGACGGCGTCGCCGCGCTGGGCAGGCTCGACGTGATCGTCGCCAATGCCGGGATCTACGCCGACCTCGGCTCGTCTTGGGAACTCACCGACCAGGCCTGGCAGCGCACCGTCGACATCAATCTCACCGGCGTGTGGCACACCGTGCGCGCGGCGGTGCCCGCGCTGACCGACGGCGGCTCGATCGTGATCGTCAGCTCGACCAACGGCCTGGTCGGGGCGGCGTCCGCCGCGCACTACGCGGCGAGCAAGCACGCGGTGGTCGGTCTGGCCCGCACCCTCGCCAACGAGCTGGGCCCGCGCAATATCCGGGTCAATACGGTGCATCCCGGGTCGGTGGCCACGCCGATGATCCTCAACGACACGGTCTACGCCAAGCTCCGTCCCGATCTGCCGCATCCCACGCGGGCCGACGCGGCCGAGGTGCTGGCCCGCCGCACGCTGCTGCCGGTGCCCTGGGTCGACCCGGTCGACGTCAGCAATGCCGTGCTCTTCCTCGCATCCGACGAGTCCCGTTACGTGACGGGAACCCAGCTCGTGGTGGATGCCGGACTGACTCAGAAGGTGTGACATGGGACGAGTTACGGGCAAGATCGCGCTGGTCACCGGCGCCGCGCGCGGCATCGGCCGCGCCCAGGCCATCCGGCTCGCCGAGGAGGGCGCCGATATCGTCGCCGTGGACATCTGCGGTCCGGTCGAGTCGGTGCTGACCCCGCCCGCGAGCGCGGCGGACCTCGCCGAGACCGCCGCGGCTGTCACCGCGACGGGCAGGCGGGTCGTCACCGCCACCGTGGATGTGCGCGACGGGACCGCGCTGCGCGGCGCCGTCGACGCGGCCGTCGCCGAACTGGGTGGGCTCGATATCGTCTGCGCCACTGCGGGAATCAGTTCCAGCGGCGGCGCGCTCGAGCTGACCGAACAGCAGTGGCAGACCATGATCGATGTCAACCTGACCGGCGTCTGGCAGACCTGCAAGGCCGCCACCGGGCACCTGATCGCCCGCGACGGTGGCGCGATGATCCTCACCAGTTCGATCGCCGGACTGCGCGGCCTGGTCGGGGTCGCCCACTACACCGCGGCCAAGCACGGTGTCGTCGGGCTGATGCGCTCCCTCGCCAAAGAGCTGGCCCCGCACCACATCCGGGTGACCTCGGTGCATCCCACCAATGTCGACACGCTCATGATCCAGAACGACTCGGTGCGCCGCGCGTTCCGGCCCGATCTCACGTCACCCACGCGGGAGGAGTTCGCCGAGGCCGCGGTCACGATGAACATGCTGCCGATTCCGTGGGTCGACCCGGTCGACATCGCCAACGCCACCCTGTTCCTGGCCTCGGACGAGGCCCGCTACATCACCGCGGTGACCCTGCCGGTCGACGCGGGCAGCACCCAGCGCTGACACACACACGAAAGCGGGGGCCTGGTCACCAGGCCCCCGCTTTGTGTGCGCCGATGTCAGGCGGTGCCGGACTCCTTGCGGGTCAGGAACGCCAGCACGGCCGACTCGAACTCGTCCTTGCGCTCGATCATCGCCCAGTGCCCACAGTTCGGGAACACGTGCAGTTCGGCGCGCGGGATGGTCCGCATCGGGATGAGCGCCATATCGAGGGGGCTCACCCGGTCGTCACGGCCCCAGGTGATCAGGGTCGGGGCCTGCACCTTGTGCAGCATGGCCCACGGCGGCGGCACGTCGGCGGCCTCCATGGCGCGCACCATCATGGCGAAGGCGGCCTTGCTGTACATGCGGCGGGCACTGTCGAGGGTGGCCGGGTCGGTGGCCTGGGTCCAGCGTTCCTCGATGAGCTCCTCGGTGACCATGGCCGGGTCGTAGACCATCGAGTGCAGCCACTGGATCAGCCGCTCCCGGGTGGGTTCCTCGGTGAACTCCTGGAGCAGCTTGATGCCCTCGCCCGGGCCGGGGCTGAACAGGTTGCGGCCGATCCCGCCGATGGTCACCAGCTTGCCGACTCTGTCGGGATGCGCGATGGCGTAGTTCAGCGCCACGCCGCCACCCATCGAATTGCCGATGATGTCGACGGTGTCCAGGCCCAGCGCGTCGACGAAGCGGACCACCGCTTCCAGCGCGGTGACCATGGGGTGTCCGCCGAAGTCGTCGCTGACGCCGAAACCGGGGAATTCCAGGACCAGGCAGCGGAACCGGTCGGCGAAGGCCGCGAGATTGCCGCGGAAATTACGCCAGCCGGTGACGCCGGGCCCGGAGCCGTGCAACAGCAGCAGCGGGGGACCGTCCCCGATCTCGTGATAGCGCAGGACACCCGCGTCGGTGCGGATCTCCTTCAGGGTGTCGGCGTAGCTGGGTTCGGTCATCGCGGGTCCTCCGGGGTGTGTGGGTGCGGGCTCACGCGTGGGTGCCGCCGTCGATACGGATCTCGGTGCCGGTGATGAAGGCGCCGTCCTCGGAGACCAGCATGGCGATCACCCCGGCCACCGCGGTCGGGTCGCCCATGCCCGCGCCACCGGATTCCCGGTCGGTCGGCAGCACCGGCGACAGCTTCGAGAACAGCGCCCAATCCGCGTCCGCCGGAACGTAACCCGGGGTCGCGTCGGTGATGCCGGACTTGATGCTGCCCGGCGCGACACACACCGCGCGCAGCCCCTTGCCGCCGAACTCCAGCGCCAGGGCGTGCGTGAAGGACTGGATGCCGCCCTTGCTCGCCGCGTACGCCGCCATGTACGGGTGCGCGAACGCCGCCGAGGTGGAGCTGAAATTCACCACGCTGGCACGGGAATTCGCGAGCAGCGCGGGCAGCGCCTCGCGGACCACCAGGAAGGTGCCGGTGAGATTGACCCGCAGGATCAGGTCCCACAGCTCCAGGGAGGTCTGTTCGGTGTGCGAGGCGCGCAGGATGCCCGCGGCGTTGACCAGGGAATCCAGGCCGCCGAGGGTGTCGACCGCGCCGCGCACGCCGTCGATCACCGACTGTTCGTCGCCGATGTCGATGGTCAGGGTGGTGAGCCGGTCGGCGGTGCCGCGTTCGGTGGCCTGGGCGCGGGTGGCGGCCAGGCCGTCGGCCGAGACATCGGCGCCGACCACGCGGGCGCCTTCGTCGAGCAGCCGGAGCACGGTGGCCTGGCCGATGCCGGAGGCGGCGCCGGTGACGAGGGTGCGAAGGTCGTCGAGTCTGTTCATGGGATGTCCTTCGGGTCGGTGGCTCACCCGAGCCGGCCGGGCACGGGCTCGTGCCGCAGCTGGTCGGTGGCCAGAGTGCCTGCGCGGACCGCGTTCTCGATCGAGTCGCGCAGGGCGGGGCAGGTGGGGATCGAGCCGCTCGGTTCCCCGAGGGCGGCCCGGCGGGCGAACTCCGGGCACGCGGACTCGGCGTCGTCGAGCCATTGCACGCTGGTGTGGCTGGGACTGAACTTCTCGGCCAGCACCTTGTTGCCGCAGGTGGCGCATTGCACGGGTTGCATGATCGCCCCCTCAGCGTTGCCCGGCGGCACGACGCGCGGCGATATAGCCGAACACCATCGCCGGGCCGATGGTGGCGCCCGCGCCCGCGTAGTCGTTGCCCATGACCGCGGCCGAGGTGTTGCCCGCGGCGTAGAGGCCCGGGATGACGGTGCCGTCGGCGCGCAGCACCTGGGCGTCGGCGTTGTAGACCAGGCCGCCCTTGGTGCCCAGATCACCGATCCGCACGCGCAGCGCGTAGTACGGGCCCTTGTCCAGGACATCCAGTGCCGGGGTCGCCAGGGTGGGGTCGCCGTAGTAGTTGTCGTAGGCGCTCCCGCCGCGCCCGAAGTCGGCGTCGTGGCCGTCGCGGGCAAACCCGTTGAACCGCCGCACGGTCGTACCAAGGGACTCGGCGGGGACACCGATGGCGGCGGCCAGCCCGGCGAGGTCCGGCGCGCTGTGCATCAGCCCGGTCGAGGTCCAGGAGGCCGGGAACTTCTGGCCGGGCACGATCCCGCCGATCGGGTAGCGGCTCTTGGCCTTCGCGTCGAAGATCAGCCAGGCCGGATCGTGGCGACCGGCCAGCTGCGCGTGCACGAAGGTCACATATGGCGAGGCCTCGTTGGTGAAGCGCGCCCCGGTGCTGTCGACGATGATCGAGCGCGGAATGGACCGCTCCGAGACCAGCACCTGATTGATGCCCTCCGGCCGCTGGAACGACGGCATCCACCAGGCATCGTCCATCAGGTCCACCGCCGCGCCGACCTGCTCCCCGGCCACGATGCCGTCGCCGGTGTTGTCGGTGGAGGCCGCGCTGAAGTTGTCGCGGCCGCCCTCGGGCAGGTAGCGCTTGCGCAGCGCCTGATTGTGCTCGAAACCGCCGGTGGCCAGCAGCACGCCGTCGCGGGCGCGGATCCGGAACTCGCGGCCGTCGCGTTCGGCGAGTACGCCGAGCACAGCGCCGGTGTCGTCGGTGATCAGCGACCGCAGGGGCGTGTTCAGCCACAGCGGCACCCCGGCGTCGCGCAGGGCCAGCCGCAGCCGGGCGATGAGCGCGCGGCCGAGGGTGTCCATGTGCCTGCGCAGCACGATCGCCTTGATCGCGCGCAGCCCGGTGAGCAGCGCGGTCCAGCGGGCCTTCCAGGTGCGGGTCACCATATTGAGCTGGACGAAGTCCTTGGAGGTGATGAACAGCCCCGGCGGGGTGGCCAGAGCGGCCGGGCGCAGCAGATCCTCGTCGGCGCCGAGCTGCTTCAGATCGACCGGCAGCGGCTCGATCGAGCGACCCGCCGGACGGCCACCGGGCGCTTCGGGGTGATAGTCGGAATAGCCGGTGCACCACTGGAACCGCAGGTGCGGGCTGGTCTCCAGGAACTCCAGCATGCGCGGGCCCGCGTCGATGAAGGCGTCGAGATTGGCCGAGGGCACCCGGTCACCGACGACGGCGTCGAGGTAGGCGCGCACGTCGGCGCGGGCATCGCCCAGGCCCTCGCGCAGCAGCACCGGATTGTTGGGCACCCAGATGCCGCCGCCGGAGAGCGCGGTGCTGCCGCCGTACACCCCGGCCTTCTCGATGACCAGGGTGTCCAGGCCGCGCTCGGCGGCGGCCAGCGCGCCGGTGAGCCCGCCCGCGCCGCTGCCGACGACGAGGAAACCGACTTCGTGATCCCAGTGCTGTTCGGTCGCGGTCATGCTCGCCTCAGCCCACGACCATGTCGTCCTGCGACCAGAACGCCCGCATGCTCGCGATCCGCGCGTTCTCGTCGAAGGTCATGACATCGATCGGCTCGAGGGTGAAGTCCTGGTCGCCGAACCGGGTGACCACCCGGAAACTGAACGCCGCGCTGTTGCCCGCGACCCGCACGAAGAACAGTTCGCTGGAGCGCTCCAGCTGTTCGAAGGACTCGTAGAACTTCCGGATCGCCGCGTGGCCGACATGCGGTTCGCTGCCGACCGGGTCCTCCACCGTCGCGTCCTCGCGGTAGAGGGCGACGATGTCGGCAGCGGAGCCGCTGCCGACGGCCTCCACGTAGTCGCGCACCGTCGCGCGGATGTCGTCGGCTGAAGCCATCGTCTCGCTCCTGAAATATCGAAAAGGGGTTGGTGGTGTGAACGGAACCACATCCGGGGGCCGGTCGGTGGCGGTCCGTCCCGGCCAGCGGGAGGGACCGCCGCCGGGTCAGTCGCCGAGGATGTGGCGCACGGCGAGGTGGCTGAACAGCATGGACGCGCCGATCGGATTGCCGCCGCCGGGATAGACCTCGCCGCTGACGGCGGCCATGGTGTTGCCCGCGGCGTAGAGCCCCGGAATCGGCGCGCCCGCGCGGTCGAGCACGCGGGCCGCGGTGTCGGTGCGCAGACCGCCCTTGGTGCCCAGATCGGAGATGCCGAACGCGGCCGCGTGATACGGGCCCTTGTCGATCGTCACCAGCGGCGGTTCGCCGTTCGAGAACGCGCGGTCGTAGGCCTCGTCGCCGCGCCCGAAATCGGGATCGACGCCCGTGGCGACCATGTCGTTGAACCGGGCGACGGTCGCCTCGAGCTCCGCCGCCGGAACGCCGATCTTCGCGGCGAGTCCGGCGAGGGTGTCGGCGGTGTGCCACAGCCCGGCCGCCACGTACTTCTCGGTCTCGACCATGGACACATTGGTGGCCTTGATCGGCGGGACCTCGCCCTCCTTGTCGTCGTAGATCATCCAGAACGGCAGGCGCAGGCCGCGCTCGCTCATCTGCCGGATCACCTCGCGTCCGAGCCGGTCGTAGGGAGCAGACTCGTTGACGAACCGGCGCCCGTCCTGGTCGACGAAGATGCCGCCGGTGAACCACAGCGCGAAGGCCGACCGCCCGTCCGGATGGGTCAGCCCCGGCGACCACCACGCCTGATCCATCAGGTCGGTATCGGCGCCCGCCGCGATCCCCGCCTGATGCGCCAGGCCCTGATTTCCCCAGGGCCCCATGGTGTCCCGCGCCTCACCGGGCACCCCGTAGTGCACGCGCAACTCCGCGTTCTGCTCGAAACCGCCCGCCGCGAGCACCACCCCGCGCCGGGCGCGAATGGCGTGCCGGGCGCCGTCGCGTTCCACGATCGCCCCGGTGACCGCCCCGTCCTCGACGACGAGTTCGACCAGCGGCGACTCCAGATGCAGGCGCGCGTGCGGGTAGGCCGACAGCGCGCGCAGGAAACGCCCGATCAGCGCCTGGCCGCCGATCAGCAGCTCCGGCAGCGGGGCGCCGAGCCGGTCGGTGTCGAGCGGGCCGCGCAGCGATTCCCGCAGCGGGCCCAGCTCGGCGGCGGGCAGCGGGGTGGGCATGATGTGGCGCTGCCCGTCCAGGCGGGCCTTGGGGGCCTTGCCGAAGTAGTCCGGCCACGGGAGCATCTGGAAGGCGAAATGGTCGTCGGCCTCGAGATACTCGATGAGGTCGCGGCCGCGGCGCACGTAGGTCTGTTGGAGCTCGTCGGGGGTGCGGTCGCCGACGACGGCGCGGTAGTAGGTGAGCGCGTCGTCGATCGTGTCGTCGGTGCCCGCCCGCTCCAGCACCGGGTTGCACGGGAACCACACCCCGCCGCCGCCCGAATAGGCGGTCGTGCCGCCGAACTTGTCGGTCGCCTCGACCACCGCGACGCTGAGCCCCTCGCGGGCGGCGGTGTAGGCCCCGGCCAGGCCACCGCCCGAGCCCGCGACCAGCACATCCACCTCGTCGTTCCAGTCCACCACTGTTTCCTCCTGGTACCACCTCGAATTGCCGACGACGGTAGGTGCGGGGACCGGGCGCGCGGTGCAGATCGTCCCGATCACCGGGAGGCGATCGAAGCGCCGAATGTGCCGGTCAGCGGGAAGGACATCTGCTGGTGGCGGGCGCGCGGACCTAGCGTCGCCGCGGAGAACCGGTCTCCATCGAAAGGTAGGCACTGTGAACCCCGAGACCCCATCGGCTTCCGCCCCCGGCCCCGCCGACGTCGACGTGGTCGTCGTCGGCGCGGGCATCGCCGGTCTGTACGCCCTGCACCGATTCCGCGGCAGCGGGCTGTCGGTGCGGGTGTTCGAGGCGGGCGCGGGCGTGGGCGGCGTCTGGTACTGGAACCGCTACCCGGGCGCGCGCTGCGACGTGGAGAGCGTCGACTACTCCTACTCCTTCGACGACGCGCTGCAACAGGAGTGGGAGTGGAGCGAGAAGTACGCCACCCAGCCCGAGATCCTGGCCTATCTCGAGCACGTCGCCGACCGATACGACCTGCGCCGCGATATCGAATTCCGCACGCGCGTCACCGATATCGTGCTCGACGAGCAGACCCTGCGCTGGCAGGTCGCCACCGACACCGGACGCGCGGTCTCGGCCCGCTTCGTGGTGCTGGCCACCGGCCCGCTGTCCAATGCCAACACCCCCGCCATCGACGGCCTCGACACCTTCGCGGGACGGGTCCTGCACACCTCGCACTGGCCGCACGAGGGCGTCGATCTCACCGGGCAGCGCGTCGGTGTCATCGGCACCGGGTCCTCCGGCATCCAGACCATTCCGTGCCTGGCCGAGCAGGCCCGGCAGCTGCACGTGTTCCAGCGCACCGCCAATTACAGTGTGCCCGCGGGCAATACGCCGCTCAGCGCGGCCGATCGGGCGGCGCAGAAGGCGAACTACGCCGAGCGCAGGCGGTTGTCGATGGCCAGCGGCGGCGGATCACCGCACCAGGCGCACCCGGAATCCGCGCTGGCGGTGAGCGAACAGGAACTGCGTGACGCCTACGAGCAGCGGTGGGCGCTGGGCGGGGTGCTGTTCAGCAAGACCTTCCCCGACCAGCTGGTGAACCTGCCCGCCAACGACACCGCCCGGCTGTTCTGGGAGGAGAAGGTGCGCGCGGTCATCGACGACCCGCGGGTGGCCGAGCTGCTCATCCCGCGCGATCACCCGATCGGCACCAAGCGCATCTGCACCGACACGAACTACTACCAGACCTACAACCGCGACAATGTCGCGCTGGTCGACCTGAAATCCACGCCCATCACCCGTATCGACGCCGACGGTGTGCACACCACCGACGCGCACTACCCCCTCGACACCCTGGTGCTGGCCACCGGCTTCGACGCCATGACCGGGTCGGTCGCGCGGATGAACATCGTCGGCCGCGGCGGGGAATCGCTCAACGAGGCGTGGCGGGAAGGGCCGAAAACCTATCTGGGACTGGGGATGACGGGCTTCCCCAACCTGTTCAACCTGACCGGGCCCGGCAGCCCCTCGGTGCTGGCCAATATGGTGCTGCACTCGGAACTGCACGTCGACTGGGTGGCCGAGGCCATCGCCTACCTCGACAGCAGGGGAGCGGTGGCCCTGGAAGCCCGGCCCGACGCGGTGGCCGACTGGGTGCGTGAATGCGCGGCGCGGGCGGCGGGAACCCTGATGACCCAGGCGAATTCGTGGTATCTGGGCGCGAACATCCCGGGCAGGCCGCGGGTGTTCATGCCCTTCGTCGGCGGGTTCGGGGTCTACGGGCAGATCATCGCCGAGGTCGCCGCCGCCGGATACAAGGGCTTCGACATCCTCGAGGGGTGAGACACGACGACGGGGTGCCCGCGCGGGGCACCCCGTCGTCTGTTCAGGCCGCGAAGCCGCCGAAGCCGCCGCGGTAGAACAGCAGCGGCTTGCGGTCCTCGGCGGCCCGCAGCGCGCCGACCCGCGCCAGCACGAGGGTGTGATCGCCTGCGTCGTGCTCGAGTTCCACACTCACCTCGATCTGCGCGAGCGCCCCGGCCAGCGCGGGCGCGCCGTTGCCCGCCCGCTCCCACTCGACCCCGGCGAACTTGTCGGCGCCGCTCACCGCGAACTGGCGGCACAGCGCGCTCTGCTCTTCGGCCAGGATATTGACGCACAGGGCGCCTTGGGCGCGTAGCAGCGGCCAGCTGGTGGAGGTCTTGGCCGGGCAGAACGACACGTACGGCGGGTCCAGCGAGACCGAGACCACCGACTGACAGGTGAACCCGAGCGGTCGCGTCCCGTCGTGGGCGGCGATCACCGCGACGCCGGTGGCGAAGTGACCGAGCACCCGGCGCAGCTCGGCGGCCGGGATCCCGGCCTCGACGATGACGTTGTCAGCATTCATACCCCCACCCTCGACGGTGCGGGGTCGGTGACTCAAGATGTTCTCCCGGTCAGCGGTTGTCGACCGGCCGAGTGTGTCAAGCGTGGTTGCTACCATGCACCGATGGCGACTCCCGACCCCGATCCCGGCGTGCCCAACCTGCCGCCGACCAGCTGGGCGGTGCTCGCCATGCTCTCCTACGAGGAGGAGATCTCCGGCTACGACCTGAAGAAATGGGCCGACTGGAGCCTGCGCTACGTCTACTGGACCCCGTCCTACAGCCAGATCTACGCCGAGCTGAAGAAACTCGAACAGCACGGTTTCGCCAGCTCCCGCCTCGACCACGACAACGCCATGCGCGGGCGCCGCCTCTACCGGATCACCGACTCCGGCCGCGCCGCCGTCACCACCTGGTGGAACAAGGCCCCCGTCGACCCGTCGGTCCTCAAACACCATGTGCTGCTGCGCGTCATGTTCGGCCACCTCGGCTCCCCGGACCGGCTCAAGCAGATCCTGCGCGACCACATCGCCGACGTCGACCAGCTCGAACAGCGCGCCGCCATCGACGCCGAAGCCGCCAAATCCGAACCCGGCTGGGCCTATTCGCAGATCGTGCTCCAGTGGGCCCAGCGCCACTACGCCGCCGAACGCGAACTCGCCGAACAACTCATCGCCGACATCGACGCCGCCGCCACCGTCCTGGCCGGTGCCGAACACGACGACCGCACCGACTACCCCCACCCCACCCCCGGCCGCTGGCGTGAGATCGAACAGCGGGTCCGCGAGGAACACGAGGACACCGACGCGATCGACCGGTGACGCGGCGTCCTCGCGTGACCCTCGGGCCGTGCCGGGGGGACGCGGCTGTTGGTGGAGTGCGCGTAGGCAGGGGAGGCCGGACGCCCAGGCCGTGGCGGGGCGCAGAGGTGGCCCTATGCCGGACCGAGGACGTTGCGTACCATCGCCCACACTTCCTGACGGGCGGCGAGGGTGGCCGACAGGGACGGGATGGTCAAGAACCCGTGGAACAGGCCGTTGTAGCGGCGGTGACGGACTGCGACGCCGTCCCCGGCCAGGCGCTGGGCGTAGGCGTCTCCGGCGGAGCAGGGTGGATCCAGCTCGGCGGTGACCACCACCGCGGGCGGGAGTCCGGCGAGCGAGGCGGCCCGGGTCGGGACGAGACGGGGGTCGTCGGTGCCGTGGGGGGCGTACTGCTGCCAGTACCAGCGCATGGCGCGGGTGGTGTTGTAGTGGCCGGTGCCGAAGCGGCGGTAGGACTCGGTATCGAAGTCGTCGTCGATGACGGGATAGAGCAGGATCTGCGCGGCCAGGGCCGGACCGCCGTGGTCACGAACGGCCAGGGCGACGGTAGCGGCCAGATTCCCACCCGCGCTGTCCCCGGCCACCGCGATCCGCGCCGGATCCCCGCCGTACTCGCCCGCGTGTTCGGCGGCCCAGCGCAGGGCGGCGAGCATGTCGTCGTGCGCGGCCGGACCCTGATGTTCGGGGGCAAGGCGGTAGTCGACGGAAATCACCACGGCACCGACTCCGGCCGCCATCGAGCGGCAGAACTCGTCGTGACTGTCGAGATCGCAGAACACGAAACCACCACCGTGCGCGAACACGATCACCGGCAGCGCGGCGCCGTCGGCTGGTAGCGCGGTGCTGTGGGTCGGCACGGTGGTGCTGTTGTCGATCCGCGGCAGTGCTCCGTTCGATGGCCGTGTGGCGGTGTCGACCTGCGTTGTGGCGCTGTCGATCTGGGGAGAGACAGCGGCGGCGGGCTCTTGCGGTCGATAGATCCGCAGGGGTAGGGGGCCGCCGGGGCCGTCGATGGTGACGTCGCGGGCGGTGTGCATGGCGGGAAGGCGTCGCAAGGGGCCGCGTCTGGCCTTGATGGCGGCGCGGACCTCGGTGGGGTGCATGGTGGCGACGTCGGGGAAGCCGGTGTCGAGGGCCGTCAGCATCGCGGCCACTTCCGGGTCGGGGACGGCGCCCGGGCCGGTGGTCGGGAAATCGCGCACGGTCACGGGTTCTCCTGGGGGGGTCGGGGACGGGATCGGTGCTGGTCCACCGGTGTCCCGGTCACCGTAGGGGCGGTGGTGGGCGGCGCGAACCGCGTTCTCCCACTGGGCGGAAACCCGCGCCGCGGGGGCGGCGGCCGCTGCCTACGGTCGGCGGATGAGCACCGTCTATGTGATCGACACCGTGGTGACGAAACCGGGCCGGGCCAGGGACTTCGTCGACGCCTACCTGCGCGACTACGCCCCCGGCGCGCGCGATCGGGGGATGCGGCTGGAGCACCTCGTGGTGAGCCCACCGGTGTGGTTCACCGACGCGCCGAACACCGTCATCGCGACCTGGACGCTCGACAGTGCCGAGGACTGGTGGGCCATGACGTGGCGTGGCCGCCCCGACGAATCCGTGCGCGGCTGGTGGACGCGGGCCCAGGAATGGATTCTCGACCGTTCCCGCCACACCGCCGCTCCCGCCGACGAGGTGGACGGGCTCAACGATGTATGAGGTGATCCGGCTCGTGCACCTGTCCCCGGCCGCCGACAGCGCGGCCCTGACCGCACGCCTGCGCGCGTGGGCCGCGCCGAGTCGGGACGACCGTGCCACGGCATCTCTGCCCGCCCACCTGCGCTGGTGCGCGGGCACCGCCCGGCACGCCCTGATCCAGCCGACCCTGCCCGGCGTCCGCAACGGCGGTGACCTCCTGGTGCACCTGCGCTTCGACGACCCCGACACCTGCTCGGCCGCGGCGGCCCAGCTCGACGCGGTGCTGGCCGACCCGACTGTGACTCACCTGGACGGCGCCGAATACACCGGCGGCACAGCAGGATCCGCCGATCCTCACACCCCCGCCACCGTCCACCGCGTCCTGCTGCTGCGCGTCGCACCCGACACCCCACCCGCCACGGTGCGCGCCTTCGAAGCCGACCTGCTCCGCATGCCCACCCACATCCCGACCATCCGCTCCTGGCAGCTCAGCACCGTGCGCCACCCCACCGGATCGATCCCGTGGACCCATGTCTGGGAACAGGAATTCACCGACCTCGCCGCCTTACAGGGCCCCTACCTCCTGCACCCGATCCACTGGGCCCACGTCGACCGCTGGTTCGACCCGGAATGCCCGGAGTCGATCGTCCGCGACCGCGTCTGCCACAGCTTCTGCCCGAACGAACCACTCCCACCCACCTGACGACCTACACACGTCGGCCACCGCGTCGCCGCCGAGCGCCGGATCGAGCGCGGTCCGGCGCTCGACGCCGAGCTCGGCGTAGTCCTGCTTCGGTGTCGAGTTCGGGCGCGGTCCTCCTGCGGCGTCGTGCTCGGCCGCGGTCCTGAGCCGGATCGGCAGCGACCCCGTGGCTCAATCCGTCGGTGCTGCTCGCGGATACGTGTGCCGCCGAGGTACGACGGTCGGTCGAGGGTGCGGCACGGCCCAGACGAGCCTGTCCGGGGACACCCTCGACCGCGAGCAGCTCCTGCGCTACCCGCGTGATCAGGGCGAGGACCCGAGGCGGGCGGATGCGTCGGCGGCCCCGGCTCAGGCCGTACGGGTGGCCTGCGGATAGGCGTGCGGTCGGGGTGCGGGGCCGCCGGTGAGGGGGCGGGGGTGCTGCTGGAGGGTCGGGTGGACCCGGACGCGGCCGTCGTCGACGTGGCGCCAGATATTGAGCGCGGTGGTGCGGACCGGCGCGGTGAGGCGGTGGTCGAACAGGAGACGGTCGACGGGGCCGCAGACCGAGACCGCCGCGACGGCGGGTTCGCCGAGTTCGCCGATGGGGGCCGCGATACAGCCGAAGCCGGGGAGCGACTCCTCGCGTTCGACGGCGATGCCGTGCGCGCGCACCTTGGCCAGTTCCGCGTCGAGCTGGGCTTTGGTGCGGGTGCGCGTGGCGGACTGCCCGGCGAGCACCTCGGCCAGCCGGTGCTCGCCGGAGTGGGCCAGGATCGCCTTGCCCACCGCGGTACCCGCCGCGGGCCGCCTGCCGCCGACTCGGGTCGGGACGGCCGCGGCCAGATCGCCGCCGACCTTGTCCAGGTACACCACATCCGGGCCGTCGAGCACGGCCAGATGCACCACGAACCCGGTGACCCGGTGCAGTTCGTGCAGGAACGGCATGGCCGCGCGATGCAGCCGGTCCTGGTGCACGGCCAGCGAGCCCAGCTCCATCAGCCGCAGGCCCAGCTCGTAGTCGCGCCCTTCGCGGCGTAGCCAGCGCAGTTGCACGAGCCGCTCCAGCATGCGATGCGCCGAGGACCGGGGTAGGCCGGTCCGGCGCACGATCTGGGCGAGGGTGAGCCTGCCCGGCCCGTCGAAGGCGTCGAGCAGCAGGGACGCGCGATCGAGGATCGCGCTGGGGGTGGTGGCCTCGGCCTGGATGACCATGGAGCGCTCCATTCGGATTACGAGCTGATGCCGAGTCGCATATTTCGATTAGGCATATACCTATTGATACCATCTGCTGTGCCCGTTGTCACATGAATGGCTCGAGGTGTATCGACGACGAAGGCCCCCGATCCGGGCGCGCGGCGCGGATCGGGGGCCTGTGACGGCGGGTGGGCGGACTACATGGCCGCCAGCGGCTCGCTCCCGGACCAGTCGTGGCCCCAGTAGCTGTCGGCGGTGATCTCCTCGGCGGTGTAGTACCGCTCGTCGACGCGCATGCCCTCGGTGCCGAACTCGATGTCCCAGCCGCCGGGGGCGCGCACGTAGAACGACACCATCTTGTCGTTGGTGTGCCTGCCCAGCGTCGAGGACACCGAGAACCCGTCCTTGGTCACCCGGTCCAGGGCCTGGCCGACCGCGTCGAGGCTGTCGACCTCGACCATGATGTGCACCAGCCCGGGCGCGCCCGCGTGCGGCGCCGGGCACAGCGCCAGGCTGTGGTGGCGCTCGTTGATGCCAAGGAAACGCACCCGCATCGGCCCGAACTCCGGCGGCGCCGGAATCCGGAACGCGCCGCGCGGCAGGAAGCCGAGCACCTCGGTGTAGAACGCGAACGCGCCGTTCGGGTCCATGGTCGGCAGCACCACGTGGCCCAGCCCCTGCGCCCCGGTGACGAACCGCGCGCCGAAGGGCGTCACCACCGGGCTGTGGTCGAGCACCGCGCCGTGGAACACCTCCAGCGTGGCTCCGGTCGGATCCTCGAAGGTGATGACCTCCTCGACCCGGCGCGCGTCGGCCTCCTCGACCGAGAGCGGCTTGACCGCGATCCCGGCGGCGGTCACCGCCTCCCGCACCCGGACCAGCGCGGCGTGGTCCCGCACCTCCCAGCCGATGGTCACCACGGCGTCGGTCTCGCCGGGCACCACGGTGATCCGGGCGGCGCGTTCGTCCATCCGCAGATACAGCGCGTCCGGGTCCGGGCCGCTGCCCTGGGCGAAGCCGAGCACGTCGAAGGCGAAGGCGCGCCAGCGGTCCATGTCGGCGGTCTGGATCGTGACGTAGCCGAGGCCCTTGATGTCTGTCATGTCGGTGTGTCCTTCGTGGTGGTTCGGTCAGATCATCGAGCGCAGGTTGTCCGCGGGCTCGATACCCAGCGAACTCAGCGCCGAGGCGTGGTAGACGGTGCTGGGCACGTGGATGGCGTGGGCCAGGCCGACGTGAGCGTCGCGCCAGAAGCGTTGCAGCGGTTTGTCGGTGCGCATCGCGTTGCCGCCGGAGCGGGCGAAGATCTGGTCCACCGCGGTCACCGCGCGCCAGGCCGCGCGGACCTGGGTGCGCCGGACCGCGGCCCGCTCGGCGAAACCGATCTCCTTGCCCGCCTCGACCAGATCGAAGACCCGGTCGACATTGCTCAGCAGTTCCTGGCGGGCGGCATTGATGTCGGCGGCGGCCTCGCCGATGGCGAACAGCACATACGGGTCGTCCTTGACCGCGGTGCCCTGGGCGCCGACCCGGTCGCGCTGGTAGTCCAGGTGCGCGGCCAGCGCGCCCTCGGCGATCCCGACCACCGCCGAGCTGATGCCCAGCGGGAACATCGTCGACCACGGCATCTTGTACAGCGTCTCGGTGACGCCGTATTCCCGCTGCGCGGTGCCGTCGATGACGTGGTCACCGTTCATCACCCGGTAGTCGGGCACGAAGGCGTCCTTGACGATGATGTCCTTGGACCCGGTGCCCTGCAGGCCAACCACATTCCAGGAGTCCTCGACGATGGTGTAGTCCTGGCGCGGCAGGATCATGTGCAGCATGGTCGGCGGCAGCGCCATCGACCCGTCCGGATTGCCGAGCATGGCGCCCAGGAAGATCCAGTCGCAGTGATCGGTGCCGGAACTGAACTGCCAGCGGCCGTTGAAGATATAGCCGCCCTCCACCGGCCGGGCGATGCCGGTGGGCGCGTACGGCGAGGCGATCCAGGTGTCGTGGTCGTCGGCCCACACCTCGTCCTGCACCTTCGGGTCGGCGAAGGCCAGCTGCCACGGGTGCACGCCGACGATGCCGGTGATCCAGCCGCTGGCGCCGTCCAGGGCGGCGGTGGCCATCACCGTTTCGGCGAACTCGCGCGGGTGCGCCTCGAATCCGCTGTATTTCTTGGGCTGCAACAGGCGGATCGAGCCCGCGTCTTTGAGCAGCCGCGCCGTCGCGTCGGGGAGCTGTCCGTGCCGCTCCGCCTCGGGAGCCTGCGCGCGCAGCTGATCGGCGATCGCGGCGATGTTGTCGAGAACCTTGGTCATCGCGGGTGGTGCTTTCTGTTCGGGGGAATCAGGACAGGGTGTTGATGACGGCGCCGCGGGCGATATTGTCGGCCACCTCGGCTTCCCAGCTGGTCACCGCGCGCTCGGTGTCGATCTCGAACTCGAAGCGCTTGGTCATGTCATCGGTGACGTCCTCGACGTCGACGTAGAACTGCTTGTACCAGCGGCGCAGCTGGTAGACCGGCCCGTCCTCCTCCGACAGCAGCGGATTGTCGATGGGGGCCTTGTTCTTCCAGATGGCCACGTCCTGCTCGAAGCCGTACTCGACGCCCTGGGCGAACTGGGCGGCCATCGCGTTCGCGTCCTCGTCGGACATGCCCTGCGGCTTCTTGACCATCGCGCCGTACTGCAGCACGAAGGAGTTCTCGCTGACCGGGTAGTGGCAGTTGATCAGCACCGTCTCGATGGTCATGCCGTTGGCCTCGCTCCAGAGCCAGTCGACCATGTACGACGGGCCGAAATACGAGGCGTCCGAACGCAGGGTGGAGTTCGGGTCGTCGTAGCTGGTGCCCACCTCGATGTCGTGGCGCGGGGTCGAGCGCATGTACTGGGTGGCGACGGGGCCCTCGAAGACGTTCTTGAAGTAGCGCGGAAAGGCGTAGTGCACGTAGAAGAAGTGCGCCATGTCGACCACGTTGTCGACGATCTCGCGGCAGTGCGAGCCCTCGATGAGCATCGAGTTCCAGGTCCAGTCGGTCCACTCCGGGGTGCCGTAACCCTCGATCTCGGGGATGGTCACCGCGTCGGTGGGCTTGCTGCCCTGCGGGTCGTGCCAGATGTAGAGCTGGCCGTTGCGTTCGAGGGTCGGCCACGAGCGGGTCTTGGCCAGTGGCGGCACCCGGCGCGCGTAGGGGATGGCGGTGCACTTGCCATTGCCGCCCCAGCGCCAGTCGTGGAACGGGCAGGCGATCGAGTCGCCCTTGACGGTGCCGTGCGCCAGATTGCCGCCCATGTGACGGCAGAACCCGTCGAGCACGTGCAGGGTGCCGTCGGTCTCGGACTGGAACACCACCAGCGTGGTGCCGAAAGCCTTGACCTCGTGCGGCTTTCCGTCGCGGAACGACGAGAGCAGCCCGAGGCAGTGCCAGCCGCGGGCGAAGCGGGTGGGCGCAGCGGCGGCCTCGATCTGACGATAGTCGGCGGTGGCGTCCAGTGATCGGCCGTTCGGCGGGTTCTCCGGCATCGAAACCTCCATGGTCTGACGGAGCGGGATGAGCTGCGCCGATGGTCGCGCCGTGAGCGGGTGCCCGCGCCGCCGTGTTCCCGGTCAGCGGACATGTTTTCGGCGCGACCGGGCGGTGTCCCGATCAGCGGGAGAGGAACCGGTCACAGCGTGCGTGCGGTTCTAGCGTGACGGCACCTGCCGAAGAGAGGACTGCTCATGGGTGACGTCGCGATGGTGCTCGAGACCGAGGCGATCCGGGTGTTCGCCGCGGCCGCGCGCTCGGACAATCCGGCCTACCGGCTCGCCGAGCACCCGGTGGTCCCGCCGACCTTCCTGCCCGCCGACACCGCGCCGGGCGAACGCGCCGAGACCGATCACCGGTTCTTCGGCCCGCCGCCGCGCGCCGGCGACCGGCTCACCCTGGTCCGCGCCGCCGCACCCGCCGAATCGCTGACCCGCTACTTCGACCGCACCGGCGGCCTGGTCGCCGAATCCTGGGCGGCCACCGACACCTTGCGCGGCGTTCCCGCCACCGCCCAGGCCACCGCGCAACTGGCCACCTACGCCACCGACTGGCTCGGCGCGGAGAACATCCGCCGCTTCCGCACCCGCGCGGTCCGGGCCCTGTCCTCGGGCGAAGTGCTGACCTGCACCGGCCGCATCACGCAGAGTTACCGGCAGGACGGCGAAGCCCGCGTGGACGTCACCCTGTGCGGGACCGACGCGGCGGGCACCGTCGTCGTCCGCGCCTGGGCGAGCTTCGCCCACGACCGACCCTGAGCAGGAGCGCCATGACCGACCCCGACCTCGCCGCCCGGATCGCCCGACTGGAGGCCGTCGCCGCCATCACCGCGGTGAAACACCGCTACTTCCGCGCGTGCGACGCCAAGGACCCGACCGGCTTCCTCGCCTGCTTCGTGCCCGGCGCGCCGCTGGACTACGGCCCGCTGGGCACGCACGACGCCGAGGGCATGGCCGCGCTGTTCGCCTCGATCGCGCTGCGCCGGGTCGACGACGGACCCGCCGTCCTCGACATGCATCACGGCGTGCACCCCGACATCACCGTGCACGACGACACCACCGCGAGCGGCGCGTGGACCCTGAAGTTCCGGCAGGTCAACCTGCTCACCGGCACCGAATCGGTGGCCACCGGCGAATACGCCGACGAGTACCGGCGGGTGGACGGCGAGTGGCGGATCGCGCGCAGCACCTTCACCCAGCTCTGGTCGATCACCCGACCACTCGGTCCGGACCATCGCGTGAAAAACGGCTGAATCGCTTCCGGACAACCGTCCGAAATGGTGGAGTGTTCATAATGCACATCGAGGTTCGGAGGTAGTTCGACATGACGCGACGCTACGAAGGCAAAGTCGCCTTCATCACCGGCGCGGCCCGCGGCCAGGGCCGCGCCGAGGCGGTCCGCTTCGCGGAGGAGGGCGCGAACATCATCGCGATCGACGCCTGCGCGGAATTCGCCAGCACGCCCTATCCGGGCGCCACCGAGGCCGATCTGGCCGAGACGGTGCGGCTGGTCGAGGCGGCCGGGGGCAAGATCGTCGCGAGCAAGGCCGACGTGCGGGACTTCGACGCGCTCGCGGCGGCCCTGGCCGCGGGCATCGAGCAGCTGGGCCGCCTGGACGTGGTGGTGGCCAATGCCGGGATCTGTTCGGCGGCGCTGTCCTGGGAGATCACCGCCGAGCAGTGGCAGGAGACCGTCGACGTCAACCTGACCGGCGTCTTCCATACCGCCAAGGCCGCGGTGCCGCACCTGATCGCGCAGGGCGAGGGCGGGGCGATGGTGTTCATCAGCTCGGTCTCCGGCCTCAAGGGCACGCCGTTCACCGGCCACTACGTCGCCACCAAGCACGCCATCACCGGCCTGGCCAAGACCATGGCCAACGAGCTGGGCGAGCACCGCATCCGGGTCAACACCGTGCACCCGGCCGGGGTGGCGACCGGCATGCAGCTCCTCGACATGGGCCCGCTGCTGGAGAGGTACGCCACCACGCTGGCGCCCATCTTCATGAACGCCCTGCCCACCTACATCACCGAGCCGACCGATATCGCCGCCGCGGTGGCGTGGTTGTGCTCGGACGAGGCGGTGCACGTCACCGGCGCGCAGATCCCCGTGGACATGGGCAACCTGAATCGCTGACCGTCCCGGATTGGTATTTTTATACCGCCCGCTCTAGGGTGGTATAAAAATACCAACTGGAGGCGTGATGGTGGAGTTGAAGTCGCCCGCGGAGATCGAGCGCATGCGGGTGACCGGCCGGTTCGTCGCCGACGTGCTGGCCGGGGTGCGGGCCGCGGCGGCCGTCGGGGTGAATCTGCTGGAGCTGGAAGCGTATGTGCGGGAACGGATCCGGGAGCGCGGCGCGGTGTCGTGCTACTGGGACTATTCGCCCTCGTTCGGGCGCGGGCCGTTCCGCAATACCGTGTGTCTGTCGGTCAATGACGCGGTGCTGCACGGACTTCCGTTCGACTACGTCCTGCGGGACGGTGACGTGCTGACCGCCGATCTGGCTGTCTCCCTCGACGGCTGGGTCGCCGACGCCGCGGTGACCACCATCGTCGGCACTCCCGCGCCCGCCGATCAGCGCCTCGTCCGTGCCACCGAGGACGCCCTCGCCGCCGGGATCGCGGCCGCGCAACCGGGCGGGCGCCTGGGTGACATCTCCGCGGCCATCGCCGCCGTCGCCCGCGACTACGGCTTTCCGGTGAACACCGAATTCGGCGGCCACGGCCTGGGCCGGACCATGCACGAGGACCCGCACGTCGCCAACGGCGGCCGGGCCGGTCGCGGATTCCCGCTGCGGCCCGGGCTCACGATCGCCATCGAACCGTGGTTCGCCGCGGGCACCGACCGCGTGGTCACCGATGCCGACGGGTGGACCATCCGCTCGGCCGACGGCTCCCGCTGCGCGCACAGCGAGCACACCATCGCCATCACGGCCGACGGGCCACGCGTCCTGACGCTGGCGGACTGATCAGGCGGATTCGGCGACCGGCTCGGCGCGGTAGATCCCGGCCAGCTCGGTCAGCGGGATGTCCAGGGCCTCGGCCAGGCCGACGACGGTGCCGAAGGCGGGCGAGGGCAGGCGGCCCGACTCGATCTTGCGCAGGGTCTCGGGGGAGATGCCCGCCGCGTGCGCCACCTCGGCGAGCTCGCGGTCGCCGCGCGCGGACCGCAGGCGGCGGCCGAGGCGGCGGCCAGCTTCGACCTGGGCGGGGCTGAGGGGGAGGCGCACCATGGGATAGAGGGTAGGGGCGGTATTTAAATACCGCAAGTCGCCGTCGCCGGGATGAGACCTGGTGGTTTGCTCGGCGGTCGCGAAAAGGTCTACGTCGCAGGGGGTTTCGAATTTCCCCGTTACCCCCTCGTGAGTTATAGCGATAGCGCATCATGAAGGGGTATCCAGTCGATCCCGGGGTAGGTCGGATCGGCGAGTCGGAGGGAAATCCCATGAAGTTCAACCGTGTGCTGGCCGCCTGCGTGCTCACCGTCGCCGCGACCGGCATCACCGCCGCCACCGTCCACGGCGCTCCGGTCGCCGGACCCACCGTCAGCGGGGTCGACGGTGCCGTCGCCTATACGGCCACCGTCGCCCCCGACGGCTCGCAGACCGGCATCACCCTGGCCGCGGGCACCTTCGAACTCGCGCCCGGCGCGGTCGCGGTGCTCGCCCCAGACGGCAGCCGGGTCGGGCTCATCCCGACCACGGTGCAGACCGTGGCCGGACCGGCCGTCCAGGTGATTCCCGAGGTCGACGCGACCGCCACCACCCTCACCCTGACCCCGGTCGGCGCGCCCGCGCCGAACCCGGTGGCGCTGCAGCAGATCGACCAGACCGGCAATATCGTCGCCGGGATCGCCATCGGCTGTGTGATCGGCGCGCTCATCGGGCTGATCTTCCTGTTCGTCAGCGCGATTCCCGGCTGTGTCATCGGGGCGGTGATCGGCGGCATCATCGGATCGAATCAGTAGTTGTTCCCGGCGCGGGGTGGGCGTCCGCGCGCCCACCCCGCGCGGGTCAGCGGGTTCCGCTCCGGATGTCGGTGAACGCGCCGTCGAGGAGGACGGGGACGGTGTGATCGGCGTCGAGGTCGACGGCCAGGGCGACGTCGTCAGCGAACCCGATCGCGGCGAGTTCACGCCCGGAGGCGCTGTCGGTGATCAGTTCGGCCATCGCCGGTGTGCCGCGGAAGGTGCTCGCGGCGGCCCTCGCCTCGGGGGAGAGCGCGCCGATGCCCCGCTCACTCAACGCCGTCACCAGCGCGCCCGCCCCGAGCCAGTCCTCGATGGCGGGCCGCACGGTCTCGGTGCCCGGCCACTGCTCCCCGGCCGGGACGACGGCGATCGGCCGATCCACCCCACCCCAGCCGTCCTGATCCACCAGCCACGCCGCCACCGCGGCCACATTCCGCAGGCACGCCGCCACCACCGGGGTATCCCGCACGGTGGTGGCGATCGCGGAACCGTTGGGGGAGGGCAGCACCAGCCGCTCGGTCACCGGTGCCCGGCGCAGGGCGGCCGGGGACAACGACCACGGCGCGTCCGGCCCGGCCTCGCGACGACCGACCGCGAGCGCGGCCCGATGCTCAGCGGCGAAGGCCCGCGCGGATTCGTCCCGCCAGCGGTACGGGTACACGACGGTCCCGGCGGCGGTCGCGATCGACACCGAGGTCGTGAACGACAGCACATCGATCACCACCACACACGCCGCCCCTGCCCCGATCGCCGCCGCGCCCGCCCGGCCCCACTCCACCCGCACGCCGAACCCCTGCTGCTGCGCCCACTGCGGTGACACCCGAACCTCCCGTTCCTCGGACGAAACCTCCAGTCCATCATGAGAATCCGGCGCGCGCCACGACCCGGTCGCGTGGGTAGTGGGCATCCCTGGCCGGACTGGCGCCGCCTCGACGGCTTCCGGGGACGCGCGACCCCCGCGCCTGGAGTGGATCAGCGGACGTACGACGGGGTGAGATCCCTATCCGCCGGTGGGCGCAGGCGGCGGAGGGTGCCGTCGATGCTGGTGACGTAGAGGGACCAGCCGTCGCCGTCGCGGGCGAGGCGGGCCGAGGTGGGGCCGATGGGCGGGGGATCGGGGATCAGGTCCTGCGGGGTGGTCCAGCCGGTGGCCAGGGTGCACCAGGTGCCGGTGGCGGTGTCGAGCTGGTAGACGCTGCCCGCGTAGTCGCCGGTGACGAAGGCCAGGCCCGACGCGGTGAGGTCGAGATCGTCGAGGCCGGGCAGGAGGCCGTCGGAGAGCGTGGCGAGCACGGTCGGGCGGTCGGGGGCGTCGAGGGGGACGCGCAGGATCTGGGAGGTGGCGATGTCCTCGGTGAGCACGGCCCGGTGATCGGCGGTGAGGGCCAGGCCGTTGGGGCGCGGCACCGGGGACCAGCCGAGGGTGAATTCGCCGGTGGCGGGCCGGTACCGGCTGATCCCGACCGGTGGCCACGGCACCGAGAGCTGGGAGATCAGCAGATCGCCGTCGGGGAGCAGCAGGAGCCCGTTGGGCTGCACCAGATCCGGCAGCAGCACCGTGACCGTCCCCGTCGCCAGGTCCAGCTGGCTGAGGGTGCCGCCGCCGGACGGCGTGGACCCGTCCCCGGTGACGAAGTACAGGGTGTCGCCGTCCAGGCGCAGCCCGGCCGGATTGTCCAGCCCGGTCAGGAGGGTGGTCACCGTGCCGTGCGCGTCGACGTGCAGCAGTTCCCCGCGCACGATGCCGCTGAGATAGAACCCGCCCCGGCCGTCGGCCTCGAGATTCTCCAGGCCGCCCAGGTCACCGGCGACGACATCGACCTGCCAGCCCGCGGCGCAGCCGGGCGGACCCGCCTGCGCCGGGGCGGCGGGACCGAACCCGAGCACCGCCGCCACCACGAGTGCCGATGCCGCACAGGGGATTCCCCGGTTCCGTCCACGCATGGCGGCAGCCTACCGGGGGTCGGGCGCCGCCGCCGGATCCCGCTCGCCGAGCCAGGTGGTGAGCAGCGCGGGCGCGGCCGCGTCGGTGGCGAGCGCGGTCCGGTCGTCGGTGGTGAGCTCGACCGCGGCGAACTCGGCCTGCCAGTGCGCCCGCCGGTCGTCGTCGCCTGCCGACACCGCGAGCTCGGCCAGCGCGGCGTAGGCCCTGGCGCGGTCGGCGGCGCTCGCGGTGTTCGCGAAGCGGCGCAGGCCGGTCTCCAGCGCGCGGGTGGCGGCACGCTCGTCGTTCTTGAAATCCCGCAGGATCCGGGCATTGTCGAGCACCTTGCGCAGCCCCGTCAGCGCTGTGGACCCGCCGTACTCGAGCTCCATCGGCTCGTCCCGCTGGATGACGATGATCGTATTGCCGACCGGATCGACCAGGCTGAACCGCGACTGCCCCGGCCGGAACCGGGTGATCCGCGGATACCCCTTGGCAGGCACCCTGTTGTAGTGCGCACGCAGCGCAGCGGCGTACTCGGCGTGGCGGGCGGCGACATCGTCGACCATCAGCAGGGCGGCCGCCCGCTCGACCGGCAGCTCTACCCCCGGCGGTGGCGGGGTGAAATGCAGTGCGCACCCGTGCATCTCGACAGCGCCGTAGAGATAGGGCCGGGTCTGCTCGTAGGTGACGGTGAAGCCGAGCGCGCGATAGAAGACGAGAGTGGCGGCCAGATCGCCGCTCCACAGCAGGGGTACCGCAGTATCAGTGGTCACCGAGCCGACCCTACGAACGTTTTCCCGATCGCGCCCATGCCGATTCCGGCCGGGATCGACGAGCCCGCCGACGGTCCCGGCGCTAGGCTGCGAGCATGACCAATCGCCTGGGTGAGGCCGCCACCGCGAACTACGTCCTGCTCACCACCTTTCGCAAGGACGGCACGCCGGTGGCCACGCCGGTCTGGGCGGTCGCCCGCGCGGACAAGCTCTACGTCTGGACCGTCACCGACAGCTGGAAGGTCAAGCGGATCCGGCGCAATGCCGAGGTCACCGTGCAGGCCTGCAATGCCCGCGGCGGCGACGCCCACGGTGCCGTCGTCAGCGGGACCGCCCGCCTGCTCGACGGCACCGAGACCGAGCAGGTGCGCTCCTGGCTGCGCCGCAAGTACTGGCTGACCGGCCCGCTGGTGATCCTCGGCAGCAACCTGCGCCGCGGCAAGGACGGCACCATCGGTATCGAGATCACCCCCGCCTGAATTCCCCCGAACCCATATCCGGTACCGCTGGTATCGGATACTCTGGGCGCATGGCCGAGAAACGCAATCGCGCAGTCATCGTCGCGGGCGCGCGCACCCCGTTCGTGCGCGCGTTCACCGACTTCACCCGGCTCGACAGCATCGCGCTGGCCGGGGCGGCCGTGCGCGGGCTGCTCGACCGCAGCGGGATCGCGCCCGGGGAGATCCAGTCCATCGTGTGGGGCGGGGTGGTGCTGCCCAGTCACGCGCCCAATATCGCGCGCGAGGTGGCCCTGGACCTGAACCTGGACTTCGGCTGCGAGGGCTACACCGTCACCCGCGCCTGCGCCTCCGGTCTGCAGGCCGTCACCTCGGCGGCGGCCGCGATCGAGCGCGGCGAATACGACATCATGATCGCCGGGGGCAGCGATTCCACCAGCAATGCCGAGATCAAGCTGCCGCAGAAGGTGGTGCACGCGGTCGCGCCCGTCGCCCTGGGCAAACCCAAGGCCAAGGACTATCTCGACGTGGTCCGGCAGCTCGCGCCGTTCACCGACGTGCTGCCGCGTCAGCCCAAGATCGCCGAGCGCACCACCGGCGAGGTGATGGGCGAGTCGGCGGAGAAGATGGCCCGGATCAACGGCATCAGCCGCGCCGACCAGGACGCCTTCGCCGTCCGCTCGCACCACCGCGCGGCCGCGGCGATCGCGTCCGGCCGCTTCGCCGACGAGGTGGTGCCGCTGACCACCCCGGCGGGAACTCGCATCGAGACCGACGGTCTGGTCCGCGCGGGCACCAGCGTCGAGAAGCTGGCCGGTCTGCGCCCGGTGTTCGCCACCGACGGCACGGTCACCGCGGGCAATGCCAGCCCGCTCACCGACGGTGCCGCCGCGGTGCTGCTGATGAGCGAGGAGAAGGCGCGCGCCCTGGGCTTCACCCCGCTGGCCGCGTTCCGGTCGTGGAGTTTCGTCAGCGTGGACCCGGCCGACCAGGTCCTGCTCGGTCCGGCCATCTCCATGCCGCGCGCCCTGGACAAGGCGGGGCTGTCCCTGGCCGATATCGACCTCGTCGACATCCACGAGGCCTTCGCCGCGCAGACTCTGTCGGTGCTGCGCATGCTCGAGAGCTCCCGGTGGGCCAAGGAACGGCTGGACCGCGACGAGCCGGTCGGCTCGGTCGACATCGACAGGCTCAATGTGCACGGCGGGTCGATCTCGCTCGGTCACCCCTTCGGCGCGACCGGTGCGCGCATGGTCACCACCATGGCCAACGAGCTCGCGCGGACCGGCAAAGAGACGGCGCTGCTGGGGATCTGCGCCGCGGGCGGGATCGGTGCGTCGGCGGTGCTCGAGCGGGTCTGAGTACGGACGATGACGGTGCGCCCTGCCGTCCCGGCGGCCTCGGGGTGATCTGGCACGGGTAGCCGGTAAGGCCCGACGATCCGCGGCGGCGAGGGGCCTGCCGAACCGGGCGATCCCGGCTGCCGTGGTGCGTACTCGCGCCACGCCCCCGGCCCGTCGCCGGTATGGCAGCGGGCCGATAGCGGGTCTGAGCTAGCGCGCGGAGATGGCGTGATAGCGGCTGAGTTCGGCGGCCGCGTCGAGCATGTCGACGCCCTGGGCCGTGAGTTTGCGCTGCCAGCGATCCAGGGCGGTGGCGAGTGCCGCGGTGCTGCCCGCCGAGCGGACCTGCCGCACGATCTCGGCGATAGTGCCGAGGAGGTAGCCGCCGCGGCGGAGGAGATGGGCGAGTTCGGCATCGCGGAGGTCGGTGGGGCCGTAGCGGCGGTAGCCGGTGGCGGGATCGCGTGCGGGGGTGAGGATTCCGGCGTCTTCCCAGGCGCGCAGGGTCGCGGGGGTCACCTGGAGGCGGTGCGCGAGTTCGCCGATGGTTCTGGTGCCGGTTGGGAGCTCGGGGGCGCCGTCGGGTGCGGCGGTGAGGTGGCCGACGGCGCGGCGGACGGCGGCGAGTGTTTCGCGGTCGTGGAGTAGCTGGGTGTGGCCGCGATCGATGAGCGTCAGCGCTTTGTCGAGGTCGTCGCCGTGCAGGGCGAGCATGATCGCGCCCGCGGTCGCGTGCCCGAACGCGGCGATCAGGGCGAGGTAGGCGCGCAGGGCTGCGGCGTGCGCCTCGGTGTAGATCCGGTAGCCGGTGGGGGTGCGCTCGGCCGTGGGCAGGAAGCCCGATTCCTCGTAGTTGCGGACCGCTTGGGTCGAGATGCCGTGCTCGCGGGCGAGGTCGGCGGGTCGTAGGTTTCTCACTGGTTGGAGACTTTACCCGGCTCGATCAGGGATATTCATGGCAAAGTCTCTACCGTTCTTTCAACGATACGATCGAGACACATGAGCCAGGAAATCACCACCTTCGTCCCGTCCTCGTGTGCCGTGCTGGCGCTGGGGGAGCCCGCCCATCGCGAACCCGGCTTCGCCCTGCTCCGCAACGAGCTGGTGCCCCGGCTGGTCGAGCGCGGTTTCCGCTCGATCGCCCTCGAAACCGACCGGGTCGCCGCCCTCGCCGTGAACGACTACGTGTGCGGCGGACCCGGCACCCTCGACGAGGTGCTGCGCTCGGGCCTGTCGCACGGCTTCGGCGAAACGACGGCCAACCGCGAGCTGATCGCGTGGCTGCGCGCCCACAATGCCCAGCGGCCCGCCGCCGACCACGTCACCTGCCACGGTTTCGACGCCCCCATGGAGACGATGAGCGCCCCCAGCCCGCGCCGCCACCTCGAATTCGTCCGCGACTACCTGGATCTGGACCTCGACATCGCCGAGCTGCTCGGCCCCGACGACCGCTGGAGCCGCACCGAAGCCGTCCTGGACCCGGCCGCCTCCCCGGGCGCGACCCCCGAAGCCGACCGGCTGCGCGTCCTGGCCGACGACCTGCTCGTCACCCTGCACACCCGGGCCCCCGAACGCATCGCCACCACCTCCTACCCCGAATGGCGCAGGGCCGCACTCCATCTCACGGCCGCCCTGGGACTGTTGCGCTACCACCGGGCCGCTGCACAGCCCCTCGACCCCGCCGCCCGCTGGTCACACCTGTCGGCCACCCGCGACGCCCTCATGGCCCAGAACCTCCTCGACCTCCGCACCGACGAAGCCCGCCGCGGCCCGACCCTGGTCTACGCGCACAACCTGCACCTGCGCCGCAACGCGAGCACCATGCGGATGGGCCCGATGGACCTCACCTGGGCCGGTGCGGGCGAAATCCTCGGCGCGCTGCTGGGCGAGGAGTACACGGTGATCCTCGGCAGCCTCGGCCGCAGCGATACCCTCGGCCTGGCCGACTCCGCGCCGGGCACGTACGAGAGTGCCCTCCAGGACAGCGTCGAGACCTGGGGACTCACCCCGGCCTCGGCCCTGGCCGCAGCCGGGACTCGCACGGACATCACGCCCGACCAGGGCTACTTCCCCCTCGATCCGGATACCGTCGCCGGATCGGACGCCATCCTCCACCTGAACACTGGTCACCCGAACCCCGACGAAGGCTACGAGCGTTATATCGATCGCGCGCGTCGCGAGGCCATCCGCTGACGCGCCAAGGCTGCCCGATGACGGTCGGCACACCACGCCGCGCGCGTCACGCCTGACAGCGGCCCGCACGGGACAACGTCAGTCCGGCTGCCGGTAGCCATGCCCATGCCCTGCCCGTGCCGGTGCCCATGCCCTGCCCGTGCCCTGCCGGTGCCGGTGCCGGTGCCCGTGCGCGTGCGCGTGCGGGTGCCCGTGCCCGTGCGCGTGCCGGTGCCGGTGCCGGTGCCGGTGTCAGTGTCCGCGTCGGCATCGCCTCCGCATCCCGATGTCATCACCGTCGAGCGGCTACACAGCGAGCGTCCGGCCTCGCGCCACGACGACCCGCCGGTGTGGTGGTGGGTGGTCCGGCGCGGGGCCGAGTTCACCAGGCGACCAGCTCCTCGAGGTATTCGGCCACCCCGTCCTCGTCATTGCTCGCCAGCACCCGATCGGCCAGGGCCAGTACCTCCGGACGGGCGTTGGCGGGGGCCAGGGCGGTGCCCGCCCAGGTCAGCATGGCGATGTCGTTGGTGGCGTCACCGGCGGCGGCGACCTCGACCAGGTCGATGCCGTCGAGGGCGCACAGCCGGGCCAGTGCGCTGGCCTTCGACACGCCCGCCGCCGCCATCTCCATGTACGGCGCGCCGGAATGTGTGAGCTCCACCCCGCCGACACCCGCGGCGGCCGTGGCGCGGTACAGCTCGGCACCGGTGACCTCCGGATGCCGGGCCACGATCTTCACCATCGGCTCGGTGCGGGTCGGCAGAACATCCGAGACCGCCATCTCCTGCGGGTCGCGATGGTGATCGGCGAAGGTGCACAGGGCCGCGTAGGCGGGTTCGGCGACGAACTGGGTCGCGCCGACCGTCGCGAACACCACACCGGGAATCAAGGTGCGGATGCGGGTCATCGCGGCCACCGCGGACTCGGCGTCGATCGAGACGGTGTCGATGATCTCGGGCGCACCGGTGGCGAGATCGAGCAGCACGGCACCGTTGGCGCACACCACCTTTCCGCGGAATCCGCACGACAGCGCGAATTCGTGCACGGAGTGCCGCGCCCGCGCCGTCGCCCACACGACCTCGATCCCGGCCCGCTGCGCCGCGGCCATGGCGGCGGCGGTGCGCGGCGAGATACTGCGATCGGAGCGCAGCAGGGTGCCGTCGAGGTCGGTGGCGAACAGCCGGATGCGAGTCACCCGACCATGCTGTCACGGCCCGCTGGAGCCCCGGTGGAGCCGGTGACTCAGGTGGCCTGGCTCACCGAGGACATGTGGAAGTCCGGGATCCGCAGCGGCGGCATGGCGGCGCGGCTGAACCAGTCCTTCCACTCCCGGGGCAGGGTGAGCTGGGTGGCGCCCGCCTCCGAGACCCGGCGCAGCAGATCCAGGGGGCTCTCGTTGAAGCGGAAGTTGTTCACCGCCCCGGTGACCGCACCGTTCTCGACCAGGTACACGCCGTCCCGGGTGAGCCCGGTCAGCAGCAGCGTCGCCGGGTCGACCTCGCGGATGTACCACAGGCAGGTGAGCAGCAGGCCGCGTTCGGTGCGGGCGATCATGTCGTCCAGTGACGCGTCGCTGCCGCCGGTGAGCAGCAGGTTCTCGCCGGGAACCGTGGCGGGAGCGTCGAATTCGGCGGCGGTGGCCCGCGGATACACCAGCGACTCGATCACCCCGGAGCCGATCCAGTCCACCCGCTGCGCGGACAACCCGTTGTCGAACACCGACAGCGACTCCGACGACGACGGCGTCGCCACGAACGGCCGGTACTCCAGACCGTTCGCACCGGGATCGGAGAACAACGTCAGCGGGATATCGGTGAGCCGCTCGCCGATCCGGGTGCCCCCGGCCCGGGCGAAGGCGGTGTGCCCTTCGTGCGCGCCACGGCCCTCCATCGACCAGGCCAGATAGATCATCAGATCGGCCACCGCCGAGGGCGGCAGCAAGGTCTCGTAGCGCCCGGCGGGCAGCTCCACCCGGCGCCCCGCCCAGTCCAGGCGGCGCGAGAGCTCGGCGAGCAGGCCGGGAGTGTCGACATCGGTGAAATCGGCGGTGCCGACCCCCACCCACGCGCTCGCCAGATCCGCGCCCGCGCCGCGCTTTCCATTGATCTCCACCGAGCCGGTCGGCTGGCGGAACCGGCGGCGGACGCCGGTGGAGGTACCCAGCCAGGTGGTGTGCACCTGATGGTGGGCGAAACCGTAGAGCCGGTCGGTGCCGTCGAACCCGGTCGACAGATCGCGGGCCAGCGCGGTGAACACGTCGATCTCGGTGGCGCCGGGCGCATGATCCCAGGTGGCGGTGTCGTCGTCGGTGGGCTCGAGCAGCGGCATGGCGTCGCGGGACGGCGTCGCCGCGCGGGCCGCCTCCTCGCTCGCGCGCACCACCGCCTCGATCTCGTCCGGATCCACACTGGTGGAGCTGATGCTGCCCACCCGCGCGGAGTTCGGGCCGTCGCGCAGCACGGAGATCACCGCCCAGTCCCGGGAGACCGAGGAACCGTTGGTGGTCATCGAATTGCCCGCCCAGCGCAGCGAGGCCTCGTGCGCGTCGGTGACGATCACGATCGCCTCGTCGGCCTTCGACGCCGCCAGCGCCCGCTCGACCACGGCGCCCGCCGGGAACACACCCGCTCCGGTCACTGTCCGCCCTCCGTCCGGGTGTTGAGAATACTGACCCCGCGCACCAGCACCGACGGGCAGCCGTGACTGACCGCCGCTACCTGCCCCGGCTGCGCTTTACCGCAGTTGAACGCCCCGCCGAGCTGCCAGGTGCCCGGCCCGCCCACCGCCTCCATCGACCCCCAGAAATCGGTGGTCGTGGCCTGGTAGGCGACATCGCGCAGCTGACCGGCCAGCTCCCCGTGACGGATCCGGAAGAACCGCTGCCCGGTGAACTGGAAGTTGTAGCGCTGCATATCGATCGACCACGACTTGTCGCCGACGATATAGATCCCGTCCTCGACCCGGGAGATGAGTTCGGCGGTGGTGGTGTCGCGCACCGGATCGGGCTGCAGCGACACATTCGCCATCCGCTGGATCGGCACGTGGTGCGGGGAGTCGGCGTAGGAGCAGCCGTTGGACCGCTCCAGACCGAGCCGCGGAGCGAAGACCCGGTCGAGCTGATAACCGACCAGGACCCCGTCGCGCACCAGATCCCAGCGCTGCCCGGCCACGCCCTCGTCGTCCCAGCCGACCGTGGCCAGCCCGTTGACCTGGGTGCGATCCCCGGTGACCTGCATGATCGGTGTCCCGTACCGCAAGGTGCCCAGCTGGTCGGGAGTGGCGAAAGACGTGCCCGCGTAGGCGGACTCGTAGCCGATGGCGCGATCGTATTCGGTGGCGTGACCGATGGATTCGTGGATCGTGAGCCACAGGTTCGTCGGATCGATCACCAGATCGGTGGGACCCGCGACGACACTGGGCGCCTTCACCTTCTCGGCCAGCCACTCCGGGATCCGCGCGAGTTCGCCCGTCCAGTCCCAGGTTCCGTCGGCCCCGGTGACGTACTCCCAGCCGCGGCCCGCGGGCGCGGCGAGGGTGCGCATGGTCTCGAACACCCCGGCCGCCGAATCCACGGTGACCGCTTCCAGTTGCGGATGCAGGCGCACCCGCTGCTGGGTGATCGAGGAGCCCGCGGTGTCGGCGTAGAAGCTCTGCTCCTTGACCTGCAGCACCGAGGCCGTCACATGGTCGACCCCGTCGGCGCTCGACAGCCGCTCCGAATAGTCCTGCAGCAACGCCACTTTCTCGGCCGTCGGCACCGCGAACGGGTCCAGGTCGTAGGCCGACACCCAGGACACGTCGGCGTAGCGCGGTTCGTCGGCGAGTTCGACACGTTCCCGATTCAGCGCGCGCAGCGTGCGCGCCACGGTGACCGCGCGCCGCGCCACCTCGGCGGCGGTCTCGGGGGTGAGCGCGGCGTGCGAGGCGAAACCCCAGGTGCCCTCGACGATCACGCGCACCGCCAGCCCCACCTCGGTCGCGTCGGTGACCGCCTCGACCCGGCCGTCGCGCAGCCGGATCGATTGCGTCACCAGACGTTGCACGCGCAGATCCGCGTGGTCGGCGCCGGCCGCGCGCGCGGCCGAGAGCGCCGCCTCGGCGAGGGTGCCGAGCCCGAGCGCGCGGAACTCCTCGTCCACATCCCTGGAAGTCGTGGTATCGCTCACCGGACCTACGCTAGCCGCTGCCACCGACACACGGGCGCCGTGCGCGCCAACGTGTCCGCTGCCAGTGCGGATTTCGCGTCGCCGAGCGCGAAAAACCGGGCCAGGCAAGCCCCGCCGCGGACGCGCGGGGGTCACGCTCCTCCCGCCGGGAACAGCGCCGATGACGTAGGGTGCCCGCGTGCCGCCTTCCGCCCTGCGTGATCGAAAAAGGGAACGAACCCGCCGTGCGATTCTGCTTGCCGCGGTCGACTTGTTCGAGGCGGGCGGCTATGAGGAGACCACGGTCGCCGACATCGCGGCCGAGGCCGAGGTCGGCACCCGCACCTTCTTCAACTACTTCGCCAGCAAGGAAGAACTGCTCTTCCCGGAACCCGACGACCGGGTCCGCGCGGCGGTGGCCGCCATCGCCACCCGGCGCCCGGGCGAGCGGCCGGTAGAGGTCCTGCTGCGCGCGCTGCGGGCCGCGGGCGACAACCCCGGCGAACACCGCGCGGGCGATCTGAGCTCACGCATCGCCGCCCTGCGCGCCCAGGTCTCGCGCACGGTGCCGTCGGTGAGCGGGCGCGCCGCGCACGCCCAGCTGATCGCCCAGCGCGAGATCGCCCGTCAGCTGCACGCCGCCTTCCCGCACGAGCTCGACGAGATCGGCGCCGCCGCCTTGGTCGGCGCGGTCGTCGGCGCGGTGTCGGGCGCGCTGACGGTGCTGTTCCAGCAGCCCAGCATCGAGGACGGTGAACACCTGCACCGCAAGATCCACGAGACCACCTCGCGGGTGCTGCAACCCTGGCTGACCGCCGCGGCGCCGGTCGAACCGGTCCGCTAACCGAACTGCTGCCAGCCCAGCCGCACCACCATCACCACCACCACGACCAGCAGCACGATCCGCACGAACCCCGCGCCCCGGGCCAGCGCCATCCGCGACCCCACCAGCGCCCCGGCCACATTCGCCACCGCCATCCCGGCGCCCAGCCCCCACAGGATGTGCCCGGTCGCGCCGAGGAACACCAGCGCGCCCACATTCGACCCGCAGTTGATCACCTTCGCCATCGCCGCCGCCCGCACGAACTCGGTGCCCAGCAGGGTCGCGAAGGTGATGATCAGGAAGGTGCCGGTGCCCGGCCCGAGCAGGCCGTCGTAGAGGCCGATCAGGCCCGCGGCCAGCGCGACCACCAGGATCACCCGGCGCCGGGTCGGCGGATGGGTGGCCATCGTCATGCCGACCGAGGGCCGCAGGGTCACGAACACCGCCACACCCACCAGCACCACCATGACCAACGGGATGAACAGGTCGCGGTCGATCAGCGAGACCGCCGCGGCACCGCAGGCGGCGGTGATCGCGGCGATCACCGCACCGGGGACCAGGACCTTCCACTGCATCGGCACCCGGCGGGCGAAGGTGACCACCGCCGTCGCGGTGCCCGAGAGCGCGGCCAGTTTGTTCGTGCCCAGCGCGGTCTGCGGGGCGATGCCGGGCATCACCAGGAACAGCGTCGGCAGGATGATCAGCCCGCCGCCACCGACCACCGCGTCCACCCAGCCCGCCGCGGCCGCCGCCACCAGCAGGACCGTCCAGTCTCCCAGTTGCACCCGACCAGGCAATCAAGATCACGCGCGAAAAGCCAGCTCGGGCCTAGGCTGGGCCGGTGCGCCGGTTCAGCTTGTGGCTCCGCGACCGACCCGTCGTCGCCGATCTCCACCTCGCGATCTTCCTCATGGTGCTCGATGCCCTCGGCGTGGCCGACGAGCCGCATCCGGCCGTCTACCTGGCCTTCTCCGCCGTCCTGCCGCTGCCGCTGATCCTGCGCCGGGTCTACCCGCGGGCCATGGCGGCCTCGATCTTCGTGCTGTCGATCCTGTGCACGCTGGTCACCGCCGCGATCGGCGGCGACACCACCGGGCACGTCGCGCTGATCGGGCTCGGGGTGATGCTCTACACCCTGGTCGCCTACGTCGGCAGGCGCGACGGGCTGATCTACCTGGTCTGCCTCGCGACCGACCTCGGGTTGTCGCTGTGGTTGCTGCGCGAACCCGAGGGCGGCGACATCGCGCTGGTCGGGGTGATCTACGCGCTGTGCTGGACGCTCGCGGAGTTCAACGGCGCCCGCCACGCCTACGACGCCGAGGTCGCCGCCCGGCTGGCCGTGGCCGACTACGACAAGGAACGTCGCGCCCACGAGGCCGTCGCCGCCGAACGCACCCGCATCGCCCGCGAACTCCACGATGTCGTCGCGCACGCGGTGAGCGTGATCATCGTGCAGGCCGACGGCGCCAAGTACGCCCTGCGCCAGGACCCCGAGGTGGCCGAACGCGCGCTGGCCACCATCGCCGGGACCGGCCGCGACGCCCTGCGCGAACTGCGCCGCACGGTCGCCCTGCTGCGCACCGAGCACGCCCCGGAACTGCTCCCGCAGCACGGCAGCGCGGGCATCGCCAAGCTGGTCGAGATGATGCGCGAGGCCGGGCTGGCCGTCGACCTGGAACTGGCGGGCGAACTCGACGACATCGCGCCCGAAGTCAGCCTGGGCGTGCACCGGATCGTGCAGGAATCACTCACCAACACCCTGCGGCACGCCGAGGCCAGCCCCAAGGCCGTGGTGCGGGTGCATCGCCACGACGACGAGGTGGTGGTCGAGGTCACCGACAGCGGCGGGGTACCGGTGCGGCCGAGCACGGCGCCCGGCGGCGGGATGGGCCTGGTCGGCATGCGCGAGCGGGTCGCGGTGCTCGGCGGCACCCTCTCGGCGGGCAGGCTCGACGACGGGCGCTGGCGGGTCCGCGCCGGTCTGCCACTGCGGACCGACCAGGACTGACCGGGCCGTTGGGGCAGGGCTCGGCCGTTAGGGTAGGGAAATGCCGATCAGCGTGCTCGTGGTGGACGATCAGGAACTCATGCGGATGGGCCTGAAGATGGTGCTGGGCGCCCACCCAGACATCGAGGTGATCGGGGAGGCGGCCAACGGCGACGAAGCGGTACGCCGCGCGGGGGAGCTGCGCCCGGACGTGGTGCTCATGGACGTGCGCATGCCGGTCGTCGACGGCGTCACCGCCACCGGCCGGATCGTCGCCGCGGGCGACGGCGTCCGGGTGCTCGTCATGACCACCTTCGACCTCGACGAACACGCCCTGGGCGCGCTGCGCGCCGGAGCCAGCGGATTCCTGCTGAAGGACACCCCGCCCGAGGACCTGATCTCGGCGATCCGCAGCGTGGCCGCCGGGGACGCGGTCGTCTCGCCCAAGGTCACCAAGCGCCTGCTCGACCGCCTCGTCGCCGACGACCCCGCCGGTCTGCGCGACCCCGGCGTGCTCGACGTGCTCACCGCCCGCGAACGCGAGGTGCTCGAGCAGATCGCGGCCGGGCGGTCCAATGCCGAGATCGCCGCCGCGCTGTTCCTGTCCGAGGCCACGGTCAAGACCCATGTGGGCCGGGTACTGACCAAACTCGGGCTGCGTGACCGGGTGCAGGCGGTGGTGCTGGCCTACGAGACGGGCCTGGTCCGGCCGGGTGGCTGAGCGGGCCGGGAGAAAAATCGGCCGCTCGTGCGTTGTAGGGGGAGATCGTCCGAAAGGATCGCCATGACCGCCCTGCTGTTCGTGCTCTACCTCGTCGTCGAGATCGCCGCCCTGATCGGTCTCGCCCAGCTGATCGGTGTCGGTTGGGCGCTGCTCGTGCTGGTGGCCGTGTCCGGCGTGGGTCTGCTGCTGCTGGGTGCCCAGGGCAGGCGGGTCTTCGAGCGGTTCCGCCGCGCCGCGCGCGGGGAGGTCACCGCGGAGAGCGCGGTCGCCGACGGGCTGCTCGTCGCCACCGGTTCGGTGCTGCTGTTCGTGCCCGGCCTGGTCACCGGTCTGGTCGGGTTGCTCGCGCTGTTCCCGCCCACCCGCGCGCTGCTGCGCCCGGTCCTGGAGAAGCTCGGCACCCGCCGCTTCGGGCCGCTGCCGTCCTTCGCGCCCTCGCGGTACCGGGGCATGGTCGTCGACGCCGACAGCGGTGATGTGGTCGACGGCGTGGTCGTCGGGCAGTGGTACGACGACGGACACACCAGCGGCCCAAGGGCACTCGGCTCCGCCTGATCCCGGCGATGCCGCCTTCGGGCGCGGGAGGGTCTACAGTGTCCGGATGGCCACCGAGCAGATCACCATCACGGTGAGCGAGCAACTGGCCGACGCGGTGCGCAAAGCGAGCACCGCCGCCGGACAGTCCCTGTCGGATTTCACCGTCGCCGCCTGGCGACTGGAACTCATCGCCGCCGAGGCGGGCGGGCACACCCCCGCCGGGTTGCGCCAGGGCGACGTCCACGCCCTGCTGTCCCTGCCGACCTGACGAATCGCCGATACGGCAGACTGGGTGACCGTGAGTACCCAGTTGCTGATCGGCGGTCGTTTCTACAGTTCCAGCTCCCCGGACGCGACCGCCATGGCGGTCACCGACGGCACCGTGGTCTGGCTCGGCGCCGAAGCGCCCGGCCGCGCCCTGCACCCCGACGCGGAGATCGTCGACCTCGGCGGCGCCTTCGTGGCGCCCGCCTTCGTCGACCCGCACGTGCACGTGACCGCGCTCGGCCTGCAGCTGACCGGACTCGACCTCGGCGCCACGGCCTCGCTGGCCGACCTGCTCGCCGCCGTGCGGACCCACGCCCAGGCGCACCCCGACGGCGTGCTCATCGGCGAGGGCTGGGACGACACCACCTGGCCGGAGGGCAGGCCACCCACCGTCGCCGAACTCGACGACGCGGCGGGCCCCGGCAGACTGGTCTATCTCGCGCGGGTCGACGCGCACTCGGCGGTCGCCTCCTCGGCGCTGCTGGACGCGGCCGGACCGCTCGGTGAGGGCTTCACCCGCGGCGAGCCCGTCCGCGCCGACGCGCACCATCGCGTGCGTGCCGTCGCGCTCGCCGAACTGGGTCGCGCCCAGCGTGATTCGGCTCGCGCCGCCGCCCTGGACGCGGCCGCCGCGCACGGCATCGTCGCGGTGCACGAATGCGCCGGACCCGACATCTCCGGCCGCGACGACGTGCGCGAACTGCTCGCCTTCGACCACGGCGTGCAGGTGCGCGCCTACTGGGGCGAGGCCGTGCGCACCGTCGAGGAAGCCCGCGCGCTGGTCGCCGACCTCGGCGTGCACGCCCTCGGTGGCGACCTGTTCGTCGACGGCTCGCTCGGCTCGCACACCGCCCTGCTGCGCGAGAACTACGCCGACGCGGCGGGCTGCGGCAAGAGCTTCCTCGATGCCGACGCCGTCACCGCGCACCTGCTGGCCTGCACCGAGGCCGGGATCCAGGCGGGCTTCCACGCCATCGGCGACGCCGCCCTGGACACCGTGGTCGCCGGATTCGCCCGCGTCGCCGCCGAACTCGGCGGACCGGCGGTCGCCGCGCGCGGGCACCGGGTCGAGCACGCCGAGATGATCGACGCGGCCGGGATCGCGCAGCTCGCCGCCGTCGGCGCGATCGCGTCGGTCCAACCGGCCTTCGACGCCACCTGGGGCGGACCGGACGGCATGTACGCCACCCGCCTCGGCGCCGAACGCGCCGCGGGCCTGAATCCCTTCGCCGCCATGGCCGCCGCGGGCATCTCCCTCGCCATCGGGTCGGACGCTCCCGTCACAGTGATGAATCCCTGGGAGCAGATCCGCGCCGCCGCGCACCACCGCACCCCGGGACACGGACTCTCACCACGTGCCGCGTTCGCCGCCGCCACCCGTGGGGCCTGGCGCGCCGGTGGCGTCCGCGACGGCGTGGCGGGCACCCTCACGCCCGGCGCGCCCGCCTCCTACGCGGTCTGGGACGCCGGTGACCTCGTCGTCGCCGCGGCCGCCGACACCGTCCAGCGCTGGTCCACCGACCCGCGCTCCCGCGTGCCCGGCCTGCCCTCGCTCGAGCCCGGCGCCCCCCTGCCCACCTGCCTGCGCACGGTCCACCACGGCACCACGATCTACTCCGCCTGACCGGCCGACCTCGCGAATCACGGAGCCCCACACCATGATCGACCCCGCCACCGGCCACCGTCGCGACCCCGCGCCGGGTACACCGGGCGAGCCCGACAGCGAAGCGGCCGACGCGGTGCGCTCGGACGCCCGGTCCACCGCACCGGCGGACGGCCGATGGGGTCAGGCGCTGCTGCTCCGCATGCTCGCCGCCGTGCTGGGTGGGCTGCTGCTGTACGGCAGCTTCCCGCCGCGGCCGTGGTGGTTCCTGGCGCCGGTCGCCGTCGCCCTGCTCACCCTGGCGGTGCGCGGGCCCGGGAAGCCGCGTGGTGGCTTCGGGTACGGAATGCTCGGCGGACTGGCGTTCTTCCTGCCGCTGCTGCCGTGGACCGGCATCTATGTGGGACCGGTGCCGTGGCTGGCGCTGTCCACAGCCTGTGCGGTGTTCTTCGGGCTGTGGGGGGTGCTGGCGCGGTGGCTGAGCGCGCTGCCCGGCTGGCCGGTCTGGCTCGCGCTGGCCTGGACCACCGCCGAATGGGCCAGATCGAACTTTCCGTTCGGCGGATTCCCGTGGGGGCGCATCGCTTTCGGCCAGGCCGACGGTTGGTACCTGCCGCTGGCCGCCTACGGTGGCGCACCCCTGATCGGCTTCGCCGTCGCCTTGACCGGCACCGGGCTGGCCGCGCTGGCCCTGCGTGTACGGGCCTGGCTGCGCACCCCGGCGCCGCGCACCGCCGACCGCGCGGTACGCCGCGGATTCGCCACGGCGCTGGTGGCCGTGTCCGTCATGCCGCTCGCCGGAGCGATCCTCCGGCCGACGCTGCCCGCCCCGGACGCGGGCCACCGGTCGATCACGGTGGCGGCCATCCAGGGCAGTGTGCCGCGCCTGGGCCTGGACTTCAACGCCCAGCGCCGCGCTGTCCTCGACAATCACGTCCGCCGCACCGAGGAACTCGCCGACGACGTCGCCGAGGGCCGCGCCCCGCGCCCCGACGTCGTGATCTGGCCGGAGAACTCCTCCGATATCGACCCGCTGCGCAATGCCGACGCCGCCGCCCTGATCACCCGCGCATCGACCAGGATCGGCGCGCCGATCCTGGTGGGCTCGGTCCTGGTGAACGGCGACCGCACCACCACCAACTCGGTGATCGTCTGGAACGGTGCCGACGGACCGGGGGAGCGGCACGACAAGAAGATCATCCAGCCCTTCGGCGAATACCTGCCGATGCGAGGTTTCTTCCGTTTGTTCTCTTCCTATGCCGACCGCGCCGGATATTTCGTTCCGGGAACAGGTGACGGAACGGTCACGGCCGCCGGGATTCCGATCGGCGTGGCGACCTGCTACGAAGTCGCCTTCGATCGGGCATTTCGGGAATCTCTGGCATCGGGCGCGCAACTGCTGACAGTGCCGACCAACAACGCCACCTTCGGCGAGAGCGAAATGACCTACCAGCAACTGGCGATGTCGCGGGTACGCGCGGTGGAACACGGCCGGGCCCTGGTGGTCGCGGCGACCACCGGCGTCAGCGCGATCATCACCGCCGACGGCGCGCTCGCCCAGCAGAGCGCGCAGGTGGTCCCGGCCGCTCTGGTGGCGAGCCTACCGTTGCGCGACACGTCGACAATCGCTTCGCGAATCGGCCCAGCCCCGGAACTGGTGTCCGTTATCCTGTGCGCGATCGGCGTCGGGCTGGTGTTTTTCCGGCGCCGCCGAGTGAATCCGACGCAGGATGCGCGGAGTTCGGACAATTCTGAATAAGCGGTTTGTTTCAACCCGGGGGAAGCGGGCGAAAGTCGCCGCTGTAGGGGTGTAATCCATTGAGCTCGAAATAAATCCACCTCGGTAGCCATCCGGCTGCCGGAGTACTCCGAATCATGGGCGTGGAAAAGCCACGCCCTGGGCCTTCTCGTGCCCGGGCGCTGCTCGGGGAGTCGTGAGACAAGGCAGAACGGAGTGCTTGATGAGTTCAGTGGCCACCGACCGCGTCAGCTCATGCGTCACCGACGGGGATGTCGGCCAACCGTTCGCCCTCTCACCCGGCCAGACGGCGCTCTGGTACGCGCAACGGATCAGGCCCGACATCCCGCTCACCATCGCCCACTACGTCGAACTGCATGGTGCTCTCGACGTCGGCAGGCTGCTCTACGCGGTGGAGCGCTACGGCGCCGAATCCCAGGTGGGACACGTGCGCCTACTCGAGGTCGACGGGGTGCCCCACCAGCGGGTGGACCCCACCTGGCGGCCCGGCTGGGCTCGGATCGACCTTCGCGGCGAACCCGACCCCCGGGCCGCCGCACTGCGCTGGATGAACGATCACGCCAGCACCCCCATCGATATGGAGCGCGAACCGCTCACCATCAATGTCGTATTGCGGATCGGTGACGAGGACTGGTTCTGGTACGAACGCGGTCACCACATCGTGATCGACGGTTACGGTGCGATGAACGCGCTCACCCGCACCGCCGAGATCTACACCGCCGTCGGCGAACAGCGCGAGCCGTCGGTCTCCCGCGCCGCCGCGCTGGTGGATCTCTACGCCGACGAGTCCCGCTACCGCGAGTCCAGCCGCTTCCGCGCCGACCGGGAATACTGGATGGAACAGCTCGCCGGGGTCGGCGAGCCGATGACGCTGTCCTCGGTGACCGCCGCGGGCGACACCCACGACCCGGGCAGGCACCGCGCGACCGCCGTGCTGGCCCCCGAGGTCGACACCCTGCTCACCGACGCGATCGCCACGCACAGTTCGGCCAACTCCGCGCTCATCGTCGCCGCGCTGGCCGCCTACGTCCGCTCGGTCACCGGGGACCCGGATGTGGTGCTGAGCCTGCCGGTCTCGGCGCGCACCACCGTCGCGCTGCGCCGCTCGGCCGGTGTGGTGTCGAATGTGGTGCCGCTGCGGGTGCGTTTCGACGCGCACACCACCGTCGCCGACGTGGTGCGCCAGACCGAACTGCAGATCACCGGCGCGCTGCGTCATCAGCGCTACCGCTCCGACGACATCCGCCGCGACTGCGGGTACTCGCGCGACGCGCGCGGGTTCTTCGGGCCGATGGTCAACATCATGCTCTTCCACGACGAGCTGAAGTTCGACGAGATGGCCGGGCAGTTGCACGTGCTGGCCACCGGCCCGGTCGAGGACCTGTCGATCAATATCTACAACGGCGACGGCGGCCGCATCCAGCTCGACTTCGAGGCCAACCCCAAGCTCTACGGGGAGACCGAGGTCGCCGCGCACCACGGCCGTTACCTGGACTTCCTGGCCCGCTTCCTGGCCGCCGACCCGAGCACCCCGGCCCACGCGCTGACCGCGATCACCGCCGCCGAGCGGACCACCGTGCTGCGCACCTGGAACGCCACCGAGATGCCGGTGCCCCCGGCCACCCTGGTCTCGCTGTTCGAGGACCAGGTGCGCCGCAGCCCGCACGCCGTCGCGCTCGAATTCGGTGACCGCGCCATCGGCTACACCGAGCTCGGCGACCGGGTCAACCAGCTGGCGCGCGAACTCCTCGCGCGCGGCGCCGGGCCCGAGACCACCGTCGGATTGTGCCTGCACCGCAGCATCGAGATGGTCATCGGCATGTACGCGGTGCTGGCCACCGGTGCCGCCTACCTCCCGCTGGACCCCGAACACCCGGTCGACCGGATCGACGCCGTCGTCACCCAGGCGCGGCCGGTGTTCGTGCTGACCGCCGCCCGCGACGGCGTGCGGCTGCCCGCCGGGACCGAGCGCCTGGACCTCGACACCCTCGATGTCACCGGCCACCGCATCGCGCCGATCACCGACGCCGAGCGGCCCGCGCCGCTGCGCGCCGACCAGCTCGCCTACGTCCTGTTCACCTCCGGCTCCACCGGAAAACCCAAGGGCGTCGGCATCACCCACGCCGCCATCGTGAACCGGCTGCGCTGGATGCAGGCCGAGTACACCCTCGATCACACCGACGCGGTGCTGCAGAAGACCCCGGCCACCTTCGACGTGTCGGTCTGGGAGTTCTTCTGGCCGTTGCAGGTCGGCGCCCGGCTCGTCGTCGCCGCACCCGACGGGCACCGCGATCCCGCGTACCTGGCCCGCATCATCACCGAGAAGTCCGTCACCACGGCACATTTCGTGCCCTCGATGCTGTCGCTGTTCGTCACCGATCCGCGGGTGCGCGGCGGGGCCGGGCTGCGGCGGGTGTTCTGCAGCGGCGAGGCGCTGCCCGGTGCCACCGTCGCCGATTTCCACGCCGCGCTGCACGGCCCCGACGGTGGGCCGGAGCTGCACAACCTCTACGGGCCCACCGAGGCCGCCGTCGACGTCACCTACTGGCCGTGCCCGGCCGAGGCGACCACGGTGCCGATCGGCTCGCCGGTCTGGAACACCCAGACCTATGTGCTCGACACGCACCTGCGGCCGGTGCCGCCCGGCGTGGTGGGTGAGCTGTACCTGGCCGGGGTGCAGCTGGCCCGCGGCTACCTCGGCCGCCCCGATCTCACCGCCGACCGGTTCGTGGCCAACCCGTACACCCCCGGCACCCGGATGTACCGCACCGGCGACCTGGCTCGATGGCAGGTCGAGACCGGCGTGCTGGAATACCTGGGGCGCACCGACTTCCAGGTCAAGATCCGCGGCCTGCGCATCGAGCTCGGCGAGATCGAGTCCGCGCTGCTCGCCCAGGAGGGCATCGCCCGCGCGGTCTGCGTGGCCAGGGCGGGCCGCACCGGCGAGGACGAACTGGTCGGCTATGTGGTCGCCGCCGCCGACGCACCCGCGCCCGACGTCACCGCGCTGCTGTCCGGGCTGCGCCGGGGCCTGCCGTCCTACATGGTGCCCTCCGCGCTGGTGGTGCTCGACGAACTGCCGCTGAGCGCCAACGGCAAGGTCGACCGCAAGGCCCTGCCCGCCCCCGCGTCCGGGGTGCGGCTCACCACCGGGGCCGCCGCGCCGCAGACCGAACTGGAATGCGCGCTGGCCGAGATCTTCACCGAGGTCCTCGCGCTGGACGGCACCACGATCGGGGTGGAGGACAGCTTCTTCGACCTCGGCGGCAACTCGCTGATCGCCGCGCGCGCGGTGGCCCGGATCAACACCACCCTCGACGCCAACCTCACCATCCGCAACCTGTTCGAGGCGTCCACCATCGCCACCCTGGCCGCCTACATCGGCACCCACCGGCCCGAAACCTCCACGCCCAAACTGGTTCCGGTGCACCGGCCCGAGCGCGTCCCGCTCTCGCTGGCCCAGCAGCGGCTGTGGATCCTCAACCGCTTCGCCGAACACGCCGCCGCCTACAACATGCCGCTGGCCCTGCGGCTGACCGGCCCGCTGGATCTCGGCGCCCTGCGCGCCGGTCTGCGCGACGTGCTGGAGCGGCACGAAAGCCTGCGCACCAGTTTCCCCGAGGGCCCCGAGGGGCCCTACCAGCTGATCCAGCCCGCCACGCACCTCGAGCTCGAGCCGATCGACGCCATCGCCGCCGACGTGCCCACACTCGCCGCCGAGGTCGCCGGTCGCGGCTTCGACCTGCGCGCCGAGACCCCCCTGCGGGTAGCCCTGTACCGGGTCGGCGCCGACGATCACCTGCTGCTGGTGGTGCTGCACCACATCAGCGGTGACGGCTGGTCGGTCGCCCCGCTCGCCCGCGACCTCATGGTGGCGGTGAGCGCGCGCGCCGGTGGCGCGGCACCGCAGTGGACGCCGCTGCCCGTGCAGTACGCCGATTTCGCGCTGTGGCAGCGCGAACTGCTCGGCGCCGAAACCGATCCCGAGGCGCCGCTGGGCAAGCAACTCGGCCACTGGCGCCAGGCCCTCGCGGGGCTGCCCGATCAGCTGGACCTCCCGCTGGACCGCCCGCGGCCGCTGCAGCGCGACACCGGCGGCGACACCGTGGCCTTCACCATCGATGCCGAGATCCGGCGCGCGGCAGGCGAGCTCGCCACCGCACACGGGGTCAGCATGTTCATGGTGCTGCACGCCGCGCTGGCCACCCTGCTGGCGCGGCTGTGCGGCAGCACCGACATCACCGTCGGCACGCCGATCGCGGGCCGCTCCGATCCGGCGCTCGACGAGCTGGTCGGCATGTTCGTCAACACCCTGGTGCTGCGCACCGAGGTCGACCCGGCCGCGGGCTTCGATCGCATGCTGGCCCAGGTCCGCGACACCGACCTGGACGCCTTCGCCAACCCCGACGTGCCGTTCGAGCGGCTGGTCGAACTGGTGAACCCGGAGCGCTCCACCACCCGGCACCCGCTGTTCCAGGTGATGCTGTCCTACGACCGCACCCCGGAACTGCGGATCGAACTGCCCGGCGTGGCCGCCGAACTCGTCCCGCTGGAGACCGGCGTGGCCAAGTTCGACCTGCAGCTCGAGGTGCGCGACAACCACGACGACGGGCCCCTCGAAGCCGAATTCGGCTTCGCCACCGACGTCTTCGACCGCGCCACGGTCGAGGCGATCGCCCGCCGCTTCACCGCGCTGCTCACCGCCGTGATCGCCGCACCGACCACCCCGACCGGCGATCTCGACCTGCTCGACCGCAAGGAGATCGCCCGGCTGGTGCCCATCGCCGGTGCCCCCGCCGAGCCCGCGGGGACCCTCGCGCGGCTCTTCTGCGACACCGCCCAGCGCCTGGCCGACGCGGTCGCCGTGCGCTACCTCGGCTTCGACACCACCTACCGCGAGCTCGACGAACGCTCGAACCGGCTGGCGCGCAGCCTGATCGCGCACGGCGCCGGTCCCGAGTCGGTCGTCGCGGTCGCCCTGCCGCGCAGTCTGGAATCGATCGTCGCCGTCTGGGCGGTCGCCAAGACCGGTGCGGCCTATGTTCCCGTCGATCCGGCCTACCCGGCCGAGCGCATCGCGCACATGATCGGCGACTCCGGCGCGGTGCTCGGGCTCACCCTGCCCGAGCACCTCGCCGCCCTGCCCACCACCACCGGCAAGCATCGCCGCGCCCCGGAGTGGCTGGTCTTCGGCACCGCCGACTTCGAGGCCGACTGCGCGAGCCGGGCGGCCGGTCCGGTCACCGACGCCGACCGCAGGCTGCCGATGCGGCCCGGTCAGCCCGCGTATCTCATCTACACCTCGGGCTCGACCGGCACCCCCAAGGCGGTCGTCGTCACCCACGCGGGCATCGCCTCGCTGGCCAGCGAGCAGACCCAGCTGTTCAAGGTGGGCGACACCTCGCGCACCATGCACTTCTCCTCGCCGAGCTTCGACGCCTCGGTGCTGGAACTGCTGCTCGGCTTCGCCGCCGGTGCCACCATCGTGGTGGCCCCCGCCGACCTCTACGGCGGCGCGGAACTGGCCGCGTTCCTGCGCTCGGAGCGCATCACCCATGCCTTCATCACCCCGGCCGCGCTGGCCACCGTGCCCGCCGGGGACTTCCCCGAACTGGGCACCGTGATCGTCGGCGGCGAGGCGTGCTCCGACGAGCTGGTCGCCACCTGGGCGGGCCGGTACCGGATGCACAACATGTACGGCCCCTCGGAGGCGACCGTCGCGGTCACCGCCAGCGCGGCCGTGCTGCCGGGGGAGCCGGTGCCGCTCGGCGGACCGGTGCGCGGCATGCGGCTGTTCGTGCTCGACGGGCGGCTGCACCCGGTGCCGCCGGGCACGCCCGGTGAGCTGTACGTCTCCGGGCCCGGCCTGGCTCGCGGCTACCTCGGCAAGCTCGCGCTCACCGCGCAGCGTTTCGTGGCCAACCCGCACGGCCGGGTGGGCGAGCGGATGTACCGCACCGGTGACCTGGTGGTCTCCGATCCCGCCGGGCGCCTGCGGTTCCTCGGCCGCGCCGACGACCAGATCAAGATCCGCGGCTTCCGCGTGGAACTGCGCGAGATCGACCACGTGCTGCGCGAACACCCGGGCGTGCGCTCGGCGCTGACGCTGGTGCACGTCGACGAGCAGGGCCAGCAGCGGCTGGCCTCCTACGTCACCGTCGACGGCCCGGTCGACCCGGCCGCCGTCCTCGACACCGCGCGCGGCAGGCTGCCCGGCTACATGGTGCCCGCCGCCCTGGCGGTGCTGGACCGGATGCCGGTCACCCCGGCGGGCAAACTGGACCGCAAGGCCCTGCCCACCCCGGAATTCGCCGCCACCGCGGGCTCCCGCGCACCGCGCACCCACCTGGAGATGCGGGTCGCCGCGGTGTTCACCGAGATCCTGGGCCGCCCGGTCCCCGGCGCCGAGGACAGCTTCTTCGACATCGGCGGCAACTCGCTGCTGGCCACCCGGCTGGCGGCGGCGCTGCACGCGGACTTCGAGGTGGACCTGCCGGTGCGGCAGATCTTCGACGCGCCGACCGTGGCGGGGATCGCCGGACTGATCGCGGAAGCGCCCCGGACGCAGCGGGTGGCGCTGGCGGTACACACCCCGCGCCCGGGACGCATACCACTGTCGCTGCCGCAGCAGCGGCTGTGGTTCCTGAACCGATTGTCCCCCGAATCCAGCGCCTACAACATCGCGTTCGTCTTGCGAATCGGCGGAGATCTGGACATCGCCGCCCTGCGCGCCGCCCTCACCGACCTGGTGGCCCGGCACGAGGTGCTGCGCACCGTCTTCCCCGAGGACCTCTCCGGCGCCCAGCAGGTGGTCCTGCCGCTGGCCCAGGCGGTGCCCACCGTGGAACCGGTCGACACCGACGCCGCGGGCGCGCGAGCGGCACTCACCGCACTGGCGCGCACCGGCTTCGACCTCACCCGCCAGACCCCGCTGCGGATCTCGTTGCAGCGCACCGCCGTAGGCGAACACCTGCTCGGCGTGGTCGTGCACCACATCGCCGCCGACGGCTGGTCGCTCGGCCCGCTCACCCGCGACCTGGCGGTGGCCTACGTGGCCCGGACGGCGGGCGCCGCCCCGCTGCGCGAACCGCTGCCGGTGCAGTACGCGGACTTCAGCCTCTGGCAGCGGGCCGTGCTCGGCGCCGAGGACGATCCGGAGAGCATCGCCGCCACCCAGGTGGCGTACTGGCGCGCGGCGCTGGCCGAACTGCCCGACGAGCTGCCGCTGCCGTTCGACCGGCCGCGCCCGGCCGAACCGGTCGGCGAGGCGGGCACGGTGCGCTGCGCGGTCCCGGCGCGGCTGCAGGAGGCCATGGCCGAGCTGGCCGCGCAGACCGGCGTCAGCCTGTTCATGGTGGTGCGCTCGGCGCTGGCGGTGCTGCTGCGCGGGGTCACCGGCGGGCGCGACATCCCGATCGGCACCCCGGTCGCGGGCCGCACCGACGTCCAGCTCGACGAGCTGGTCGGCATGTTCGTCAACACGCTCGTGCTGCGCTCCGACGTCGATCCCGACCACAGCTTCGTGGAACTGCTGCACGCCGACCGCGACACCGAACTGGCCGCCCTGGCCCACGCCGACCTGCCGTTCGAACGGGTCGTCGACGCGCTCGGCCGCGACAGCCGGGCGAGCAACCGGCACCCGCTGTTCCAGGTCGCGCTGAGCATGCAGGACGACCGGACCCCGGAACTGGAACTGCCCGGCCTGCACCTCAGTGCCGAGGAACTCGACATCGCCCGCGCCAAGTTCGACCTGGAACTGCGGGTCGCGCCCGGCGACGCCGACGGACAGCGCTACGAATTCGTCTACGCCGCAGAGCTTTTCGACGAGACGACGATCGCGACGCTGGCCGAGCGGTTCGTGCGGATCCTCACCCAGATCACCGCCGACCCCCGGCAGCTGGTCCGCGATCTCGACCCGCTGACGGTCACCGAACACCGCACCTTGGTGCCCGCCCAGGGCCCGGCCATGGTGACCCCGGTGGTGCTGTCCGACATCGTCGAACGCGCCGCCACCCTGTTCCCGGACCGGCCCGCGCTGCGCTGGTTCGCGGGCGGCAGCGTCGCGGGGGAGATCGGCGAGCTCGACTACGCCGAGGTCGCCCACCGGGCGCACCGGCTCGGCCGGGCGCTCATCGCGCGCGGCATCGGGACCGGTGACCGGGTCGCGGTCGGGCTCACCCGGTCACTGGACTGCGCGCTGGCGATCTTCGGTGTCGCCTCCAGCGGTGCCGCGTTCGTGCCCGTCGACCCGCGCTACCCGGCCGACCGGGTCCGGCACATGCTCACCGACTCCGGTGCCCGCGCGGTCCTCACCAGCAGCGCCGACGCCGACGCGCTGCGCGAGGCCGCCGGGCCGCTGGAGACCCAGTGGCTGCTGATGGACGACGACACCCTGCACGCCGAGCTGGCCGGGTACTCCGGCGCGCCGATCACCGACGCCGACCGGGTCCGCCCGGTCCGCCCGGCCGATCTGGCGTATCAGATCTACACCTCCGGCTCCACCGGTCTGCCCAAGGGCGTCACCGTCACCCACAGCGGGCTGGTCAGCCTGGCACTGGACCTGCGCGAGCGGATGGGCCTGGACCGCTTCTCCAAGACGTTCTTCTTCTCCACCCCCAGCTTCGATGTCTCGGTGCTGGACATGCTGCTGGCGGTCTACTCCGGCGCCGAGATGGTGATCGGCCCGATCGACATCTACGGCGGCGACGAACTCGGCGCGCTGCTCGACCGCGAGCACGTGACGCACACCTTCCTCACCCCGGCCGTGCTGGCCTCGATCGACGCCGAGCGCTGGCCGCTGCCACACCTGCGCGGGCTGATGGCCGGTGGTGAGGCGGTGCCGCCGGACCTGGTGGCGAACTGGGCGCCGGGGCGGCGGTTCGTCAACGCCTACGGGCCCACCGAGTTCACCGTTATCGCGGCCATGTCCGAACTGCGCGTGGGGGTTCCGGTCACCATCGGTACGCCGGTGCGCGGCTCGCGCGCGCTGGTTCTCGACGAGCGGCTGCGCCCGGTCGTGGTCGGCGTGCCCGGCGAGCTCTACATCGGCGGCGCCGGGATCGCGCAGGGCTACCACCGGCGCCTGGGCCTGACGGCCGGACGTTTCGTGGCCGATCCGTTCGGCCCGGCGGGCAGCCGGATGTACCGCACCGGTGACGTGGTCCGCTGGACGCCCGCGGGCGAGCTGGACTACCTCGGCCGCAGCGACCACCAGGTGAAGGTGCGCGGCTTCCGCATCGAACTCGGCGAGATCAGCGCCGTGCTCGGCAGTCACCCCGAGGTCCGTTTCGCCCACACCGAGGTGCGCACGATCGCCGGTGACGACCGGATCGTGGCCTGGGTGCAGCTGTCCGAGGACACCGACCCGGCCACCCTGGCGGAGGTGCGCAACCACGCGGTCGCCCACCTGGCCGGGCACATGGTGCCCGCCTCGCTGACCCTGCTGGACCGGGTGCCGCTGACTCCGGTCGGCAAGCTGGATCGCGGCGCCCTGCCCGAGCCGGAGTTCACCACCGTCGCGGGCCGGGCACCGCGCACCGAGTCCGAGCGCCTGGTCGCCCGGGTGATCGGCGAGCTGGTCGGCGCGTCCGAGGTGTCGGCCACCGACAGCTTCTTCGACGTCGGCGGCAATTCGCTGCTGGCCACCCAGCTGGTGGCCCGGCTGGCCGCGGCCAGCAATGTGCGACTGGAGGTGCGCACCGTGTTCGCCGCGCCGACCGTCGCGGAACTGGCCGCGCTGATCGATTCCGGCCCGTCCGGGGACGACAACCGGCCCGAACTGGTGCGCGCGATCCGGCCCGAGCGGATCCCGCTGTCGGCGGCCCAGCACCGGCTGTGGTTCCTCAACCGGTTCAACGCCGGTGCGGGCCGCGAGAGCCAGTCGGCGGGTGCCTACAACATCCCGGTCGTGCTGCGCCTGCACGGCACCGTCGACCTCGATGCGCTCATCGCGGCTTTGCACACGGTGCAGCGACGGCACGAAACGCTGCGCACGGTGTTCCCGGAGAGCTCGGGGGAGCCCGAGCAGCTGGTGCTCGACCCCGAGGTCGCCGCGGTGACGTTGTTCCACGCCACGGCCGCCCCGCACGAGGTCGACAGCGCGGTGACGAGGTTCGCCACACCGGGATTCGACCTGGCGGCCTCGGTCCCGATGCGGGCCGCGCTGATCACCGTCGACCACACCGGGCTGCCGGTGCCCGCCCGGGCCAAGCTGGCCGTGGCCGGGTCCAAGGAGCACGTGCTGGTGCTGGTCGTGCACCACATCGCCATGGACGGCTGGTCACTGGAACCGCTCGCCGCCGAGGTCGCTGCCGCCTACCGGGCCCTCCGGGCGGGCGAACCGGCGGGCGCGGAGATCCCCGAGATCCAGTACGCCGACTACACGCTGTGGCAGCGTGACCTGCTCGGCACCGAGGACGACCCGGACGCGCTGATCAGCAAGCAGCTCGCGCACTGGCGCGGGGTGCTCGACGGCCTGCCCGAACTGCTGTCGGTCCCCGCCGACCGCTCGCGCCCGCCGGTGCCCTCCTACCGGGGCGGCACCGTGGACTGCGCGGTCGACGCGGCCACCCACCGGGCGCTGCGCAGCATCGCCACCGCCAACAACGTCAGCATGTTCATGGTGCTGCACGCCGCGCTGGCGGTGCTGCTGCACCGGGTCACCGGCACCGACGACATCGCGGTCGGCACCGCCAGCGCCGGGCGCGGGCACCCCGCGCTCGACGCGATGATCGGCATGTTCGTCAACACCCTGGTGCTGCGCACCGAGGTCGCCGACGACCAAGCCTTCGTCGACCTGCTGCGCACCGTCCGCGACGGCGACCTCGACGCCTTCGCGCACGCCGACCTGCCCTTCGAACGGCTCGTCGAGGTGCTCAATCCGGCGCGCTCGCAGGCACATCACCCGCTGTTCCAGGTGATGCTCTCGGTGCGCAACACCCCGGTCCGGATGCTGGAGCTGCCCGGCCTGCGGATCGAGGCGGTCGATACCGACGCGGGCATCGCCAAGTTCGACCTGCAGTTCACCTTCCAGGAATCCCAGACCGCCGACCGGGTCGGTGACGGCATCTCCCTGTCGGTGAACTACGCCGCCGACCTGTTCGACGAGGTCACCGCGCGCAAGCTCGGCGACCGGCTGGTCCGGCTGCTCACCGCGGTGGCCGCCGACCCGAACACCGCCGTCGGCGACCTGGCCCTGCTCGACGCCGTCGAGTGGACCGCGCTGGCCCCGGTGCACGGCAGCCGGGCCGACCGTCCGGTCACCCTGCCCGTGGTGTTCGGCGCCGCGGTCGCCCGCTCTCGCGACGGCGTCGCGCTCAGCGCGGGCGACACGGTGGTCACCTACGATGCCCTCGACCGCTGGACCAACCGGCTGGCCCGGGTGCTCATCGCGCACGGCATCGGCCCGGAAAGCCTGGTGGCCCTGGGTATTCCGCGCTCGGTGGAATCGGTGGCGACCATGCTCGCGGTCGCCAAAGCCGGTGCCGCCTTCGTGCCGGTCGACCCGAACTACCCGGCGGGGCGGATCAGTCACATGCTCACCGACTCCGGCGCGGTCCTCGGGCTCACCCTGCTCGCGCATCGCGACCGGCTGCCCGGCGACACCCGCTGGCTGGTCCTCGACGACCCGCACACCAGGGCCACGGTGCTGGGCACCGACGACTCACCGGTCACCGACGCCGACCGGATCCGTCCGCTGCGGCTGGCCAACCCGGCCTACGTGGTCTACACCTCCGGGTCCACCGGCACCCCGAAGGGCGTGGTCGTCACCCACGGCGGTCTGTCCAACTTCGCCGCCGAGACCGCCGAACGTTACGACGTGCGCCCCGGCAGCCGGATCCTGCACTTCGCCACCCCGAGCTTCGACGGCGCCCAGCTCGACATCCTCTTCGCGCTGGGTGGTGCCGCGACCCTGGTGATCGCCCCGGCCGGGGTGGTCGGCGGCGAGGACCTGCGCCAGCTGTTCATCCGGGAACGGATCACGCACGCGTTCATCACCACCGCCGCGCTCGGCACCGTCGACCCGGCGGGCGTGCACTCGCTCGCGCACGTTCTCGTCGGCGGCGAGGCACTACCGCCGGACCTGCTCGCCCGCTGGGCACCCGGCCGCAACTTCTACAACGTCTACGGCCCCACCGAGACGACCATCGTCACCCTGATGCCGCAGCCGATGAGCCCGCAGGGCCCGATCACCATCGGCGGCCCGATCCGCGGGGTGGCCGCCACCGTGCTCGACCGGCGCCTGCACCCCACGCCGATCGGTGTCACCGGCGAACTCCAGCTGGCCGGTTCCGCGCTGGCCCGCGGCTACCACAACCGGCCCGGCCTGACCGCGCAGCGCTTCGTCGCCGATCCCTACGGTGCCCCGGGCGAGCGCATGTACCGCACCGGTGACCTGGTGCGCTGGCGGGCGGGCGCGAGCTCGGCGCTCGAGGTGGAGTACGTCGGCCGCACCGACCACCAGGTGAAGGTGCGCGGATTCCGGATCGAACTCGGCGAGATCGACGTCGCCTTCGGCAGGCACGGCGATGTCGAGTTCGCCCTCACCATCGGGCACACCACACCGGCGGGGGCGACCGCGCTGGTGTCGTATGTCAAGGTGCGGGACGGCTCGGCACCGACCACGGCCGACCTGCTCGACCACGTGGGCGAGCACGTGCCCAACTACATGGTCCCGCAGGTGGTCATGCTGCTCGACGAGGTGCCGCTGAGCCCGGTCGGCAAGCTCGACCGCGCCCGGCTGCCCGAACCGGTGTTCAGCACCACCGAGGGCTACCGCGCGCCGGTGACCCCGGCCGAGGTGGCGCTGTGCGCGGTCTTCGCCGAGGTGCTCGGGCTCGAGCGGGTGGGCGCCGACGACGGCTTCTTCGAACTCGGCGGCAACTCGCTGCTGGCCACCAAAGTCGTTGCCGCCCTCCGGGACCGGGGCTTCGAGATGCCGGTGCAGATGATGTTCGGCGACGCCAGCCCGGCGGGCATCGCGGCCCGGCTCGACTCCGGCGACGCCGAGGCGGTGATGGCCGCGGCCACCGGCCCGGTGCTGGCGCTGCGGCCCTCGACCGGCCCGCACGACACCCCGCTGTTCTGCGTGCACCCGGCGATCGGCCTGTCCTGGTGCTACGCGGGCCTGCTCACCCACCTGGCCCCGCAGCGCCCGCTCTACGGCCTGCAGGCACCGCACGTGTCCGGCGACGACGGCTTCACCTCGATCCCCGAGGCTGCGGGACACTATGTCGCGCACATCAAGTCGATCCAGCCGCACGGTCCCTACCACCTGCTCGGCTGGTCGCTCGGCGGCCTGATCGCGCACGAGGTGGCGGTCCAGCTGCAGGAGCTGGGCGAGGACGTCGCGCTGCTGGCCATGCTCGACAGCTACCAGCTCGGCGACCGCTGGCTCGACACCGCGATGCCCAGCGTCGCCGACATCCTCGGCGAGTTCGGCGCCGATCTGCTCGACGGCGCGCCCCTGCCCGCCGACCTCGATCTGCCCGCCGCGGCCGATCTGCTGCGGGCGCAGCCGGGCCCGTTCGCCGCGCTCTCGGTGGAGAACCTGCAGCGCCTCTACACCGGCTACGCCGACGGCACGGTGATGGCCAATCAGTTCCGGCCCCGCCGCTACGACGGTGACCTGCTGTTCTTCACCGCCGCGGCGGACGAGATCAACGCCGCCGACCCCGGCCGCCGCGCCGAGGCCTGGCAGCCGTTCGTCACCGGCAACATCCACAACCACGACCTGCCCTGCAGGCACGCGGCGATGACCACCCCGGACTCGCTGGCGGCGATCGGCCCCGTGCTGCATCGCCACCTCGACGCGGTCCCGGAGATCACCGTGTGCGGCGGCGGCCAGAAGGAGATGCGTCCGTGAGTTTGGCGGTAGAAGTGCGTGGCCTGGCCAAGAGTTACGGCAAGGTCCGCGTACTGAAGGAGATCGACCTGGAGATCCCGGCCGGGACCGTGCTGGGCCTGCTCGGGCCCAACGGCGCGGGCAAGACGACGACCGTGCGGATCGTCACCACCCTGCTACGACCCGACGCGGGCTCGATCCGGGTCGCCGGGGTCGACGTGCTGGCCGACCCGGCCACCGCGCGCACCCGGATCGGGCTGTCGGGCCAGTACGCCGCGGTCGACGCGAACCTCACCGGCTACGAGAACCTGCGCATGGTGGCCCGCCTGTACGGCATGTCGCAGAAGCAGGCCGTGGCCCGGGTCGAGGAGCTGCTCACCGCGTTCGGCCTGGACTACGCGGCAGGCCGCCGGGCGGGCACCTACTCCGGCGGTATGGCCCGGCGCCTGGACCTCGCGGGCGCGCTGGTGGCCCGGCCGCCGGTGGTGGTGCTCGACGAACCCACCACCGGCCTGGATCCGCGCGGACGCCTGGACATGTGGAAGGTGATCGGCGACCTCGTCGACGACGGCACCACCGTGCTGCTCACCACCCAGTACCTCGAGGAAGCCGACCTGCTCGCCGACCGGATCACCGTGATCGACAAGGGCGGGGTGATCGCGCGCGGCTCGGCCGACGAACTCAAGACCTCCATCGGCGGCGACCGGCTCACCGTCACCCTCGCCGCCGGGCAGAACCCGAGCGCCGCGGTGTCGGTGCTGCGGCAGGTGGGCGTCGGCGAGCCGATCCACGAACCCGGCACCGACGAGGTCTCGGTGGTCGTCGGCAACGGCTCGCGCACCATGGTCGAGGCCCTGCGCCGCCTCGACGACGCCGGTGTCTGCGTGCTCGACGCCGAGGTGGTGCGGCCCACCCTCGACGATGTGTTCCTGTCCCTCACCGGAACCCCGGCCGCGCCCCTTCCGGAACCCGAAACCGACGAAGTGCAAGAGGAGATCCTGTCGTGAGTGCCCCGGACCTCGCGGTCGACGACTACGCGACACGCGACCTGCCCATCCAGCCGCCCACCCCACGCCCCGCCGTCCCCGTCGAGGTCCAGCCGCGCGCCCGGTTCCTGCGCGACAGCGGGATCGTGGCCTACCGCAACCTGCTCACCATCCTGCGCGTACCGACGCTGCTGGTGACCGCCACCGTCCAGCCGCTGATGTTCGTGTTCCTGTTCGCCTATATCTTCGGCGCCTCGCTCGGCGGGGACCAGTACCGGGAATTCCTGCTGGCGGGCATCTTCACCCAGACCGTCGCCTTCAACGCCGCCTTCACCACCGTCGGGCTGGCCGGTGACCTGCAGAAGGGCATCATCGACCGGATGCGCACGCTGCCGATGTCGCGGCTGGCGGTGCTGATGGGCCGGACCCTCTCAGACCTGGTCGTCAATATCCTGAGCCTGGGCGTGATGGTGATCTGCGGCTACATCGTGGGCTGGCGGATCAACGGCAGCGTCGCCGACGCGGCGCTGGCCTTCGGCATCATCCTGCTGTTCGCCTTCGCCATGTCCTGGGTCGGCGCGCTCACCGGCCTGATCTCGCCCACGGTCGAAGTGGCCCAGAGCGCGGGGCTGATCTGGATGTTCCCGCTGTCGTTCATCTCCTCGGCGTTCATCTCCGCGCAGACCCTGCCCGGCCCGCTGCGCACCATCGCCGAATGGAATCCGATCACCGCCGTCTCGGCCGCGGGCCGCAAACTCTTCGAGAACGACTCGCCGCCCAGCTTCGGCACCCCCACCGGGTGGCCCGCCGACAACTGCGTGCTCTACGCGGTGCTCTGCTCGCTGGCGATCCTCGCCATCGCCATGCCTGCGGCGCTGCTGCAATACCGCAAAGTCGCCAGCCACTAGCCGCGATACGCCGAAGGCCGCCTTCCCGGACGGGAGGCGGCCTTCGGCGTATCGATTCTCTCTCGGCTACCCGCGGCGGCGGGTCTTGAGCAGGTCGAGGCGCTCCTTGAGCAGCTCCTCGAGCTCTTCCTTGCTGCGACGTTCCAGCAGCATGTCCCAGTGGGTCCGCGGCGGCTTGACCTTCTTGGTCTCCACCGAGGTGCCCTCCATGAGCTGACCCTCCTGGCCGTTCCGGCACAGCCAGGTCGGCGGGATCTCCGCGTCGTCGGCGAACGGGACGTCGAACTCCTCACCGTTGTCGGTGCGGTAACGGGCGATCCGGCGCGGGGCCAGGTCGTGGTCGCGATCGGTCTCGTAGCTCACCGCTCCGAGCCGACTGCCTCGGAGTACGCGATCTGCCATGTGTGCTCCTGTGTTGTGTGGCGGCTGGCGCCGTGGGTTCTGTCATACAACCAACGCGCGCGAAGTCTGAACTGTTCCATTGTAGTCGCTGCCCGCTGAGCGAGACCTGCGCCGCCGGATCGGGGGGCGGGCGGCTAGGGTTTCGCAGCATGTCGCGCAGTCGCCTGCTGTCCTGCCTGTGGTGCGGGCGGGAGATCGTGGATTCCGAATCGGGTCGTCGTCGCCGGTATTGCCGCCAGTCGTGCAGGCAGCGGGCCTACGAGCACCGGAGCAGCCTGAAGGGAACCGGGATTCCGGAGGACGCGGTGGTGCTCTCCGCCCAGGAGGCCGCCGATCTGGCCGATCGCTGGTTCGCCGCCCGCTGCGCCGCCGAGGATGTGGCGACCGCGGTCGGCGAGGGCGCCGACGTCACCGAACTCGCCGAGCTCAGCGCCACCCTGGTCCAGCTCGCCCGGGAGGCCGAGCGGCTACGCTAAGCCGTGACCGGCTCGTCGCCGGAGCGCGCACGCAGGTACACCGCCGTCGTGCCCGCGCCGAGGAACAGGGCCACCGCCGCGGCCGCGCCCAGCGTCGCCGGGTCCGGCGCGGTGAGCGGCTGACCGCGCAGGGCCTGCCAGAGCACCAGGGTCAGCAGCCCGAAATAGCCGATCACCGCCACCCCGAGCAGCGCGGCCCGGGAGGTCTCCGCGCGCAGCCAGCGGTAGCGCGGCGCCAGCGCGGCCAGCACCACCGCGAGGACCAGCAGCACCTGGATGCCGTGCAGGCCGACGAAGTGCGGGATGCGCAGATCGCCGCCGGTGGTACTCCAGTGGGTGATCGGCATCGCGCCGAGCCCGTCCCGGGCGGCATCGCCCGCCGCACCGGGCCGCACGGTGTGCCCGGCCATCAACCCGACCACGGTGCCGTCGGACTGCCGCACCAGCTGCGGGCCGGTGAAACCCATCAGATAACCCAGCGCCATCCCGGTGATCGCCAGCCACAACCCTGCCTTCAGCGCGATCCGGGTCGGCCGGTCGGCCAGCTTCTGCCACGAGATGATCAGCGCCAGCACCAGAGTCGCGAGGAACAGCCCGGGCACGCCCGAGGCGAACACCTGCTGACCGATCGTGTTCACCGGATCGGTGGCGGTATTGAAGTGACTGAAGGTGCCGCGCGCGGCCTGTAGCGCGATGAATCCGACATCGGCGATCCCGGTGACCGCGATGACGGTCCCCAGCCACCAGGTCGCCCGCCTGCCGCGATGTGGCAGCCGCAGGATCCAGGCCAGCGTCAGCCCGTAGACGGCGAACGCGAGACCGAACTTGGCCGGTTTGAGCCAGACCGACTCGCCCAGCAGCATCCGGTCGTCGACGATCATGCCGACCACCGACACCAGCACGAGCGCGGTCATCACCGCGGAGTTCACCAGCAGCGGCCGGTGCCAGGGGTGTCCGTCGCGGGGCCCGGCGGACGCGAACGCGAAGCGGGGCAGGGAGCGGGGGAACTCGATCGTCGCCATGGTTCGACGGTAGGAATCCGGTGTGCTCCAACACCTCCCGCTGCGGAGCGGGATCACCGCCCGTACCCGGGTAGGGGGTCGGCCTTACCCGGGTTCTAGGGGTCAGATGCCCATGCGCCAGATCGCGGCGTCGACCGCGCGCGGCGAGATCGTCGCCAGGGTCTGCAGCACCCGGGTGTAGCGCGGGTAGAGCTCGATCGGGCGGGTGCGGATCGCGGTGAGGATCCAGGCGGCCGCGTCCTCGGCCGACAGCGCCGCGGCGTCGGCGTATTTGCCGGTGGGCGCGATCATCTCGGTGCGCACCAGCGGGAAACCGAGCGTGGTGACGTGCACCCCGCGCGCCCTGGTCTCCGCGCCGAGGCTGCGCCCGAACGCGCCCAGCGCCGCCTTGGACGCGTGATAGGCGGTGAACAGCGGCATCGATCCGGCCGCGACACCCCAGGTCGCCACATTCACGACGTGGCCGTCGCCCGCCTCGAGCATCGAGGGCAGCAGGCCCATGGTCAGCCGCGCGGCACCGAAGTAGTTCAGCGCCATGGTGCGCTCGTAGTCGTGGAAGCGGTCGGTGGCCTCGGCGGCACCGCGCCGGATGGACCGGCCCGCGTTGTTGACCAGCACGTCGATCCGGCCGTACCGCTCGAGCAGGGTCTTCACCAGCTCGTCGGTCTGCTCGGCGTCGGCGAGATCGCAGGGGAGCATCTCGGCGTCGCCGCCCTCGGCGCGCACCGCGTCGCGGACCGCGGCCAGCGGCTCGGGGGTGCGGGCCACCAGGATCACCCGGGCGCCCGCCCCTGCGAGCGCGTGCGCGGCGGCCTTGCCGACCCCCGAGGACGCGCCGGTCAGCACGACGGTCTTGCCCGCGATCTCGTGACGTTCACCGAGCACCAGCCGGGCCAGCGCGCGGGGGAGCGCGGGTGGGTTGAGCAGCACCGATTGGGCGAGTTCGGCGAACACGGGATCTCCTGTCGGACGGGGCGCATGAATTGACTAATCAGTAAATTACAAAATGGTCAGTGTGGCGTCAACGATAGCGCCGCCCGATGGTTGGATGGATCGGTGAGCACAGCCGGAACCAAGGGCGTCCCGCGTCCCGAACGCGAACAGCAGATTCTCGACGCGGCCGTGGCCGAGATCGGCCGCGTGGGGTACGCGGGCCTGTCGCTGGCCGATGTCGCCGCGCGGGCGGGAGTGTCCAAGCCGCTGGTCTACACCTATTTCCAGTCCAAGGACGGGCTCTACATCGCCTGCGTGCAGCGCGCGGCCACCGTGCTCTACGACGCGATCGAGGGCGCGATCACCGGTCCCGGCGGGCTGACCAAGGCCGAGCGCACCCTCGACGCGATCTTCGCCGCCCTCGAGCCGCGCCCGCACGACTGGACCGTGCTGTTCGATCGCTCGCACCCTGACGAGGGTCCGGCCGCCGAGGTCTCCCGGACCGCGCGCAGGCGGATCGCGGCGCAGGCGGCGCGCGGGGTCGCCGACGCGATCGGCGCCGTGGCCGTCACCGACCCGGTCGACCTGTCCGCGCTCACCGATGTCTGGATGGGCGCGGTGACCTCTCTGGTCCTGTGGTGGCTGCGGCACCCCGAGCAGACGGCGGCCGAGATGACCGCCCGCTGCCACCGCCTGCTCGGCGCGCTCCGTACCGTCCGCTGACCGTCAGGCGCTGATCGCGTCCTCGGGCAGCAGATCCGCCAGCAGCGGTGCCCATTCGTGGCGCCGGTGCGGGAAGCATCGGTCGAGCAGGTCCCGCATGATCGCCGGGGCGATGGAGGCGCCGGGGGAGGCGCCGAGCAGCCCGGCGACGGTGCCGTCGGCGCCGGTGACCAGCTCGGTCCCGAATTCGAGCACGCCGCCGTGGCGCGGATCGGGCTTCACCAGCTGCGCGCGCTGCCCGGCCTGGACCAGCTCCCAGTCGGCGGGATCGGCGGTCGGGTAGAACCGCTGGAGCTGCGCGAACTTGCGCGTCGGTGAGGCCAGCAGCTGCCCGATCAGGTAGCGCACCAGGCCGAGATCGCGCAGGCCCGCCGCGGCCATCGGCACGATATTGTGCGGCCGCAGCGTGGTGAACAGGTCGGTCAGCTTGCCGTGACGCAGCAGCCGGGTGCTGAAGGTGGCGTAGGGACCGAACAGCAGGGCGCCCCCGCCGTCGACTTCCCGCCGGTCCAGATGCGGCACCGACATCGGCGGCGCGCCCAGATCGGCCTGGCTGTAGACCTTGGCCCGGTGCTCGGCCACCACCGCCGGATTGTCGGTGCGCAGGAACTGCGCCCCCAGCGGGAACACCCCGTAGCCGCGCACCTCGGGCAGCTTCGCCCGCTGCAACAGTCGCAGCGCGTACCCGCCCGCGCCGACGAACACGAACCAGGCGCGCACGGTGAAGCGCCTGCCGCTGTCGAGATCGCGGCCGCGCACCGTCCACAGCCCGTCCTTGTCGCGGCGCAGCCCGGTGATCTCGCGCCGCAGCCGCACGGGATGACCCGCCTCGGTCATGGTGGCCAGCAGGGCTCGGGTGAGCGCGCCGAAATCGATATCGGTGCCCGCGAGGTGCCGGGTGGCGGCCATCGGCTCACCGTCGGCGCGCCCGCGCACCAGCAGCGGCGCCCACTCGGCGATCACCGCGCGGTCCTCGGTGTATTCGAGCCCGGCGAACGCGGGCAGCGCGCGCAAGGTCGCGTACCGCTGCCGCAGGTAGGCGATATCGCGCTCGCCGAAGACCACGGTGAGATGTGGGGTCGGGGTGAGGAACAGGGCGGGGTCCAGCGCGTCCCGGTGGGCCAGGGCGGACCAGAACCGGCGGGAGAGCGCGAACTGGTCGGAGATGGCCGCGGCCCGGGTGCCGTCGGCGGGGTCGGGCATGTAGTTCAGTTCGCACAGGCCCGCGTGCCCGGTGCCCGCGTTGTGCCACGGATGACTGCTCTCCGCGGCGGGCTCGCCGAGCCGCTCGAACAGCGCGATCGACCAGTCCGGCGCGAGGGTGCTCAGCAAGGCGCCGAGCGTGGCCGACATGATGCCGCCGCCGATCAGCACGGCATCGAGAACCTCGGCGTCCCCGGCGGTATCGCGCGGAGTGGGTGTCGTAGCGGTCATGATCGGAACCTCCCTGTGCGGTGTCCGACCATCCTCACGCCGCCCGGAGTCATCCGTCCAACACGGATTCAGGCGGGATATGATCCGGAAATGGATGATTCGGGCGAGCCGGGTGCCCAGGCGCTGGCCCCGCTGCTGGCCGCCTTCGACGCCGCGGCCACCGAGGGGCACTTCACCCGCGCGGCGGAGCGTCTCGGGGTGCCGCAGTCCTCGCTCAGCCGCCGGATCCGGGCGCTCGAACACGCCCTGGGCGTGGTGCTGTTCCAGCCGGTCGGACGCGGGGTCACCCTGACACCACAGGGCCGCGACCTGCACGAACGCACCCGCGGCGTGGTGCGCGCCCTCGACGACGCGGTGCGGCGGGTGCGCGCCGACGCCGACCCCGAGAGCGGACTGGTCCGCTTCGGCTTCCCGCTCACCCTGGGCCCGGTGAGTATCCCGTCGCTGCTCGCGCAGTTCCACACCCGCGCGCCCCGGGTGCGCCTGCACCTGGTGCAGGCCCACGGCGAGGAACTGGCCGACCAGGTCCGTGACGGCCGCCTGGACCTGGCGGTAATGATCCCGCCGCCGCCCGATCTGCCCTCGCTCGATCTGGGCCGCCAGCGCATCGCGCTGCACGTGGCCCGCACCCACCCCCTGGCCGCGCGCACCCGCGTCGACCTCGCCGAACTCGCCGACGCGGCCTTCATCGCCAACCCGCCCAGCTACCACCTGCGCACCCTGCTCGACACCTGGTGCGCCGCAGCCGGTTTCACGCCGCGCGTACTGTTCGAGATCACCGAGTTCGAGACGGTGCGCGCGCTGGTCGCCCTGGGGCTCGGGGTCGCGCTGCTGCCCGCGGCGGAGGTGCCGCAACCGGATCTGGCCGTCGTACCCATCGATGGCGAACGCGACCGCGAGATCGGCCTGGTCTCGGGAGACCATCGGCCGACACTCGCGGTCGCGCGGCTACGGGAATTCCTGATCGACCGCGGGGCGGCGATCAGTGGAGCGTGAGGATCAGTCCTGGGCGACACCGGCGTCGACGCCACGCGCGGCGAGCCACGGGTGCGGGTCGATCGGGGCGCCGTAGAGCGAGCCGTCCGGCACGTGCACCTCGTAGTGCAGGTGGGGGCCGGTCGAATTGCCGCGGTTACCGACGGTGGCGATGACGTCACCGGCGTTCACGTGCTGGCCGACCTGGACCAGGATCTCGTTGACGTGACCGAACACGCCGATGGTGCCGTCGTCCTGCTGGACCCGGACCCACAGGCCGAAGCCGGTGGCGGGACCGGTCTCGATGACGGTACCGTCGGTGACGGCGAAGATCGGCGCGCCGATCGGATCGCCGAAGTCGATGCCGTTGTGCGCGGTGCCCCAGCGGGCGCCGAAGTAGGAGGTCAGCCGGCCGTTCACCGGGCGGACGGTGTGCGGTCGCGGCGCGATGAACGGGATCTCCGGCAGCGCGACCTCGACCGCTTCGCGGTGCTCCTCCCACGCGATGGGCGCCGAAGCGGCCTCGCCCTGCGGGCCCTGGGCCTCGGCGGGGGTGTAGGAGGTGAAGCGGTAGGGCGACTGGCCCTGGGCGACGGCCTCGGTGCTGCTGGCCGCGATGGTGGTGGGGGACGGGGCCTCGGCGTCGCTGAAGGTGGCGACGGAGGTACCGACGAGTGCGGACAGAGCCACCGCACCCGCGACAACGCCTCCCCAGCGGCCGGCGAAGGCGTCGGAGACTCGAGCAGATAACGGGTTGGTCACGAACATGTCTCGAACGTATCGAAGCCGTGACCTCGGCGGCGAATCCTGTGGCTGCGATCACGAACCGCTATAACCCCAGTTGATCTATAACAGGGGTGTAACGAAAGTCCTACATTCGGATGACGACCGGGGGAAATGCCGCCGGAGCAAGATCATTGCCGGACCTGCGGAATCGGCGCACACTGATTCAGTGGACGCTAACGGAGTTCGGGCCATCACCGCCCTGTCCGACCCCACCCGGCGCGCGATCTTCGAGTCGCTGCCCTCGGGTGCGCGCTCGGTGGCCGAGCTCGCCGCCGCCACCGGGATCACCAGCTCGGCCGCCTCCCAGCACCTCAAGGTGCTGCGCGAAGCGCACCTGGTGGCCATGCGCCGCGACGGCAACCGGCACCTCTACTCGCTGGACCCGCGCGGGCTCAGCGACGCGCGCGACTATCTCGAGCAGTTCTGGCCCAGCGCGCTGGCCGCGCACGCCGCCGCGTTGCGCGACGCCACCGGCGGCTTCCCCGCTCAGCCCACCCGGCGGTAACGGGAGGACTTGGTCGACTCGGCCCAGTCCTGCTTGTCGAGCTGGGCGTCGACCGCGGCGAGCACCTCGGGGACGCCGATCCGCAGCAGGCCGGGGTCGGGCGTGCGGGCGTCCGGGTCGCCGACCTGGCCCGCCCAGAGCACCGCGTGCCTGCCCAGCAGATGCGCGGGCGGTCCGCCGCGGCGCGGCGGGGTGGGGCCGAACAGCAGCACAGTGCGGGTGCCGAAGGCGGTCGCCAGGTGCGCGACGCCGGTGTCGCCGCTGATCACCAGCGCGGCCTCGGCCACCGTGGCCGCCAGATCGGTGAGGTTCTGCCTGCCCGCCAGCACGCGATCGTCGGGCAGGCCCGCCTGTGCCGCCACCTCCATCGCGATCTCGCGTTCGAACGGGTCGCCGGTGAGGACCACGCCGCGGCCGAGGACCAGCAGGTGGCGCACCACCGCGGCGAAGCGCTCCGGCGGCCAGCGGCGCGCGGGCGCGCCCGCGCCGATGTGGACCACCACGCAGTCGCGGCGGCTGATCGAGGCCACCGGCGGGACCAGCCCGAGATTGCGGCGATCGGCGGCGATGCCCTCGAATTCGAGCAGCTTGCACCACCGGTCGACCACGTGCACCTCCGGATCCCAGCGGGGGCCCGCCAGTTTCGGCAGCTCGGGGGTGCGGTGGCCGATGATCCGCGCGGCGCCTGTGTCGGCCAGGGCCCGCGCGCTCGCGCCGTCGGGACCGTGCAGGTTCACCGCCAGCTCGGGGGCGGGGCCGTCCCAGATGAGGGCGGCCGGATCGGCGGTGGGGACCAGTTCGTCGACCGAGGAGATCAGGTCGACGATGCGCTCCAATCGATGGGGAGCAGCCAGGATGATCCGGCTGCGTGGTTCGGCCCGGCGCAGGGCACGCAGAGCCGGGACCGCGGCGAGCAGATCACCGAGGCCCCGAGCTTGCAGCACGAGTACAACCGACACTTCTTTGTCCTACCCGGCGACTGTGCGGACCAAACGTTCGTGCAGGTGTGGACGTGGCCGCCGTCACGGCGGTCGCGACACGATCACGGCGCCAGCTAATATCGGGAAAACCAGAGCGACCGGGCATAACATCTCGTCATGACGACAAATACCGTGCTGGAGAGCCCGATTGCGGCGCTGGCCAAGAAGACCTGGCAAACGATTCTGGTCACCGGCGTCCTCGCGGTGGTGCTGGGCATCATCATCCTGGTCTGGCCCGGTCCGTCGCTGCTCGTGGCGGGCGTGCTGTTCGGTATCTACATGGTGGTCAGCGGCATCTTCCAGCTGATCGCCGCCTTCACCCACCTGCCCAGCACCAGCTTCCGCGTGCTGTCCTTCATCTCCGGTGTGCTGTCGCTGATCATCGGTGTCTTCTGCTTCCGCGACGACATCACCTCGATCGTGCTGCTGGGCCTGTTCATCGGGATCGGCTGGCTGTTCCGCGGGGTCGCGATGCTGTTCGCGGCGATCGCCGACAAGGGCGTGCCCGGCCGCGGCTGGCAGATCTTCTACGGTCTGCTCAGTGCCATCGCCGGTGTGGTGCTGATCGTCTGGCCGATCAGCTCGGTGGCCACCCTGGTTCTGGTGGTCGGCATCTTCCTGATCATCATCGGCATCATGGAGATCATCACCGCCTTCGGCGTCCGCAAGGACGCGCACCTGCTGGACGCGCAGGTGTAGACGACCCGCCACGGAAAGTTCGTCGGAAACCGGCCGGTGCCTTCGGGCACCGGCCGGTGTCGTCTCTACTACGCTCGGCGTTCATGGATTTCGTTTATAACCTGGTGGTCGTCACCCACCTGCTCGGGATGGCCGCCGTGGTCGGTGGCTATGTCGCCGGGCGTCCCGCGGTCTCGGAACTGATGGTCTGGGGTGCGCGGGCCCAGCTGATCACCGGCATCGCGCTGGCCGGGCTGGCCTCCGCGATCGACTCGCTGGGCAAGGACCCGAACACCACCAAGCTCGCGGTGAAGCTCGCCATCGCGGTGGCGGTCTGCGCGTTCGCCGAGATCGCCCGGGCCGACGCCAAGCGCGGCGAGCGAGCCGACTGGATGACCGACGCCGCCGGTGGGCTGGCCATCCTCAATGTGCTCGTCGCCGTGCTCTGGGTCTGAGCGGCGGGAACCGGGTCAGTCCGCGGCGCGCGCCAGCTTCGCCAAAGCGACTGTGGCCGAACGGAGTTCGCCGATCTCGGTGAGCGGCTCGGCGTAGCCGACGCGGGTGCGCGCCACCCCGCGGGGCGTCTCCACGCGCAGCTGGAGGCCGTAGCGGTCGGCGCGTTCGCAGCTCGCCGCGGTGGCATCGGGGAACCCGCCCAGGTGCCGGGCCATCTCCAGCAGCGTGTCGGCGTGGTCGGCATTGAGGTGGGCGATGCCGGGGGCGGCCCGCGGCACGATCGGATCAGGTTGCGCGGCAAGGTATTCCGCCGCCGAGGCCGAATCCATCCGGCCGTAGCCGCCGACCCAGCGCACGCGCTGCACCCGCAGCACCCACAGGGTGAAATCGCTGTAGTCGATGTAGTATCGGGCCGCCGGGACCGCGGCCAGGTGCGCCGCGCGCGCCGCTTCGGCCTCGGCGCCCTCGGGACGTTCGACCACTCCGGCCAGGGTGATCCTGGTGCCCGCCAGCGGGTCCGCCGGGATGTCGGGGGTCACGATGGCGATGCTCGCGCGCGGGTCGGCGGCCAGATTGCGGCCGTGCTCGGCCATATGCGACACACTGAGCACCGGCGCTCCGTCGAGCAGGCCGTAGGTGATGAACGAGGCCCACGGTGCCCCGTCGGTGGTCAGGCTGGCCAGGGTGCCGATATTGGTCGCCGCCGCGATGGTGCGGGCCTCCTCGGCGGCCGAGGGGTGGGCCTCGTTGGCCAGGGGAGTGGTCGGCAGCGGGATGGCGGGTGCGTCGCCGGGGTCGCCGTGGTCGAGAGTCATGGCCACAGCGTATCCACCCGGGCCGCTCGGCGGGGGGTGCTCGACAGCCAGCTGCGCAGGGCCTGGTAGACGGCGTCGTGGTTGAGCAGGCTGAAGTGGTTGGCCGCTGGCACGTGCAGGCCGTTCACCCCGGCCAGCCCGATCCGCCGGGTCCGGCCGCGTCCCGAGCCGCTGCCCGCGAGCACCAGGCCGTCGCCGATCACCCGGCCCACCGGATGCCGGGGGCTGCGGGTGATGGTCGCGGTGACGAAGTAGTGGTCGGCGTGCGCGAGCAGCGGCACCTCCTGCACGGCCCGGGCGCGCAGGGTGTCGACGTCGAGATCGCGCCAGTCCTCGTCGACGAGCGAGCCCTGCCGCAGATCGCGGATGCCCGCGCTGCGCCTGCGCAGCAGCGCGCCCAGCGGCCGGGTCTCGGGCAGCAGGTCGAAGGCCGCGGCGGCGTAGTGGACGATCTGTTCCAGCGGGGCACCCAGGTGCGGCGAGCCGAGGCAGACCACCTGCCGCACCGCGCGCACCCAGTCCGCGTCCTGCCGCTCGGCCAGATGGCACGCGCCCCGGGCGACGAGTCCGCCCATCGAATGCCCGATCAGGCAGATCTCGTGCACCGGCAGCGGCCAGCTCGCCACCAGCCGTTCCAGCAGCGCGGCCAGCTGGGCGGCGTTCTCGGAGATGTGCAGGCCGGTGTTGTAGCGCAGGTACACCGGGGTGTAGCCGAGCTCCTGCTCGAGCAGCTCGCCGTAGTCGGGCCCGCCGCCGAGCCGCCAGGCGTGTTCGGTCTCGACCAGGCCGTGGACCAGGACCACCAGCCGCGAGGTGGGCACCGTGGTGTGGGCGGGCAGCTGCTCGGGTGGCACCGGGGCGCCGTCGACGCGAATGGTCATGGGGGAGGCCAGGATCGGGGCCTGGTCCTCGAGCGCGTCACCGATGAGGCCCTGTAGCGCGGCCAGCACACCCGCGCCCCAGACAGTCCGCGAGGGCGCGGGCACCCCGGGCACCTGCACCGCGCTCGCCACCTCACCCACCACGAAGCCGGTGCCACCGACCACCGCGTACACGCTGTCGGTGATCGCGTCGTGCACGACCTTCACCGGATCGGCGGCCACGCCCACCCCGGTGCGCACCGCCGCGAAGACGCGATCGGAGATGGCCCGGTGGATGGCCGCGATCCCGTCGACCGCGCCGACGAATTCGTCACCGGCCAGCCGGGTGAGGGCCTGTACTTCGGCCTGGGATTGGGGGAGCTGCTCCGTCACGGGTTTGAGAGTACAACTGTGCACTGAAAAAGGGGCAGTTCGGTCCGTTTCTGAGAGTAGTCACAATCATCATGGTGATACGCAGATATGCGCATCGAAATATATATGCGACCGAGAAGTCAAAAGCCGAAAATCGGCAAGGACGGCCGGGGGTGGCCGCCCTTGCCGCGCAGGGGATTACACGTGGTGGACGATGGCGTACCACAGCGCTCCGCACGCCCCGGCCACGAACAGCGGGGACAGCACCCACGTTTCGACGCGATTGCCGGTCCGCTCGATGACGGGAATCCGGGTGCGGAAGGGGAAGGGCCACAGCAGACGGCAGCCGCGGTCGGTGAGACAGTCACCGAGCAGATGGGCCAGACAGCCCAGGCCGACGCAGATCGGCAGCCAGGCGGGCCGGTCGACGATCCAGTGGTCGACGGCGAAGGTGCCCGCCGAGGCCAGCACGATGACGGTGCCGTAGGTGCGCAGGCTCTTCCCGGGCGGGCACAGGTGCAGGGACCGCACGGCCAGCGCCAGCAGGAAGAAGACCAGGCTCAGGGTGAACGGACGGCCGAGCCAGTGCTCCCCGGCCCAGGTGGCCGCGACGGCGGCGACCACGAACAGCAGCGAATGGGTACCGTGCCGGTGTCCGCCGGAGGCCCAGGAGATGAAGCGGCACAGGTGATGGGTCACCGGACCGAGGACGTGCGAGATCGTTCCGCTCGGATGATCGGCGTCCGGCAGCAGGGCCGCGCCCGCGGTGAGCAGCGTGCCCATGATGAGCTCGGCGATCCCGAATCGGGTTGTGTCGCTGTCGAACAGGGGGAAAGCGGCGACGGTGAGCGGCAGCGCCGCGGCGGTCGCCGCCCAGGCCAGCGCCCCGCTCGTCGCGTGTGAATGTCCAAGCACCCCTGAACGTTAGAGGACCTCACTATCCGGGCGCATATGCCCAGGACCGCGGTTCCGCGCACCCTCGAGCCGAAAGGTTGCGGGGCCGCGGCGGCGCTGGTTGCATCGGCCGGGTGACCGAAACCATCGACGTACCCCGCATCGTGCACGCCTCCCGGGAGGTCGCGGCGAGCGCCGCCGCGATCTTCGAACTGATCGCCGACCCGGCCCAGCAACCGCGCTGGGACGGTAACGACAACCTCGCCGAGGCGGTATCGGGCCAGCGGGTCCGCGCCACCGGTGCCGTGTTCACCACCACGCTCACCAACGGGGCCGACCGGGACAACCACATCGTGGAGTTCGAGGAGGGCAGGCGCATCGCGTGGAACCCGTCCGAGCGCGGTAAGACCCCGCCCGGGCATCTGTGGCGCTGGGAGCTCGAGCCGATCGACGACACCCACACCCGGGTGACCCACACCTACGACTGGACCGAGCTGCGCGACGAGCTGCGCCAGGTGCGCGCCAAGGCCACCACCGCCGACAAGCTCCAGGCCTCGGTGGACCGCCTCGCGGCGCTGGCGGAATCCGGCGCCTGACGCCTTTCCCGCAGCGAAACACCCTGTGACTCCGGCAGAGTCACAGGGTGTTTCGCTGTCAGCGGACGATCAGGCCAGATCGAACCGGTCCAGCTCGCTCACCTTGGTCCACGCGGCGACGAAGTCGTGCACGAACTTCTCCTTCGCGTCGTCGGTGGCGTAGGCCTCGGCCACGGCCCGCAGCTGTGAGTTCGAGCCGAACACCAGGTCGACCCGGCTGCCGGTCCAGGTGACCGCACCGGTGGCGCGATCCTTGCCCTCGAAGACGTTCTCGTCGCCGGGCGAGGGCGCCCAGGCGGTGCCCATGTCCAGCAGGTTGACGAAGAAGTCGTTGGTGAGCGTGCCCGGCCGGTCGGTGAACACACCCAGCGGCGACTGCTGGTAGTTCGCGCCCAGCACTCGCAGACCGCCGATGAGCACGGTCATCTCCGGCGCGCTCAGGGTGAGCAGGTTCGCCTTGTCGATCAGCAGGTACTCCGCCGGGATCTGCGCGTCCTTGGCGAGGTAGTTGCGGAACCCGTCGGCGGTGGTCTCCAGGGCGGCGAACGACTCGATGTCGGTCTGCTCCTGGGTGGCGTCGGTGCGACCCGGCGTGAAGGGCACCGTCACCGGGAAACCGGCGGCCTGCGCGGCCTGCTCGACACCGACCGCGCCACCGAGCACGACCAGATCGGCGAAGGATACCTGCGCCCCACCGGCCGCGTTGAAGGTCTCCTGGATGCCCTCGAGCACCCGGATCACCTGCGCGAGCTCGTCGGGCTGGTTGACCTCCCAGCCCGCCTGCGGCTGCAGCCGGATCCGGCCGCCGTTGGCGCCGCCGCGCTTGTCGCTGCCGCGGAACGAGGACGCCGCGGCCCAGGCGGTGGTGACCAGCTGGGCGACGGTCAGCCCGGCGGCCTGGATCTGGCCCTTGAGCGCAGCGATGTCGCTGTCGGCGACGAGTTCCCCGGTGCGCGCGGGGATCGGGTCCTGCCAGAGCAGTTCCTCCGACGGCACCAGCGGGCCGAGGTAGCGGGCGACCGGGCCCATGTCGCGGTGGGTGAGCTTGTACCAGGCGCGCGCGAAGGCGTCGGCGAACTCGGCCGGGTTCTCGAGCCAGCGGCGGGTGATCGGCCCGTAGATCGGGTCGACCCGCAGCGACAGGTCGGTGGTGAGCATGACCGGGGTCTGCTTCTTGTCCGCGTCGAACGGGTCGGGCACGGTCCCGGCCCCGGCGCCGTCCTTCGGCACCCACTGGTGCGCCCCGGCCGGGCTCTTGCTGAGCTCCCACTCGTAGCCGTAGAGGGTTTCGAGGAAGCTGTTGTCCCAGGCGGTCGGGGTGGGCGTCCAGATGCCCTCCAGGCCGGAGGTGATCGCGTCCGCGCCGACGCCGGTGCGGTAGCCGCTCTTCCAGCCCAGACCCTGCTCCTCGAGCGGGGCGCCCTCGGGTTCGGGGCCGACGTGGTCGGCCGGACCGGCGCCGTGGGTCTTGCCGAAGGTGTGGCCACCGGCGATGAGCGCGGCGGTCTCCTCGTCGTTCATCGCCATCCGGGCGAAGGTCTCGCGGATGTCGATGGCGGCGGCGATCGGGTCCGGATTGCCGTTGGGGCCTTCGGGATTGACGTAGATCAGGCCCATCTGCACCGCCGCGAGCGGGCGTTCCAGATTGCGCGGCCCGGTGTAGCGCTCGTCGCCGAGCCAGGTGCGCTCGGGACCCCAGTAGACGTCCTCCTCCGGCTCCCAGGCGTCCACGCGGCCGCCGCCGAAGCCGAAGGTCTCGAAGCCCATCGACTCGAGCGCCACATTGCCCGCGTAGACGATGAGGTCGGCCCAGGACAGCTTGCGGCCGTACTTCTGCTTCACCGGCCACAGCAGCCGACGTGCCTTGTCCAGGCTGGCGTTGTCGGGCCAGCTGTTGAGCGGGGCGAAGCGCTGCAGGCCCGCGCCCGCGCCGCCGCGGCCGTCGCCCACGCGGTAGGTGCCCGCCGAGTGCCAGGCCATCCGGATGAACAGCGGGCCGTAGTGGCCGAAGTCGGCGGGCCACCAGGGCTGCGAGGTCGTCATGACCTGTTCGATATCGGCCTTGACCTCGGCCAGATCGAGGGTGGCGAACTCGGCGGCGTAATCGAAGTCCGCGCCGAACGGGTTGGCCACCGGCGGGTTCTTCTGCAGGATCGAGAGGTTGAGCTGATGCGGCCACCAGTCGGCATTGCTGCCGCGGGTGTCCGCGGCTGCGAAGGGACGGTGCGACGCTACGGGGCAACCACTTTCACCCGGTTCCGTGTTGGCTTCCGCGATGGGTGGGTGTTCCTCGGGCACGGTGATTCCTTTCAGGACGGTGATCGTGATGACGAGCAATCGGGGCACAGGCCCCAATAGATGACCTCGGCCTCGTCGATGACGAAACCCTGGTCATCGGGCGCCGTCAGGCAGGGCGCATCGCCGACCGCACAGTCGATATCGACGATCACGCCACAGGATCGGCACACCAGGTGATGATGGTTGTCACCGACACGGGTCTCGTATCGGGCGACGGTGCCCATGGGCTGGATCCGCCGGAGCAGGCCCGCGTCGGTGAGGACCCGCAGCACGTCGTAGACGGCCTGCTGGCTCACCGTGCCGAGGGATTCCCTGACCCGGCCGATGATCACGTCGGTTTCGGCATGGGGCTGGTGATGCACCGCGGTGAGCACCGCAAGGCGCGGCGCGGTGACGCGGAGCGAGGCCGCGCGGAGCATCTGCTCGAATTCCGACTTACTGGACACGTTCCAGATTATGACTCATTCCAGATGAGAAGGGAAGGCTTTCGGGCGACGAGTTGTGTCCGCAATCTGCGCCCCGGCCGCGCGGGGCCGCTATCCTGCCGGAGTCCGTTCCTCGAACAAAGGTTGGTTTCACGGTGAATGCGGTGGTCGATGCACCCGATATCGCGTCGAAGGTAGGGCACTACTACCGGATGGACGGCACCTACGAGGTGGGCCGGGAGAAGGTCCGCGAATACGCCAGGGCGGTCCAGGACTACCACCCGGCGCACTGGGACGAGGACGCCGCCGCCGCGCTCGGGTACAAGGGCCTGGTCGCGCCGCTGACCTTCGTCTCCATCCCGGCCATGGCCGCCAACCGGAAGCTGTTCGAGACGGTCGTGGTCGGCTACGACACCTTCGTGCAGACCGAGCAGGTCTTCGAGCAGCACAAGCCGATCGTCGCCGGGGACCGGCTGATCACCGACGTGGAGCTGTCCTCGGTGCGCCGGATCGCGGGCAAGGACCTGATCACGGTCACCAACACCTTCACCGACGAACTCGGCGAGACCGTGCACGTCATGCACACCACGGTCGTCGGCGTCACCGGCGAGGAGGTGGACCCGGCGATCACCACCGCGGTGGAGAACATCATGGTGCACGGGGTGAGCATGTTCGGCCGCGCGGCCGAGCCCGTCGACGACGGCGGGGAGGTGCCGCGCCGTCCCGAGGGCGAGCTGCGGCTGTCCACGGCCGGGTCGACCCGCGCCCCCGGCACCACGCTCTCGTTCGACGACCTCGAGGTCGGCACCGAGGTGACGCTGCGCGACGCCAAGCTCACCCGGGGCGACCTGGTGAACTACGCGGGTGTCTCCGGCGACAACAACCCCATCCACTGGGACGAGCGGGTGGCCGGGCTGGCCGGGCTGCCCGACATCATCGCCCACGGCATGCTCACCATGGGCCTGGGCGCCGGGTTCCTCTCGTCCTGGTCGGGCGACCCGGGCGCGGTCACCCGCTACGGCGTGCGGCTGTCGAACTACACCGTCGTCGACCGCGCGGCGGGCGGTCAGGTGGAGTACACCGGCAAGGTGAAGTCCCTCGATCCCGAGAACCGCAGCGCGGTCATCCTGATCGTGGCCAAGTCCGGTGGTCGCAAGATCTACGGTCTCGCCACCGCCGACATCCGCTTCCGCTGAGCCGTCCGGCGCCCGGGTTCAGCCCGCGGCGGCGGTGGCAGCCGTTGCCGCGGTGCCGGATCCGGGCGTCACCGGGAGTACCCGCACGCGGGTGCTGTTGACCGCGGCCGCGCCGCTGAACACATCGGTGCGGCCCGGGTCGTGCAGCAGGTTGACATTCGCGCCGCCGTGCGCGGCCGCGACCGTCCAGCCGACGCCGGGTTCGCGATGGCCCCAGCCGTGCGGGATCGCCACGACCCCGGCGCGGATGTCGGTGCTGAGCTCCACCGGCACCACGATGGTGCCCGCCGGGGATTCGACAGTGGCCGGGGCGCCGTCGGCCAGACCGCGCGCGGCCGCGTCGTCGGGGTGCATGAGCACGGTGCAGCGGTCGCGGCCCTTGACCATGGTCTCGATATTGTGCAACCAGGAGTTGTTGCTGCGCAGGTGCCGTCGGCCGATGAGCTGCAGGTCGTAGCCGTCGGCGGGGGTGTCGGCGGTGTCGACGGCCTGGCGGGCGGCGGTGAGGAAGTCCGCCGGTGCCAGCCGGACCTTGCGGTCGCTGGTGCCGATGAGCTGGCGTAGCCGGGGCCGGCGCGGGCCGAGGTCGATGCCGCCGGGCGTGCGGCGGATCTTGCCGACGGTCAACCCGTCGCGGCCGCGCCGCAGGATGCCGTACGGGCCGGTGGCTATGGCGGCCGCGGTCAGCCGCGCGGGGCTCAGCTGCTCGAACACGCCGGTGAGCGCGCGGCCGGTGACGCGCCGGGCGGGCAGCGGAACCAGTTCGGTGATCAGACGCGCCAGGATCTGCCAGTCCTCGAGTCCGTCGGCCGGTGGCTCGAAGACCCGCGCGTCGTAGCGGATGTTGTTGCGGACGCTGAACACCGGGAACACCAGATTGAGTTCCTCGCGTTCGAGCGCGGAGATGGGCGGCAGCACGATATCGGCGTGCCGGGTGGTCTCGGTGAGGTACATGTCGACGGCGACATAGAAGTCCAGCGAGGCCAGCGCCTCGTCGAGCCGCCCGCCCTGCGGCGTCGACAGCACCGGGTTGCCCGCGTAGGTGATCATCGCCCGGATCCGGCCGGGGCCGTCGGTGAGGATCTCCTCGGCCATGACCGCTGCGGGCAGTTCGGTGCGGAAGGACTTGTGCTTGCCGGAGCGGTCGGTCCACGCGCCGTAGCCCATCGGCAGGTATTTGCCGAAGCGGGCGGCGTCGACGGGCGGGGTGGCGAACATCTGGCCACCCGCGCGATCGAGATTGCCGGTGACGGCATTGATCGTGTTCACCAGCCAGTGGGTGAGCGTGCCGGTGGTCTGCAGACACACGCCGAGCCGCGCGTAGAGCACCGCCGATGGTGCCGCGGCGTGGTCGCGGGCCAGCCCGCGGATGGTCTCGGCGTCGACCCCGGCGTGCGGTGCCATCCGCTCCGGGGTGGTGTCGGCGACCAGCGCGGTGATCTCGTCCCAGCCCGAGCACTGGGCCCGCACCGCCCGTTCGTCACAGAGCCCCTCGGTGACCAGCACGTGCAGCATCCCCAGCAGCAGGTACAGGTCGCCGCCGGGTCGCACGGCCACGTGCTCGTCGGCCAGCCGGGCGGTCTCGGTGCGCCGCGGATCGATGACCACCACCGTGCCGCCGCGTGTGCGTACCTCCCGGATGCGCCGCTTGGCATCGGGCATGGTGGTGATGGACCCGTTGGACACCGCCGGGTTGGCGCCGAGCACCACCAGCCGGTCGGTGCGGTCGATATCGGTGACCGGCATGAGCACATTGGCGCCGAACATCCGCCACGCCACGAACTCCTGCGGGAACTGGTCCATCGAGGAGGCGGAGAAGAAGTTCCTGGTGAGCAGGGCGGCGCGCAGCGCGGCGCCGTAGATCACCGAGGAGCTGTGCGCGGCCGGATTGCCCATGTACATGCCGATGGCGCTGGGCCCGTGGGCGGCGCGCACGGCCCGCAGCCGCTGCCCGATCTCGCGGAAGGCCTCGTCCCAGCCGATCGGCTCGAAGCCGTCGCCGACCCGGCGCATCGGGGTGCGCAGCCGATCGGGATCGTGGTGCAGCCCGCCCATCGCGGTCGCCTTGGGGCAGATGTAGCCCCGCGACAGCACGTCGTCGGGATTGCCCTCGATGCGGGTGACCCGCGTGTCCTCGACCGTGACCAGAATCCCGCAGTGCGCCTCGCACAGGCTGCATTGCCGCGCGATCGTCGTGCTGTCCACCGTATTTCCCCACTTCCGCCGGAACCGCTGGTCTCACGCTAACCCGGCGCGGCACGCCGCAGATCCGTCCACGGTCGGATCTTTCCCCAGCGGTACGGTGAGCCCGGGTAACGATCCCCGGGTCGGTCCCGACACCCCAGCGAACCGTTTTCCGCCCGAGTGAGGAGCAGAAATGTCGTGTTCTCCCGTCCGCGGCGGGCTGGTCGCCGCCGCGATCACCGCTGCCGCCGTCACCGGTCTCGCGCCCGTGGCCGCCGCGCAGCCGACCTACTACGACCCCGTCATCACCCCGTGTAGTCATCTGTTCCGCACACCGCTGGAGCTGCCGCGCCCGGGCACCGATGTCTACTGGAGCCCGTTCGGCACCGGCGGCATCGTCTGCTACGACGACGGCACCGGCATGGAGAACTACTACCAGCGCGACCCGTGGGGCCGCTGGCACGACATGAACGAGCTCGCCCCCGGCCACTTCTTCTACGTCGTCTTCGACTCGACCGTGCCCGATCAGGCCACCTGGGGCTGAGCCGCGGTCACCACCGTTCCCGGAGCGCGGCGGCGATCGTCGCGAGCGCGGCCGGGTCCGTCATCCGCCAGTGCGTGGCGGGGACCAGGTGGTTACGGACGGTGCCGGTGAGGGCGGTGGTCCACGAGTCCGCGGCGGTGGTGCCGGTCGGGTCGTCGGCGGCGGCGGTGAAGAAGACGAGGTCGCCGTCGAACGGGCGTGGGCGGTAGGCGGCGTCGAGGGGGAGCGCGTCGAGCGCGGTGGTGAGGAGGCGTTCGATGCGGTCCGGGCCCAGCGTCGCGAGCGGACCGGCGTGCTCGGCCAGCCGCCGGGCCAGGTCAGGTAGGTCGGCGGCGGCGTCGAGTTCGCCGGTGTCACCGGTGAATCCGCCGAGCAGGTCGGCGGTGGTGACGGTGCCGCTGCGCGCGGGCACGGCGCAGGTGAGGGTGCTGTCGAGCATGGCCAGCAGCGCCACCTGCTCGCCCTCGGCCTGCAACTGCACCGCCATGGCGTGCGCGAGCACGCCACCCAGCGACCAGCCCAGCAGGTGGTACGGGCCTTCGGCCTGGACCGCGCGCAGATGCTTGACGTAGAGCCGCGCCCACTCCTCGATGGAATCCGGCAGCGGCTCCGCCGAACTCAGGGCCGGGGACTGCAAGCCGTAGAGCGGGCGGTCGGGGTCGAGGTGGGCGGCCAGACCGCTGAACGACCAGGCCACACCACCGATCGGGTGCACGCAGAACAGCGGTTCGCGGCTGCCGGTGGTACGCAATGGCAACAGCACATCGAAGGCCGCGTCGGTGCCCGCGCTGTCGGCGCCCGCCGCCCGCAGGCTCGTGAGCAGCCCGGCCGGGGTGGGCGTGGTGAAGATCCAGGTGACCGGAACGGTCGCCGCCACGGCCTCGCCGAGCTGGGCGGCCAGCCGGGTGGCGCTGAGCGAGGTGCCGCCGAGTTCGAAGAAGTGGTCGTCGAGCCCGACCCGGTCGACCCGCAGGACCTCGGCGAAGATCTCGCAGACGGTCCGTTCGACGGCGGAGCCGGGGGCGCGATAGGCCCGGACGGCGAGGTCGGGGGCGGGCAGGGCGGCGCGGTCGAGTTTGCCGTGGGCGGTCAGCGGGAGGCTGTCGAGGACCACGACCGTGTTGGGCACCAGGTGAGTGGGCAGGGCGCGGGTGGCCCAGGCGAGGACGTCCTCGGCGACCACCGGGTGGCCCGATGCGGGCACGACATAGGAGACCAGCACGGTCGCCCCCGCCTGGTTCGTCCGTCCGAGGGTGACCGCGGCGCCGATCTCGGGACGTTCCGCGAGCACGGCGTCGATCTCCCCGGTCTCGATCCGGAAGCCCCGGATCTTGAGCTGGAAGTCGGTGCGGCCGCGATAGTCCAGGTCACCCGCGGGGGTCCAGGCGGCGAGGTCGCCGGTGCGGTAGAGCCGGGTGCCCGGGTCGAACGGGTTGGCGACGAATCGTTCGGCGGTGAGGTCGGGGCGGCCCAGATAGCCGGTGGCGAGCTGGGTTCCGGCCAGATACAGCTCGCCGGGGACGCCGACCGGCACCGGCCGCAGCCACGCGTCCAGGACGTAGACGCGGCTGTTCCAGACCGGCGCGCCGATCGGCACACTCACGGTGTCGGCGGCGTCCACGCGATGGCTGGTGATCGAGACCGCGGCCTCGGTGGGCCCGTACACATTGAACAGCGCGAGTCGCGGTGCGGCGGTGACGATCCGGCGCGCCAGGGCCGGGGACAGGGCCTCGCCGATGGCGAGGATCCGGCGCAGCGTGCCCGGAATCCGCACGGTGAGTAGGGCTTCCAGCAGGGAGGGCACCGCGTGCAGGGTGGTGACCCCGGTGCGGTCGATCAGCTCGGCGAGGTAGGCCGGATCGCGATGCCCACCGGGTGCGGCGAGCACCAGGCGACCGCCGCACGTCGCCGCCGACCAGAACTCCCACACCGACAGATCGAAGGTGGCCGCCGTCTTCAACAGCACGGCATCCCCGGCGGTGAGCCCGAATTCGGCGGTCTTCCAGCGCAATTGGTTGACGATGGCGGCATGGGACACCGCCACGCCCTTCGGCCGTCCGGTCGAGCCGGAGGTGAAGATGACGTAGGCGGTGTTCGCCGGGCGCAGGACCGCGCGGCGATCGCGATCGGTGAGCGGGGCGTCGTCGTAGACCGAGAGATCGAGCCGGTCGACCACCCGCACCGGCGCGCCGTCGGCCGCGAAACCGGTGGCGGCGTCGGTGAGGACGAGCACCGGCGCGGCCGCCTCGAGCAGGTACCTGGTCCGCGCGGCGGGCTGCTCGGGATCGATCGGCACATACGCGCCACCGGCGGCCGCGACCGCGTACATGGCCACCACCAGCTCGGGGGAGCGCCGGAATGCCAGGGCCACCCGCGATTCCGGGCCGACCCCGGCCGCGACCAGATACCGGGCCAGGCGATGGACCCGCGCACCCAGGTCGGCATAGCTCCAGTGCCGGTCCTCGGCGACCAGCGCCGGTGCGTCCGGGGTGGCGACGACCGTCGCGGCCAGCAGCGCGGGCAGGGTGGTGGCGCTCTCCCGGGACCGGGCCGTGCGATTCCAGGTATCGAGGATGGTCGCCCGCTCGGCCGGGGCGAGCAGGTCGAGGGTGTGCAGGGGCGCGCCCGGTTCGGTGACCACCGCGGTGACGAAGCGGGCCAGCCGGTCCAGGAATCCGCGCACGGTCGCCCCGTCGAACAGGTCGGTGGCGTAGGTGCAGTAGCCGGTGATCCCGGCGGGCGTGCCGTCGGCGGTGTAGCGGTCGGCCAGGATCAGATGCAGATCGAACTGGGACAGCGCCCGGTCCAGCTCAACCGACTCGACCTCGACCTCGGGCAGTGCCATCCGCACCTCGGCCAGGTTCTGGAACGACAGACCCACCTGGAACAGCGGATGCCGGGCCGTGGAGCGGGCGGGGTCGAGGACCTCCACCAGACGTTCGAACGGCACGTCGGCGTGCGCGAAGGCGCCCAGGTCCGCGTCGCGCTGGCGCACGAGCTGCTCGGTGAAGCTCGCCGCGCCGTCGACCCGGGTGCGGAAGACCAGGGTGTTGACGAACATGCCGATGAGCTCGTCGAGCACCGCCTCGCCGCGTCCGGCGACCGGCGTGCCGATGGCGATATCGGTGGTGCCGGACAGCCCGGACAGCACCACGGCCAGCGCGGTGTGCACGGCCATGAACAGCGTCGCCCCGTGCGCCCGGGCCAGTTCGGTGAGCGCGGCGTGGGTGGCGGTGTCGAGGGTGAACGGTTCCCGGCCGCCCGCGTAGGACTGGACCGCGGGGCGCGGCCGGTCGCGGGGGAGGTCGAGCTGATCGGGCAGCCCGGCCAGGGCCTCGCGCCAGTAGGTGAGCTGGGCGGCGCCGAGGGAATCGGGGTCGGTGTCGTCGCCGAGCAGTGCCTGCTGCCAGACCGCGTAGTCGGCGTACTGCATGGCCAGCGGCGGCCAGGCGGGTGAATTGCAGTGGGCGCGTGCGATGTAGGCCGTCACCAGGTCGCGGGTGAGGGGGCCGCCGGAGAAGCCGTCGGCGGCGATGTGGTGCACCGTGAGGGCGAGCACGAACCCGGCCGGGTCGGCGGTGAACAGCGTGGCCCGCAACGGAACCTCGGCGGTGACGTCGAAGGTGGTGGACACCAGATGCACCACGGCACTGCCGATATCGGTAGTGGTGTCGTCGATACGCAGTCCGGGGATCTCGGGATGATCGACGGGCAGCACGACCTGTGTCGGCGTGTGGTCCACGGCCGGGTAGACCGTGCGCAGGATCTCGTGCCGGGCCACCACATCGGCGAAGGCCGACCGCATGGCCGCGATGTCGAGCGCGCCGGTGAGACGCAGCACCACCGGGATGTTGTAGGCGGCGGTGCCGGTGTCGAAGCGGTTGAGGAACCACATGCGCTGCTGGGCGGGCGAGAGCGGCAGCCGGTCCGGGCGCGGGCGGGCGCGCAGCGCGGGACGGCGGTCCGCACGGGTCAATCGGGTGATCTCGCGGGCGCACTCGGCGACGGTCGGGGCGGCGAAGAGCACCCGCACCGGAACGCGCACGTCCACGGCGGCACCGAGCCGCGCGGTGACCCGGGTGGCCAGCAGGGAGTTGCCGCCGCGCTCGAAGAAATCGTCGTCGGCGCCGACCCGGTCGGCCCCGAGCAGCTCGGCGAACACCTCGGCCACCAGACGTTCGGTGCCCGGCGCGGGCTCGCGGTAGGGGCGGGTGGCGAACACCGGTGCGGGCAGCGCGGCCCGGTCGACCTTGCCCGCCGCCGACACCGGCACCCGGTCCAGCACGACCACCGCCGCGGGCACCAGGTGCGCGGGCAGCAGCGCCGCCGACCAGCGGGCCACCGCGGCGGGATCGAGCTCGCGCCCGGTCACATAGGAGACCAGCGCGGTCTCCCCGGCCGGATTCGGCGCCCCCACGGTAAGCGCGAAACCGATGCGCGGGTGCCGCAGCAGCACGGCGTCGACCTCGCCCGGCTCGATCCGGAAGCCACGGATCTTGATCTGGAAATCGCCACGCCCCAGGTATTCCAGTTCGTGCGTATCGGGCACCCAGCGGACGAGATCGCCGGTGCGGTACATCCGCTCGCCGGGCCCGGCCCACGGATTCGCGACGAACCGCTCCGCCGTCGCCGCGCCGCGCCCGCGATAGCCGCGGGCCAGTGCGGGCCCGGCCAGATACAGCTCCCCGGTGACGCCCACCGGCACCGGTCGCAGCCGCTCGTCGAGGACCATCGCGTGCGCGCCCGGGACGGGCCTGCCGATGGTGACCCGCGCGTCGGCGCGCAGCCGGGCGTAGCTGGTGCCGATGGTCGCCTCGGTCGGGCCGTAGCCGTTCAGGAAGCGGCGGCCCGGCTGCCAGGCGGCCAGTAGCTCACCGGTGGTCGCCTCGCCACCGGCCGACACGCAGGTCAGGTCCGGGAGGGCAGCGGGATTCAGGGTGCTGAGCAGTGCGGGCGTGATGATCGTGTGGGTCACCAGTTCGGCGCGCAGCAGGTCCTCGAGCTCGGCACCGCCGACGGTGTCCGGCGGCGCGACGACGAGGGTGGCGCCGCGGTGGAAGGCGGTGGTGATCTCCTCGATCGACTGGTCGAAGCTGGGTGAGCAGACATGCAACATCCGGTGCTCGTGGCGCAGGTCCATCAGTGCGGCCGAATGCCCGATGAGGGCGCCGAGCCCGGCGTGGGTGACGGTGACGCCCTTGGGCCGTCCGGTGGAACCGGAGGTGTAGATGACATAGGCGGCGTGGTCCGGGCGCAGCGGTGCCCGGCGGTCCCGGTCGCGGACGCGGGTCGCGGATTCGGCCGCGATCCTGGCCCGCACGGCCGGATCGTCGAGGACCAGCCGCCGCACCGGGGGCAGGCCGGTGGAGGTGTCGACGGGCAGTGCACCGGCCTGCGCGGTGACGGTGAGCACGAGGCTCGCGCCGGAGTCGGTGAGCATGTGCCGGACCCGGTCGGCGGGATAATTCGGGTCGACCGGCACATACACCCCGCCCGCCTTCGCCACCGCCCACAACGCGAGAATCGACGCATACGACCGGGAAACAGCCACGGCCACCACGGTTTCCGGCCCGACACCCTCCGCGACGAGCACCCGGGCGAGCCGGGCGGACTCGGCGTCGAGCGTGCCGTAGGTGTAGGTCCGGCCCTGATCCCGCACGGCGATCCGGTGCTGGCCGTACCCGGTGCCACGCACGAGCAGTTCGGGCAGGGTGGCCCGCGTCGGCGGCGCGGGAACGTCACCGAGGGCGAGCAGGGTGGCGTGTTCGGCGCGGGTGGTCACCGGGAGATCACCCACCGGCGTGTGCGGGGCGCGGGCGATCGCGGTCAGGATGGTGAGCAGGCGGCTGCCGAGCTCCTCGGCATCGGCAAACCCTGCGGCGCAGGATATTTCGAGGTGAGTGCCGGTCTCGGGTGCCAGCACGGCGAGATCGGTGTCCGGCGTGGGGGAGTTCGCGCTGTGGAACGTCACTTGACTCCGGGCGTGAACGCGGCCGTCGCTGTCGGGGGAGACCGGCTTCTGGCCGTGGTCGTCGGGGCGGACCGGGTCATGGACGTGGCCGTCGAAGGCAACCCGGTTCTGGCCGTGGCCGTCGAGGGTTACCTGGCTCAGGGAGTGGTTGTGGCCGAGGAGCGCGGCCAGTTCGCCGAGGGGGATCCCGGCGTGCGCGAGTGCCGCCGCTTCGGCGCGGTGGGCCCGAGCGAGCAGGTCGGTGAAAGGAGTGGCGAGGTCGACGCCGGTGCGGACGATAAGGGGTTGCGGTGTGGTGGCGGCGATCACGATGTCGTCGGTGCCGCTGAGGCGCGCGAGCACCACCGCCAGCGCCGAGCGCACCAGGGCCGACCAGGTCACGCCCGCGGACTCGCCCAACCGGTGCAGATCCCGGCGCACAGCCGGAGGCAGAGTCACCCGAGCGTGGTCGGTGCCGGTTTTCCCACCGGGCAGGCCCAGCGGGCCGGGCAGACCCGCGAGAGTCCGCCGCCAGAAACGAGAGCGGGTGAGCGGGTCGGCCTGGGCTGAGCCGCGTTGATCGGTGACCGGTGCCGCCGGGTCGGTCGGAGTCGCGCCGAGTTGGTCGATCAGCGGTGCCGCCGGGTCAGTCGGAGTCGCGCCGAGTTGGTCGATCGGCGGTGCGGCCGCGTCGGTCGGAGTCTCGCCGGGCTGCACGGTGGGGTGTGCCGCTGTGCTGTCCGGGGCGGTGCCCAGTTGGTCGGCGAGGCGCGCTGCGGGGGTGTCCGGGTGGGTGACGAGGGCGTCCAGGGCGGTGCGGAGGCGGTTGGTGACGGCCTGGGCGGCGGGGTCGGAGACCAGGTCGCGGCGGTATTTGACCTGGACCTGGGTGGTGGTGCCGAGGAAGACCAGGATGGTGAGGGGGTAGTGGGTGTGGTCGGCGCCGCGGAGGTCGTCGATGTGGAGGTCGCCGAGTGCGCCACCGGCTCGGCGGAGTCCTTCGACGTCGACGGGGAAGGACTCGAAGGCCAGCATGGTGTCGAAGAGTTCGCCGAGGCCGCTAGCTCGCTGGATCGCGCCGAGACCGAGGTGGTGGTGGTCGAGCAGGGCGGCCTGTTCGGTCTGGACCGCGCGCAGCAGCTCGCGCGCGGTGCCGTCGACGCGCACCCGGACCGGGATCGCGTCGACGAACAGGCCGATCATCTCGCCGACCCCGTCGAGATGCGGCGGACGGCCGGAGACGGTCGCGCCGAAGACCACGTCGGTGGCGTCGGTGGTCGCGGCCACGACCAGGCCCCACGCGGTCTGGAACACGGTGTTCGCGGTGACCTCGGCCGTGGCGGCCAGCGCAGTGAGGGCGCCGGTGCGGGCCGCGTCGAGGGTGAACTCGCACAGGCCGAAACCGGTGCCGGTGGCCGGGGGCCAGGTGAGTTCGGGCGCGAGCACGGTCGGGCGCACTCCGGCGAGGGACTCCGCCCAGGCGCGTTCGGCCAGCGTCCGGTCCTGGCGGGTGAGCCAGGCGAGATAGTCGCGGTAGGGCCGCACCGCCGGGAGCGGGGTGGCGTCGCCGTCGGTGGCGTAGAGGACCAGCAGTTCCTTCATGAGCAGCGGCATGGACCAGCCGTCGAGCAGGATGTGATGCCCGGTCAGCACCAGGTGGTGCCGTCCGGAACCGGTGCTGTACACCGTGAATCGCAGCAGCGGCGCCAGTTCCGGATCGAAGCCCGCGTGCTGATCGGCGACCAGCAATGCCGGGAGCTCGCCCTCGCCGAGGTCGTCGACCACTCGCAGCGGCGCGCGCAGGTGTTCGGTGACCAGCTGCACCGGCGTGCCGTCGGCCGCGGTGACGAAGGCCGAACGCAGGTTCGCGTGCCGGGCCAGGACGGTGTCGGCGGCACGGCGCAGCCGGTCGAGGTCGAGCGGACCGGTGAGGTCGGCGACGAGCTGGATGACGTAGGCGTGCACCGATTCGTCGAGCAGTTCGTCCAGCGCCAGCAGCGACTGTTGCAGCGGCGAGAGCGGCAGCACCTCCGCCAGGGCGGGGTAGCGGCCGCGCCAGGTGTCGAGATCGGCTTGGGTGACCCGCACCAGCGCGATATCCGACGGGGTGAGACCCCCGGCCGCGGCATCGTGGGTGTGGTCGGCGAGGACGGCCAGGGTAGCGGTCCAGATGTCGGCCAGCTCGCGCACGGCGGGCTCGTCGAGAATGCCGGTGGCATAGCGGAACTCGGCTTGCAGGCGAGGTCCGTCGCCGGTGGCGACGGCGATCGCGGTGATATCGATGACCGCATCGGCGGGCAATGCCGGGTCGTAGTCGACGCTGAGTTCGCCGAGATCGGCGGTGGGCAGCCAGGATTCGTCGCCGCCGGGGTGTGCCGGGGTGGTCGCGCGACCGAGGTAGTTGAAGCCGATCTGGCCGAGGCCAGTGGTGCCCAGGTCGGCCGATCCGGCCTGCGAGTGCCGCAGCAGGCCGAACCCGATGCCGTTGCCGGGGACCGCGCGGAGCTGTTCCTTGACCGCGCGCAGGGTGGTCGCCAGGTCGTCGGCGGTGGTCGCGGTCAGGTCGAGGAGGACCGGGTGGATGCTGGTGAACCAGCCGACGGTGCGGGTCAGGTCGGCGCCGGGCAGGAGGTCTTCCTCGCGGCCGTGGCTCTCGACGCGCAGGCGCAGGGTGTCGGCGTGGACGCCGCGGCGGGCGCGCCAGTCGCGCACCGCCAGCGCCAGCGCGGCGAGCAGGGCGTGGTCGGCACCGGCGCGGTACAGGGCGGGCAGCGTGGTGAGTACCGCCTCGGTGACCTCCGCCGGGACCCGGACCGTCACCGAGGCCAGGGTCGACTCGGTGTCGAGGGTCCGGTCCAGGGCACGTTCGCCGAGCAAGGGGTCGGGTGCGGCGAGTACCTCACGCCAGTAGTCGATTTCGGCACGCCGGTCGGCCCGGCTCAGGCCGTGGGCCCAGCAGCGGAACGAGGTTCCCACCGGGGGCAGCGCGATCGGCTGTCCGGCGGCGTACTGCGCCCAGGCCAGCACCAGATCGGGCAGCAGGATGCGCCAGGACACCCCGTCGATCGCGTAATGGTGGGCGGCCACGGCGAGCACATCGCGGGCGTCGGTGCGGCGGATCCAGGTGCAGGCGAACATCCGGCCCTCGGCCGGGTTCAGCGCGGACAGCGCCGAATCCAGTGCGGCACTGCCGATCCGGGACAGATCGGCACCGGTGGGCGCGTCGAGTTCGGTGACCAGGCTGTCCGCGTCGACGGTCTCGGGCCCGAGTGCCTCGAAGCGCCAGTCCTGTCCATCGTGGTGGAGCCGGGAGCGCAGCATGTCGTGGTGGCGCAGGACGGCGTCGAGCACGGCGAGCAGACCGGGCCGGTCGATGCCCTCGGGGAGCGCCAGGGTCATGGTCTGGGCGAAGCGGTCACTGCCGCCGCCAGTGAGGAATTCGGCCAGCACCGGGGTCGGGGTGATCTCGCCGATGCCGCCGCCGGGGAGTTCCGCGAGCGTGGTGATCGACGGTCCGTCGAGGGTGGCGATCTCGGCGAGTTTCGCGACGGTGCGGTGCTCGAAGACCGCGCGCGTGGTGAGGACCAAGCCCGCCGCGCGGGCGAGCGAGACCAGCTGGATCGACAGGATACTGTCGCCGCCGAGGGCGAAGAACGAATCGTCCACGCCGACCGACACCACACCGAGGACCTGGGCGAACAGGGTGGCGAGGAGGGTCTCTCGCTCGCCCCGCGGAGCCCGGGTGGGGGTGGTCGTGACGGCGGGTTCCGGGAGGGCGGCGCGGTCGAGTTTGCCGTTGGTGGTCAGTGGCAGGGTGTCGAGGAGAACGATCGCCGAGGGCACCAGGTGCGCGGGGAGGCGCTCGGACGCGAACCTGGTGAGCGCGGCCGGGTCGGGTGAATGATGCGGTGCGGCAATAACATACGCGACCAGTGTCGTGGCCCCGGTCGAGGTCGAGCGGCCGACGGTGACCGCCGTCGCGACCTCCGGGTGTCCGGTGAGCACGGCATCGACCTCGCCCGGTTCGATCCGGAATCCGCGCACCTTGAGCTGGGTGTCCACCCGGCCGAGATAGTCGAGTTCGCCGTCGGGACGTCGGCGCACCAGATCGCCCGTACGATACAGGCGGGTGCCGGGCGGGCCGAACGGATCGGCGACGAAGCGGGCCGCGGTCGTGCCCGGCTGCCGGTGGTATCCCCGCGCCAGTGCGGGACCGGCCAGGTAGAGCTCACCGGTGACACCGTTCGGCACCGGATGCAGCCGGGTGTCGAGCACGAGCGCGTGCGTGTCGCGGACCGGGGTGCCGATCGAGATGGGTTGCCCGGCAGTGAGTTCCGCGTAGGCGGAGATGATCGTGGTCTCCGTCGGGCCGTACCCGTTCAGATACCGGCGCCCCGGCTGCCAGGCCGCGAGCAGCTCGGGCGTGGTCACATCACCACCGACCGAGACCACCGCGAGCGAGTCCACAGCCGCCGGGTCCAGGGTGCCCAGGACGGCGGGTGTGATGATGGCATGGGTGACGGTCTCGGCCGCCATGACCTCGGCGAGCTCCACACCACCGGTGATCTCCGCGGGCACGATCACCAGCGTCGCCCCGGTCGCGAACGCGCACAGCCATTCCAGGACCGACGGGTCGAAACTCGGCGAGCAGACGTGCAGGAACCGGTGTTCGGCGGTGAGGGCGTAGCGCTGCGTCGCCTCGGCGAGCAGACTGCTCAGCCCCGCATGGGTGACGGTGACGCCCTTGGGCAGACCGGTCGAGCCCGAGGTGTAGATGACATAGGCGGGATGCTGGACGCGCAAGGGTGCGCGGCGGTCGGCGTCGGTCACCGGAGTGGCCGGGCGCGCGGCGCAGGATGCGCCCAGGGCGGGGTCATCGAGGGACAGCCAGACGAGCTCGCTGTCGCCCGGCTGCGGGTTCGCGGGGACCACCTGGGCAGGGCCGGGTTCGTCGGAAGCGGACCGGAGCACGTCGGCGGGATCGCCGTGTGCGGCGTGCGTGAGCGCGGTATTGCCCAGCGCCGGTTGAGGTCCTCCTGGGGTCCGATGGAGTGCGGATGCCCGAGCGGGCGCGTCGACCGCCGGGGCGGCGCGGTGCCCGGCGAGGCGTTCGTGGTGCGCGGAGGAGGTGATGCCCACGGCCGCGCCCGAATCGGTGATCAGGTGGCGGAGACGGTGGGCGGGATAGTTCGGGTCCACCGGCACGTACACGCCACCGGCCTTGGCGATCGCCACCGCCGCGATCACCAGCTCGGCCGATCGTGGCAGGGCGACGACGACCGGCACCTCGGGGCCGACTCCGCGCGAGATGAGCTCACGCGCCAGTCGCGCACTGCGCGCATCGAATTCGCCGTAGGTGATCGAGCCACCCCGGTAGCGGATCGCGATCCGGTCCGCACCGAGCGCCACACCCTGTGCCACCAGGTCGGGGAACAGCACCGGGTCGAGACCGGCGTCGACCGTGCGCGCGGTGAGCGTCGCCGCTTCCGCCGGGTCGAGGAAGACCAGGTCACCGACCGCTGCCCGCGGCCGGTCGGACATCTCCGCAAGCAGCCGCACCAGGCGCTGGGCGAACACCGAGGCCGTGCTCCGGTCGAACAGTGCGGCGGCATAAGCCAATTCGGCGGTCAGGGTGCCCTCGGATGCTGTCCGGACGATGAGTGCCAGTTCGCACTGCGTCGCATCGATGAGTGGTTCCTGCGCCATGCGGTCGGCCTCGGCGCCGATCGGTGCGGGATTCGGCACGCAGTGAAGGCCGCCGGTGTGGTGTCCGGGTTCGCGGGTCGCGGTGGTGGTGGGTGCGATGGTGGTGGGTGCGGATTCGGTGGTCGTGGTGGTCGGTCTGTATTCGGTCGTCGCGGCGGTGACCGGGGCGGATTCGGTGGTGGTAGCGGCGGAACCGGGCAGCTGTCCGTCGTGCTCGTAGGCGGTGGATTCCGGCTCGACCGCGCAGCGTCCGTCGAGGCTTCCAGTCTTCTCATCGGTGTCTGTGCGCAGGAGCCGGGGAGCCAGGTGTGCGGCAGGCGGTGGTCCGGTGATCAGCATGGCGCTGACTACGTACCCGGCTCGCCCTCGGTGGACGGACTCGGCGAGATGTTCGAGCGGCGCGGTGCCGGTGTCGCCGACAACCCGGTCACCCTCGGCATCGCCGGACTGCGGGATGCGCAGGGCCGCCGTTTCCGTGGGGGAGAGGTGTTGGTGGAGGAAGGTGCGGCGGGTGGCGGTGACGGCGTCGGCGAGGAGATCGGTGACGCGGCGGGCACTGTCGACGCGTAGTCGCAGGGGAAGGAGGTGTCCGGTCGCGGGGGACGGGGTGGCAATGGCGATGTCATCGGTGCCGGAGAGGCGGGCCAAGAGGACGGCGAAGGCGACGTGGGCGATCGTAGACGCCGCAGCGCCGGTGGAATCGGCGAGATCGCGGATGCGGTGCTGGACGTCAGCGGGGATGTCAACGGGGACATGCTCGTCCGTGGACGCTGTCGGCGCAGTGAACGTCGTGGAGGCATGGGGCGTCCAGGACGCTGGGGTCGCGGTGGATCCAGTGGTCGGCGTGGACGTCGTAAGCGCCGTAGTGCCGGTGGATTCGGCTAGATGGCGGTCGGGGTGCTGGATGTTGACCGGGATGTCGACGGGGACATGCTCGTCCGTGGACGCGGTGGACGCGGTGGACGCGGTGGACGCGGTGGACGCGGTGGACGCGGTGGATGCGGTGGTCGCTGGGGTTGCCGGGGTCACGAAGGTGCTTGGGGTGCCCGGGGCGGGGTGTTCTCCGGGACGGCTTTCGCTGGTTCTCGGGCGGGGGCGGTCGGTGGGGAGGGTGAGGGTGGGTGGGAGGTCGGTGAGGATTGTGCGCCAGTGGGCGAGGCGGGCTAGGGGGGTGTCGGTGCGGGCGAGGGTGTCGAGGAGGGTGGTGGTGGGGTGGTCGGGGGTGTGGACCAGGGTGTGGAGGGCGGTGTGGAGGTGGTGGGTGAGGGCGTCGGCGATGGGGGGATCGATGGTGTCGCGGCGGTATTGGAGGCCGATGCGGATGCCGTCGCCGACTTCGATGCCGACGGCGATCGGGTAGTGGGTGGCGTTGGCGGCGGTGACGCCGGTGATGGCGAGGCCGTCGAGGGCGCCGTGGGCGTCGCGCAGGCCCTCGGTGTCGACGGGGTAGGACTCGAAGGCCAGGAGGGTGTCGAACAGGTCGCCGGTGTGCGCGGCGCGCTGGATGTCGGTGAGTCCCAGGTGATGTCCGTCGAGGACGGCGACCTGTGCGGCCTGGACCTGCGTCAGCAGAGTGCGCAGGGGCAGTGCGGCGGTGGCGATGACCCGCACCGGCACGGTGTTGGCGAACAAGCCCACCATGGCGTCGACACCGTCGAGCTGGGGTGGGCGGCCCGAGACCACCGCGCCGAACACGACATCGTCGCGGCCGAGCGCGGCGGCGAGAACCAGTCCCCACGCCGCCTGGAACAGCGTATTGACCGTGACCTCGTGGGTGGCGGCGCAGCGCGCGAGCACCTCGGCCTCGGCGCGCGACAGTTCGACGGTCGACGTGCCGAACCCGGTCGACGGATGCGCGGGTACGGCGAGAGCCGGGGCGAGCAGCGTGGGGGTGTGCCCGGCCAGCGCGTCGGACCAGGCTCGCAGGGCGGCGTCGCGATCCTGGCGGTCGAGCCAGACCAGGTAATCGCGATACGGCCGGACCGGGGGGAGCAGTGCGGCGGTGCCGTCGGCGGCGTAGCAGACCAGCAGTTCGCGCATGAGCAACGGCATCGACCAGCCGTCCACCAGCAGGTGATGGGCGGTCAGCAGGAGGTGGGTGGTGCCGGTGGCCGTGCGGTACACGGTGAATCGCAGCAGCGGCGGAGCGGACAGGTCGAAACCGACGCGTGCCTCGGCGGCCAGCAGCTCCGCGGGGTCGGTCGCGGTGGTCTCGACGACCCGCCACGGCACCGCCACCCCGTCGACGACGAAACCGACCGGCGTGCCCGCGGAACAGGTCCCGAAGGCGGTGCGCAGGATGGCGTGCCGGTCGAGCACCGCCTGCGCGGCCCGGCGCAACCGTTCGGTGTCCACCGTGCCCGACAATTCCACGGCCAGCTGCACGAGATACGGGTCCGCCGTGGACATCTGGGCCAGGAACAGCAGCCCGAGCTGCAACGGCGCGGGCGGCAGCACATCACTGAGCCCGGGCCGGGCCGCGTGCCAGGCATCCAGCTCGTGCTGGTCGACGCGCACCAGCGGCACATCGGCGGGCGTCAGACCACCGGCCGCCGGATGGTGGAGATGGTCGGCGAGCACCGTCAGCGCCGCCGTCCAGCACTCGGCCAGCTCCCGCGCCGACGCCTCGTCGACGATCCCGGCCGCGTAGGAGAACGAGGCCCGCAGCCGCAGGTCGCTCGCGGTCCCGATGGCCAGGGCGTTGATATCGATCACGGCGGCGGCGGGCAGCGCCGGATCCTGCTCGGCGGCGGGCTCACCCCATTCGGCGGTGGGCAGCCACTCGTGCTCGGCGGGCGCGTCACCCGCGGCGACGCGGCCCAGATAGTTGAAGCCGAGCTGGCCGAGCGGGCCGTCGAGCGTCCCGGCCGACCCGTCGTCCAGATGCCGCAGCAGGCCGAAGCCGATGCCCTTGTGCGGCACCGCCAGCAGCTGTTCCTTGACCGCCTTCACCACGGCGGCGGTGGCGGCCCCGCCCTGCCACGCGGCTTCGGGGTCGATCCCGGCCAGATCGAGCGCGACCGGATACATGGTGGTGAACCAGCCGACCGTGCGGGTCAGATCGGCGCCGGGCACCGCGGCTTCCTCGCGGCCGTGCCCTTCCAGACGCACTCGGGTCGCGGACACGTCGAGCCCGCGCCGGGCCCGCCAGGTGCGGGTGGCCAGGGCTAGCGCCGCCAGCAGACCGTCCTCGGCGCCCGCGCGATAGCGGGCGGGCAGCTCGGTGAGCAGCGCGTGGGTGATCTCGGCGGGCACCTCGACCGAGAAGGTGCGCACGGTCGCGGCGGTGTCCACGACGGGATCCAGCGGCCGGGCACCCAGCAGCGGGTCCGCGACGGCGAGAACACCGCGCCAGTATTCGAGTTCGGGTCGGCGATCAGCGGCCACGTCGGCGAGACCGTGCGCCCACCGGCGGAACGAGGTGCCCACCGGCGGCAGCGCGATCGGCTGACCGGCGCGATACTGCGCCCACGCCGTGACCAGATCCGGCAGCAGGACGCGCCAGGACACCCCGTCGATCACCGCGTGATGGGCCGCCACGATCAGCGCGTCCGGTCCGTCGGCACGCGAAAGCCGAGCGAACGCGATCATCCGCGACGACATCGGATCCAGCTGCGCGAGAACGGCTTCCATGGCCGCTGTGGCGATCGTGTGCAGGTCGGTGGTGTCGGTTCCCGTCGGGACTTCGTGGTGCACGAGCAGGTCATCGACCTCGACCGATCCCGGTGGCGGGACATGCAGCCGCCACTGTCCGTCGATCTGCCGCAGGCGTGCCCGCAGCAGATCGTGGTGGTCGAGGATCGCGGTGAGTACGGCGACAAGCCCGGCGCGATCGATCCCCTCGGGCAGCGCGAGCACCATCTGCTGACTGAATCGCCGGGGCATCTCCCCGTGCGCGACCGCACCGGCCAGTACCGGGGTCAACGGGATCTCGCCCACCCCACCACCGGGCAATTCCGCCAGCGCGGGGGTGGCCGCACCACCGAGTTCGGCCACTCGCGCCAGCCCGGCGACGGTCCGGTGTTCGAAGACCTGCTGTGGCGTGAACGCGATTCCCGCCGCCCGCGCCCGGGTCACCAGCTGGATCGAGAGGATGCTGTCACCACCGGCGGTGAAGAACGAATCCTCGGCACCGATCTCCCGCACACCCAGGACCTGGGTGAACAGCTCGGCGATCCGCGTCTCCACCGGTCCGCGCGGGGCCCGCGAGCCCGCCGCGCCGAAGACCGGTGCGGGTAAAGCGCCGCGATCCAGCTTGCCGTTCGGGGTCAGCGGGAGCTCGTCGAGGACGACGAGCAGCGTCGGCACCATGTGGCCGGGCAGGGCGGCACCGGCGAAGCGGAGCACCTCCGCCGTGTCGATCTCGGCACCGGGGCGGGCCAGCACATACGAAACCAGCACTGTCGCACCGGAATCGGCGGTCACCCCGAGCGTGACGGCGTAGTCGAGATCGGGATGCGCGGTGAGGGCGACGTCGATTTCGCCGAGCTCCACGCGGAACCCGCGGATCTTCACCTGGAAGTCGGAGCGGCCCAGATATTCGAGCTCGCCGTCCCCGGTGCGGCGCACCAGGTCGCCGGTCCGGTACATCCGCGCGCCCGCCCCGGCGAACGGCGCGGCGACGAAACGCTCGGCGGTGAGTCCCGGGCGGCCCAGATAGCTCTGCGCCAGCGCGGGCCCCGATAGATACAGCTCACCCGCGACGCCGGGCGGCACCGGCCGCAACCGGGCATCCAGCACCACCGCGCCGACCCCGGGGAAGGCCGACCCGATGGTGATCGGCGCACCCGGACGCAAGGCCGCGCTGCCGGTGGCCAGCACCGTCGCCTCGGTCGGCCCGTAACCGTTGAAGAAGGCCCGCTCGCCGACCGCCCAGCGCTCGACCAGCCCCGGCCCGAAGGCGTCCCCGGCCACCACCACGCAACGCAGCGAGTCCAGCCCGCCCGGCTCCACCGATTCCAGCGCCGCGGGCGTGATCAGCATGTGCGTCACCCGCTCGCGGTCCACCAGTGCGGCCAGCTCGGGTCCACCGAACACCGACGGCGGCGAGATCACCAGCGTCGCGCCCGCCTGGAAGGTCACCAGCAGCTCGAGCACCGAGACATCGAAGTTCGGCGAGCACACGTGCAGCACCCGGTCGCCCGCGCGCACGTCGTAGCGTTCCCGCGCGGCGGTGACCAGCGCGCCGAGACCGGTGTGGGTCACCACCACACCCTTGGGCCTGCCGGTCGACCCGGAGGTGTAGATGACATAGGCCGGGTGCTGATCGGTCAGCGCCCGCACCCGGTCCAGATAGGAGATCGGGTGCGCGGGCCGCGCGGCGACGCGTTCGCGCCGCGGCGAGGTATCGATCGCCAGCCAGGCGATCGACTCGCCGAGCATGGTGCGATGCGCCGCGCAGGTCAGCCCGAGCCGGGCGCCGGAGTCGGCCAGCAGATAGGCGATCCGGTCGGCGGGCAGACCCGGATCCACCGGAACATAGGCCGCGCCGGTCTTGGCGACGGCCCAGACCGCCGCCACCGATTCGATCGAGCGGGTGAACCCCAGCGCCACCACGTCACCGGGACCGACCCCGTGCTCGATCAGCTCCCTGGCCAGCCGCGAGGAGTACTCGTCGAGCTCGGTGTAGGTGAGCGTGCGGCGTTCGCCGTGCGCGGGGGAGTAGCACAGGGCGACCGCCTCACCCGCGGTGTCGACCGCCGCGGTCAGCAGCTGCGCGAAGAGCGGCGTGCTCGGCTTGCGGTTTCCTCGACCTCGCGGCGCACGGCGAACTTCACTCATCCGGGGTACTTCATCCTTCTTGCACAACGGGCCCGCGGCAGTGCCGCATCAACGAACCCGGGCCGGATTCGGCGACCATGAGACCACAGGTCAGGGCGTCCCGACCACACGACCGGTCTGTTCTGCGGCACCGAGTGCCAACTCGGCCGGAAATTTGTGCGGATGGCACGATAACGGGGACGGTTTTTGTTCAACGGACGGGAGCGCGCGCCATGGCGTCGTACGGATCGCTGGTCTGGGTGGGCCAGGCGCTGGGACCCCGCGTCGGCGCCATCACCGAGGAGCTGATCCGGGTCACCGAGGAGCTCATCTCGGTCCGCGACCTGGCCTTCGACCTGGCCGAGCTGCGCGCGGCCAGCATCGCCGAGAACGTCAGCCTGGTGCAGTACGTGCTCGCCAGCAATATCGATCCGGCCACCGTCGTCCCGCCCGCCGCCGCGGCCGCCTATGCCCAGCGGCTGGCGCGGCGCGGAGTGCCACTGACCGTGCTGCTGCGCGCCTACGGCCTCGGCCAGTACCGTCTGCTCGACGCCGCCATCGGGGTCGTGCTGGCCGTCCCCGGGCGTGATCAGGCCGTCCGGGTGGCCGAGCTGCTGGAGTTCGCTGGCACCTACCTCGACCGGCTCAACTCCTCGATGGGCCGGATCTACGAGGCCGAACGCGACCGCTGGCTCAGCAGCCGCCAGGCCGCCCGCCAGCAGTGGATCGCCCGGCTGCTCGACGGCGACGAGGACGTCGACGTGGCGACCGCCGAAACCGCCCTGGGCTACCGCCTCGAGCAGCGGCACCTGGCCGCCGAGGTGTGGGCCGCGCCGAGCACCCCCGGACCCGATGCGGTCCGCGCGCTCGAGCAGGCGCGCGAGGTGCTGTCGGTGCGGCTGGGCGCGGGCGGTGCCGAACTGGCCTCGGCGACCGGCGCGCGCGATCTGCGCCTGTGGCTGCCGGTGGGCGGGACCGTCGATATCGACGAGCTCGCCGCCGCGCTCGGCGCCGCCGAGCTGCCGGTCCGGGTGGCCTTCGGTCCACCAGGGGACGGTGTGGCCGGGTTCCGCCGCTCCGCGCGCGGCGCGGGCCGGGCCAAGGCCCTGGCCGTGTCGGCCGGTGCCGACGCGCCGCCGGTGGTGGACTTCGACACGGTCGCGCCCTTCGCCCTGCTGACCGAGGACGCCGACGAGCTCGCCGGTGTCGTCGAGCGCCTTCTCGGCCCGCTGGCCCGCGACACCACCAAGATGGCCTTGCTGCGCCACACCCTGGATGTATTCCTGGCCGAGTCCAACAGCTACTCGCGCACCGCGCGCGTGCTCGGCGTGCACCGCAACACCGTGCAGTACCGCATCCAGCAGGTCACCGGCCGCTACGGCCTCGCCGTCGACACCGACACCTTCGACATCCGCTTCGCCCTCGGCGTGTGCCGCTGGTACCCGCGGGTGCTGACCCGGACATTCTGACTCCCACCGGTTTGTGCGTGACGCACAGTTACGTCTTTCTCTCCCGGCCACCGGATTCCGGATATTCCGGACACCGAACCAAGCGCTTGCTACGCTCGCGCGATGATCCCCACGATCGTCTGGGGCACCGGCAATGTAGGCCGTGCGGCCATCAGAGCCGTGGCTGCCCATCCCGCTCTGGAACTGACCGGTGTGCTGGTCCACAACCCGGACAAGATCGGCCGCGACGCGGGCGCGCTCGCCGGGCTCGACGACCCGCTGGGGGTGGCGGCCACCGGTGACGTGGCCGCCCTGCTGGCCACCGGCCCGCGCGCCGTCGTCTACGCCGCCTCCGGCGACATCCGCCCCGACGACGCGCTCGCCGATATCGTCCGGGCCCTGCGCGCGGGCGCCGTCGTCGTCACCCCCGCGCTGTACGCCCTCTACGACCCGTCCAACGCGCCCGCCGAGATGCGTGAGCCGGTGCTGGCCGCGATCGCCGAGGGCGGCGGCTCGCTGTTCGTCTCCGGCGTCGATCCCGGCTGGGGCAACGACGTCCTGCCGCTGTTGATCAGCGGCGTCGCCGGGAGCATCGACGTGGTGCGCTGCCAGGAGATCTTCGACTACTGCACCTACGACCAGCCCGACTCGGTGCGCTATCTGGTCGGCATGGGCCAGCCGATGGACTACCAGCCGCCGATGCTGCTGCCCTCGGTGCCGACCATGGTGTGGGGCGGGCAGATCCGGCTGATGGCCAGGGCGCTGGGCGTCGAACTCGACGAGATCCGCGAGACCGTCGACCGGCGGGCACTGGATGCGACCGTGCAGACGGTGCAGATGGGCGAGTTCGAGGCGGGCACGCAGGGCGCGGTGCGCTTCGAGGTGCAGGGCATCGTCGAGGGTGAACCGCGCATCGTGATCGAGCACGTCACCCGCATCCACGCCAGTTGCGCGCCGGACTGGCCGATGCCGCCCGACGGCGACGGCGCGCACCGGGTGATCATCGAGGGCAGTCCGCGCATCGAGGTCAGTATCGAGGCCTCCGACGAGGGCGGCAACCGCGCGGCGGGCGGAAACGCCACGGCGGTGGGGCGATTGGTCAATGCCATCGACTGGCTGACGCAGGCCGCACCCGGTCTCTACGACGCACTCGATGTGCCGCTGCGCGCCGCGGTCGGCAAACTCGGAAGGAAGACATCATGATCATCGACGTTCCCCAGGGCAAGGATCCGATCGGCTACGTGTGGGGCGAGATGGTGCCCGGCATCGGCGTCGCCGCCGCCGCGTTCTCGCTGTCGGTCTACGAGCACTCCACCCTCGGCCTGCGCGAATTCGAGGCCGCCCGTTTGCGGATCGCGCAGATCAACGGCTGCCTGTTCTGCCAGGACTGGCGCACCGAACGGGACGGCACCAAGGTCGAGGAGGAGTTCGCCGAGGCGGTCACGCACTGGCGCGACACCGACCGCTTCGACGAACGTACCCGCCTGGCCGCCGAATACGCCGAACGCTACGCCACCGACCACCACGGCCTCGACGACGAGTTCTGGGCCAGGATGTTCGAGCACTACACCCAACCCGAGGTCGTCGAACTCAGCATGAGCATCGGCTCCTGGCTCGCCTTCGGCCGCCTCAACCGCGTCCTCGGCCTCGACACCGCCTGCGTCCTCCCCGGCCACTGATCCCCGCGCTAGGCTGCGGGTCGTGGCTTCTTCCCCGCCTGCATTGATCGATACGGTGGCCTGGGTCCTGATCGAGGACGGGCGCATTCTGTGCGGCCGTCCTCGCGGCAAGGACGTCTTCTTCATTCCCGGCGGTAAACGGGAAGGCGGGGAGACGGATCTGCAGACGCTGGTCCGGGAGGTCGCCGAGGAGCTGGCCGTCGAGCTCGCGCCCGAGAGTGCCGTGCACGTGGGCACCTACGAGGCGGGCGTGCCTGGGCACGACGGGACTGTCGTCCGGATGGCCTGTTACACCGCCGAATACCGCGGGGTGCTCACCGCCAGCAGTGAGATCGAGGCGCTGGCCTGGTTCGGGGCCGCCGATCGAGATCTGGTGCCGCCGGTGGACCAGCTGCTCTTCGACGACCTCGCCGCGGCGGGCGCACTCCGGTAATCAGCCCCGGAAAATAAAACGAGACGTTGCGTCTTGACAACCGTCGAGACGCGCGGCATGCTGGTGTACATGAACGAGACGGACCGTCTCGTCTAGATAAGGAGTTCGCCATGCGCACCGCCGCTACCACCGCCCCTCGCACCTGGTTCATCACCGGGGCCAGCCGTGGCCTCGGTCGCGCGTTCGCCGAAGCCGCGCTGGCCGCGGGCGACCGGGTGGCCGCCGCGGCCCGCACCGGCTCGGCGCTGGACGAGCTCGCCGCGGCCCAGCCCGGCCGGGTACTGCCGCTGGTCCTCGATGTCACCGACCGCGCCGCGGTGATCACCGCCGTCGACGCCGCGGTCGCCCACTTCGGTGCCATCGACATCGTCGTCAACAACGCGGGCACCCTGTCGATGGGCATGATCGAGGAGTTCACCGAAGCCGAGGCCCGCGAACAGATGGAGGTGAACTTCTTCGGCGCGCTGTGGGTCAGCCAGGCCGTGCTACCGCACCTGCGTCGGCAGGGCTCCGGGCACATCGTGCAGGTCTCGAGCATCGGCGGCCTGGCCGGGTTCCCGCTGTCGGGCATGTACGCGGCCAGCAAGTTCGCGCTCGAGGGCATGAGCGAGGCACTGGCCAGGGAGGCCGCCGAATTCGGTGTGCGCGTGAGCATCCTGCAGCCGGGCGGCTACTGGACCGAGCTGTACTCGGCCATGCGCAACACCACGCCGATCGAGGCCTACGCCCCGCTGCGCGCGCAGCTCGAGGCCCAGTGGGCGGAGGGCTCCATCGACAGCGACCCGAGCCTGGCGGCCGAGGCGCTGCTGGAGCTGGTCGGCAGCGACAACCCGCCGCTGCGCCTGCTGCTCGGCGACATGGTCTACGACCTGGCCTTCGACCTCGCCCGCGCCAAGATGGCCGACTGGTCGGCCTGGGAGCAGACCAGCCGCGCCGCCGAACGCGCCGTGGCCGCACCCGATCCCGCCTGACCCCGGACACACGTCGACCCTCCTGTCCCGCGTCGTCGCGGAGCAGGAGGGTTGTCGAGGACGATCCGCCGGGTGCTAGGTGGTGACCGGGGTGCGGGTCGCGCGGTCGATCAGGTACTCCACCAGGTGGGTGAGTACCGCCTTGGCCGAGGGCCGGTCGCGCGCGTCGCACAGGATCACCGGGGTGTTGGGATCCAGGTCGAGCGCGTCGCGCACCTCGTCGACGGTGTAGCGCGGCGCGCCGTCGAAGCAGTTCACCGCGATCAGGAACGGCAGCCCCCGCCGTTCGAAGAAGTCCACCGCCGCGAAGGAATTGCTCAGCCGCCGGGTGTCGGCCAGCACGATCGCGCCCAGCGCGCCGCGGCACAGCTCGTCCCACAGGAACCAGAACCGGTCCTGGCCGGGCGTACCGAACAGGTACAGCACCAGATCCCGGTCGATGGTGATCCGGCCGAAATCCAGCGCGACGGTGGTCGTGTGCTTCTGCTCCACCCCCGACAGGTCGTCGACACCGGAGCTGACCTCGGTGATCAGCTCCTCGGTGCGCAGCGGCGCGATCTCGCTGATCGAGGAGACCATGGTGGTCTTGCCGACGCCGAAGCCGCCGGCGATGAGGATCTTGACCGAGGCGGCCAGGTGCTGGCCGCCCGCGGACGTCGGGTCAAAGTTTTCGGATGCCATCCAGAACCGCTCGCAATACGTTGAGGTCACCGGCACCGGCCTCGGCCTGTACCGGAGCCCGGAAGATGAGGTGGCCATCGCCGATGAGATCACCGACGAGGATCTTGGTCACCGCCAGAGGAAGTTTCAGCACGGCCGAGACCTCGGCCACCGACTGCGGACGCTTGCACAGCTGTGCGATCGTCGCGTACTCGGGTTCCGGGCGTCGCAGGGTGGGGGCGGGATGCACCGCCACCACCACTGTGAGCATGTCCAGATCGTGCGCCGCACCCATGGTCCGGCCGCGGGTCACCGCGTACGGCCGGACGAGAGGTCCGGCCGCGTCGTCGAACCACGGATCGCCGAGTCGAGTCATGGTGCCGCGTCCTAGAGTTCGGCCAGACCGTGCCGCGGCTCGGTCGACAGGTAGTTGCCGACCCGCTGCACGGTGAGGTTCATTTCGTAGGCGACCATGCCGAGATTCGCCGACTCGGTGGCCTGCAGGGCCAGGCAGGCGTTGTCCCCGGCGGAGGTCACGAACAGGACGGCGCGATCGAGTTCGATCACCGCTTGCCGCACACCGCCGCCGTCGAACCGGCTGCCCGCACTGCGCGCCAACCCGTAGAGGGTCGACGACATGGCGGCGAAATGTTCGGCGTCCTCGCGCTTCATCTGCGAGGAGCGACCGAGCAGCAGCCCGTCGGTGGACAGCACGACCGCGTAGCGGACCCCCGCCAGCCGATCGACGAGATCGTCGAGCAACCAGTTGAGATCACCTGGGTGGGAAGAGTTCACCTCAGCCTTCCTGTTCGTCCTGATTCGATTCCGTCAGGGGTTTGCGGCCCTGCCGGGTACCGTTCTCGATCGCCGACATGATGTCGCGCGCCTGCTCGGCCGAGCGCGGCCGCTCCGGCGCCCGGGGCGCCTCGGCGGCGGGCTCGGTGAGCTCGGGGGCGATATTGGCCTGCCGGTTGCGGCGCGGCAGCGCGGGCCGCTCGTCGGTGGTGTACTGGGGCACGGCGGGCGCTTCCGGGGCGGGCGCCACCGGGCGCGGCGGCGCGGGCGGATCGGCGACCAAGGTGGCCACCGGCGCGGGCGCCTGCTCGATCGCGACCACCGGCGCGGGTTCCGGGGCGGGCGGCAGACCGCGGCGCAGCGGACCGGTCATCGCGGGCGGGAGGGTCGAGGCGTCGGCCTCGCCCGCCAGCAGCTGCTGCGGGATGAGCACGATGGCCCGGATGCCGCCGTAGTCGGATTCGCTGAGCCGCACCGAGACTCCGTGCGCGGTGGACAGGCGCGCGACCACGAACAGGCCGAGACGCGAGTCCGAGGACAGCGTGCCGACACCGAAGTCCGGCGGATCGGCCAGCATGTCGTTGTAGCGGGCCAGGTCCTCGGGGCTCATGCCCATGCCCTGGTCGGTGATCTCGATGACCACGCCCTTGCCGACGATATTGCCGCCCGCCTCCACCCGCGACTGCGGCGGGGAGAACGCGGTGGCGTTGTCGACCAGCTCGGCGAGCAGGTGCACGAGGTCGGCGACCACGGTGCCCACCACGTTCACCTCGGGCAGCTTGGTGACGCGCACCCGCGCGTAGTCGAGGGTCTCGCCGATGGCCGAGCGCACCACGTCCATGACCGGAATCGGGTTGCGCCACTGGCGGCCCGGGCGGCCGCCGCCCAGGATGATCAGGTTCTCGGCGTTGCGGCGTTCGCGGGTGGCCAGGTGGTCGAGCCGGAACAGCGTCTCGAGCAGCGCCGGATCCTCCTGGCGCCGTTCGGCTTCGTCGAGGATCTCGAGCTGGCGGTGCACCACGATCTGGCTGCGGTGGGCGATATTGAGGAACACCGCGCGCACGCCCTCGCGGGTGCGGGCCTCGTCGACGGCGGCGCGCAGCGCGGCCGAGGCGGCGTGCTCGAAGGCCTTGGCCACCTGGCCGATCTCGTCGTGGCCGAAGTCCAGCGTCGGGGTCGTCTCGGCGGCGTCGATATCGCCGCCCTCGCGCAGGGTGCGCATGGTGGCGGGCAGCTGTTCGTCGGCCAGCGCCAGGGTTTCGGTGCGCAGCCTGCGCAGCCGGCGGATGATCCGGTTGGCCAGGATGACCGCGATCAGGAACACCAGCACGGTCAGCGCGAGCACGCCGCCACCGGCCAGCGCCGCGTTGATCTCGGCCTGACGCGCGGTGTCCTGCGCCACCCGCTGCACCTCGCGGTTGTGGCCGGTGTAGGCGTCGAGTAGACCGCGATTCACCTCGGCCGCGGCGGTCTGCCACTCGGCGGTGGTGAATGGCAGTGACGGCAGCGACGGCTGCTTGGCACCGGCCGCGGTGGCGGCGTTGAGCGCCGCGTAGTACTGGGCGACGGCGTTTTCCATCTCGGTGAGCTGCTGCCAGGCCGAGGAGGAGGTCAGCGCGCCGAGCGCGGCGCGCTGCGCCTCGGTGAGTTCGGCGGTGATGTTGGCGACTTCGTTGTGGTAGAAGCCGCTCTGGCGGGTGAACTCCTCGAGCGGGATTCCGGAGGACCCGTCGGTGGCCACCAGCGACAGCGCCAGCGCGTTGCTGCGCGACATCGACTCCGCGGCATTGAGCACGCGCAGGCCCTCGGCCACACCCGAGGCGACCACGGCGTCGGGCGCCGCGCGCTCGGCGACCTTGGTGCCCTGGGTGAACACGTCGAGCAGCCGGTTGTAGAAGGTGTAGGCGTCCGCGGCGGGCAGCATGCGGGCGTCGGCGCCACCGCGCACGCCGTTGAGATGGGTGCCGAGGGTGTTGAAACCGCCCTTGTCGTCACCGATCTCGGAATCGTCGATCTCGCGGATACCCTCGGAGATGTCGATGAGCGCCTTGAAGGCGGCGTCCAGGCGCGCGCGGGCGGGCGGCAGCGCGGTCGCGGCGGTCTCGTCACCGGCGAGATGGGCCAGGGTCAGCTGACGTTCGGACTGCACCGATTCGATCAGTTCACGGGTGAACGGCCCCGCCGCTTCCATCTCCGAGGCCCAGCTCTTGGCCTTGTTGCTCTCTTCGACGAGGTAGCCCGCCGTACCGACGCCGACCACCACCAGGGTGAGACTGGGTACAAGAGCGATCGCCAGAATCCGGGTGCGAACACCGAGTCTCGCTAAGAACATCGCCATAACGTAACGGAATCGTTGCAGATCTGTCGTGCGTGTCTCGGTGAGCGGGATGTGATTTGGATTGCGGCGGAACGTGTTTGCTATGCGCGGGGGTCGGCGAGCGCGCCCCGCCGGCTGAGCCGCGATGGCCCAGTCGGCGGGGGCTCGCCGTGGCCTGGCGGTACCGGGAAGATCCCGCCAGGTCAGGTCGTGGGGCGCCGCTACAGCGTGCGGTCGGCGCCCGTGCGTGGGGGCGGTCCGGCGGCCAGCGCCGCGTTCTCCGCGTCGGTGAGCCTGCGGGCGCGCAGCACGAACCGCATGCCCGCCCCGGCCTCCAGCGACTCGGCACCGGCCTGGCCGCGCACCGCGTCGACGGTGAGGTGGGTGCCCTTCCAGCATTCGTATTGCTCAGGGCTGATCCAGAATTCGGTGTGCCAGCTCAGCCGCCCGAGCAGCACGTCGTCCTTCTCGATCGGGAACTGCTTGGCCGATAGGCACACCGGGGTGAGATTGTCGTCGCGGCATTCGCCCGTCTGGCGGAACAGCACGGGGCCGTTGTCCTCGATGAGGCGCCGGAGCAGGGTCTGCGCGCGTTCGGTGATCTCCACACGGTGTATCCGGTTCTGCATCAGAACATCCCGAGTTTCGTCGTCGAGTAGCTGACCAGCAGGTTCTTGGTCTGCTGATAGTGGCCTAGCGTCATGGCGTGGTTCTCCCCGGCGGCGTGCGCCGGGTAGGCGTGCGAGCAGTTCATCCAGACCCGAGCGGCGTCGAGGCCGCGACCGAGCCGATGCGCGGTGGGCAGATCGCGGGTCCAGACCCCCGCACCGAGGCCGTGGCGGGTGTCGTTCGCGATGCGGATGGCCTCGTCGGTGCTGTCGAAGCGGGTGACCGCCACGACCGGGCCGAGGATCTCCTCCTGGAAGATCCGCATCGTGTTCTCACCCTCGAAGATGGTGGGTTCGATGTAGTACCCACCCGGCAGTCCGTCGACCTTGCGTGCTTCCCCTCCAGTCAGCACGCGGGCGCCTTCGGCTCTGCCGATGTCCAGGTAGGACAGGATCTTCTCGTACTGGTCGTTGCCTGCCTGCGCGCCGATCATCGTCTCGGTGTCGAGCGGATGACCGGACACGACGGCCTCGGTGCGGGCGATGCAGCGGGCGAGGAATTCGTCGTAGATCGACGCGTGGATCAGCGCGCGTGACGGGCACGTGCACACCTCGCCCTGGTTCAGGGCGAACATCACGAAACCTTCGACGGCCTTGTCGAGATAGTCGTCGTCGGCGGCCATGACATCCGGCAGGAAGATGTTGGGGCTCTTACCCCCCAACTCGAGCGACACCGGGACGAGGTTCTCCCCGGCGTACCGCAGGATCAGCTGGGCCGTGGCGGTCTCGCCGGTGAACGCGATCTTGGCGACCTTCGGGTGCTGGGCCAGCGGCTTGCCCGCCTCCAGACCGAGACCGTTGACCACATTGAGCACGCCCGGCGGCAGCAGATCCGCGATCAGTTCCACGATGAGCAGCAGCGAAGCCGGGGTCTGCTCGGCGGGCTTGACGACCACGCAGTTGCCCGCGGCCAGCGCGGGGGCGAGCTGCCAGGCCGCCATCACGATCGGGAAGGTCCACGGCAGGATCTGGCCGACGACGCCGAGCGGTTCGTGCAGATGGTAGGCGACGGTGTCGGCGTCGATCTGCGAGATGCCGCCCTCCTGGGCGCGCAGCACCCCGGCGAAGTAGCGGAAGTGGTCGATGGCCAGCGGCAGGTCCGCGTGCAGGGTCTCGCGGATGGGCTTGCCGTTGTCCCAGGTCTCGGCCACGGCCAGGGGTTCGAGGCTGTTCTCGATCCGGTCGGCGATGGTGAGCAGGATCTCGGCGCGCTCGGCGACGGAGGTGGCGGCCCAGCGGTCACCAGCGGCGTGGGCGGCGCGGACCGCGCGGTCGACATCGGCGGCGGTGGAACGGGCGACGGCGCAGAAGATCTCGCCGTCGACCGGCGAGGTGTTGTCGAAGTACCGGCCTTCGACGGGGGCGACCCAGTCGCCTCCGATGAAGTTGTCGTACCGGGCGGCATAGCTGACTATGCCGGTATCCGATCCGGGCTTGCCGTAGATCATGCGCCTCGCTCCTCGCGACCTGTGCGTGGTGGCTCACACTATGGTCGGCGAAGGTTGGTACGAGGTTGGTGACGGTGTTCGCGCAGGTCAGAAGGTGGATCAGGACTGACGCGCGGTGAAGAGACGGGCCGTGACGACGGCCCGGCGGACATCGTCGCGGGGCAGCAGCCGCAGGGCGTGCTCGTGGATGGCGATATCGCCGGGGCAGCGCTGGCCGAAGGCCACGGCGTGCTCGGGCCGGTCGCTGGTGAGCACCGCGTTGCGGATGCCCACATCCAGGTGCGCGCGCCACTGTTCCACGCCGGGCAGATCCGAACCGGGCAGCAGCGGCCCGCGATACAGCCACAGCGCGGAGGTGAGATCGCCGCCCTCGATGGCGGCGAGCAGATCGACCGCGTCGCAGGAGACCGGGCCGGTGAGCATGTAGCGCCGGTTGGCGATCTCGCCGCGGGTGGCCCGGCGCAGGTGCGAGACATCGGCTTTGAGTGTATTGAGCGAGACCCCGCGATCGCCGTACACCGCGGCGTGCAGCTGTTCGGGGGTGTAGCCCTCGGGTTCGAGCGCCAGCAGTGCCAGGATCTCGAGCTGGCGGGGCGGCAGCGGCACCGGCCGTCCGTCGCGCAACAGCCGTGCGGCACCGAGACATTCGAGCCGCACGCCCGGCGCGGGCGCGGGGGCCTCGGCGCGCAGCATGGTCTCCACGGCGGTCACCAGGGCACGCACCGAGGTCATCACCATCGGATGCGAGCGCTCCCAGGTGGAGGACAGATCCAGCACGCCGACCTGCCTGCCGTCGGGTCCGTGGATGGGCGCGGAATAGCAGACCCAGCCGTGCAGGGCGGCGACGAGATGTTCGGCGGAGAACACCGTGACGGCCTTGTCGTCGTGCAGCGCCAGCGACAGGCCGTTGGTGCCCATGTGGCTCTCGTCCCAGACCCCGCCGGGCGCGAAGTTCACCTGCTCGCCCTGCCTGCGCAGCGTCCGGTCGCCCGCGGTCCACAGAATGGTGCCCGACTCGTCACTGACCACCGCCAGATAGCCGGATTCCTCGGCCATCCCGCGCAACTGGCCCGCGAGCTCGGTGACCGGCCTGCGCAGCGGCGATTCCGACCAGCGGTCGCTGATGTCGTTGAAGCCGGGCGCGACGGTGCGGTGCGGGTCCACGGTGTGCAGGGAACGCTGCCAGGATTCGGCGACCTCGGTGCGCACAGGGCCGGTGTCGCGGGGCAGCCGCATCGGGCGCGAGGGGCCCGCCAGCCGGTCCCACTGCTTCTCCAGCGCGCCGCGGTAGTCCGAGAGCCGGTCGGGCCGGGGCGGGCCGGCGATCGGGTCGTCGTGTGCGCCCACGTTCACTCCCTGCTCGTCGGTGACGCACCGGTCAGCGGCGAGAACCGGTGTGGCGCTTCCTGTTCTATCAGGTGCGCCCCGGCGGCGCATACCGTTTGCGGCAGCCAGCGCGGTCGTCGTGAGCGGGGGTGTCGCGGTGCCTTGACGGCCCGCGCGTCACTTGTTGAGGAACAGTCCCGCGATATCGGCGTTCTTGATCGGGGTGTCGACATTGCGCTGGCCCGCGCACAGCAGATCCACCTGCACGATCATCGAGTCGACCAGGGTGCCCGCCGGTTCGTTGTCGGTGCCGTTGCGCTGCTTGATCGCCTTGGTGATGGTGATCCGCTTGGTGTCGGGGTCCTGGTTGACGTAGTCGCGGCAGCTGGTCTCGCCACCCTGGTTCAGGACGCGCTCCACCTCGGCGCACCCGCCGGTCAGCACGGCCAGCACGGCCACGCCCACCGCGATGGCGCCGGTTCGGGTGCTGGCGTGCATGGTTCCTCCTGGAGGGTCCGCTGTGCGCTCGTGCGCACCGAGTCGCTGACAGCCTATGCGGTGGGCCTCAGGTGCGGTGGATCCGCAGCGGAACCAGCACTTCCTCGGGGGTCAGCGAGCCGTGATGACCGATCATCAGCGTCTGTAGCGCCTCGGTGTTGGACCGGATCACCCCGGCGTCGCCGGTGGCCAGCACGACCAGATCGCCGATCCGCGCCGCCGCGTCCGCGCTGACCCGCGGCCCGAACCAGCCCGCGGCGATCGCCTCGGCCCTGGTCCGCACGACGAAACGGTCCCCGAGCACACCGCGCCAGGTCTCGGCGACCCGGTCCAGCGCGCCGTCCTCGGTGTAGACGTGGCGGGCGCGCGGTTCCCCGGCCAGCGCGACGACCTCGTCGGACAGGGACGGGTCGGTGGCGAAGTCGATGCGGTCGACCAGCTCGACCATCCCGTGGTCGGCGGTGACGATCAGCGCCGAGCGCGGGGGCAGCACGGCGGCGACCTCGGCGGCGATCCGGTCGACATTGGCCAGCTCGTACCGCCAGGCGTTGGCGGCGGGCCCGCGGGCGTGCCCGGTGCTGTCCAGATCCGCGTGGTAGGTGTACACCAGCGTCTTGGGCGCGGAGCTGATGGCCTGGGCGACACCGTCGACCAGATCGCCCACCGAGAACGCGGCCCGGAAACCACCACCGCGCCAGCCCGCCCTGGTCAGCCCCGACCCGTCCTGGTAGCCCGGCGCGACCTGCACCGCGGCGATCCCGGCGGCGCTCGCGCGCTCGAACACGGTGGGGCACGGCTGGATTCGCTCCGGCGGGAACGCGGTCATGGTGTCGACCTTGGGACCGTCGCCGACCAGCTGCCAGCGCAGCATGTTGAAGAGCCGCTCCTCGCCGGGCAGCCGCACCTGGTAGCCGACCACACCGTGCTCGCCGGGCGGGACGCCCGCGCCGAGGGTGGTGAGGCTGGTGGCGGTGGTGCTGGGGAAGCCGGTGGTGAGGGTGGCGGCGGGCAGGCTGGTCAGGAACGGTGCCGCGGCGGCGTGCGCGGCCAGCGCCAGGGCGCCGAGGCCGTCGACGAGCAGGACGCACACGTGGTCGACGTCGAGCGCGAGCCCGATCCGGTCGGTCTCGCCGGGGGCGCCGAGGCAGGCCAGGACGGAGGGGAGGAGATCGGCGAGCGAGCCGTCGCCGTAACGCGGAATCAGAAAGTTGTCGTCGGTCACGCCTGCCCGGTTTCGAATCGGCTGATCAGCCCGTCCCGCAGGACGAACCGCCAGGTGGTACGCATCGATCCCCAGCGACTGTTGGTGTAGTCGGCGGTCAGTGCCAGGCCGCCGTCGTCGACCGATTCGACGACGAGATGTCCGTTGGCGCTGAAGATCTCGGCTTCGGTCCACTGCGCCAGATTGCGTTCCACGCCGTCGTCGGACATGGTGGCGTCCTCGGTCAGCACACCGTAGAACCGGTCGGTGTCCTGGGTGTTGAGCGCGTCGACGAACGCCTCGACCACCGGGTCGAGTTTCGCGGTGCCAGTCATCCGGCCTCCTGGTCGAGTCGAAAACGCAACGGTGGAGCAGTGTTGTCCACTCTAGGGGAGTGACCAGGCCGGATCACGGGAATAACGGCGGCGCGTCAGGACTCGGTGCGCGGCGCCGCGACGAGCGCGGTGAAGCCCCGCATGATCGCCTCGACCAGCTCCGGGGTCGGTGTGCCGAGTTGCGCGCTGCGGTTGTCGAGATGGCCGTCGAGCCACAGTGAGGACAGGCCGTGCGCGAGCCCCCACCAGGTGATGGCGAGGGTGGCCGCGCGGTCGGCGGGCAGCACGCCGGCGGCGACGGCCTCGGTGACGGTGCCCGCCAGGATCTCGAAGGCGGCGTCCCCGGCGGCGTGCGCGTCCGGATGCTTCTCCGGCTGGGACAGTTCGGGCCGGAACATCAGCCGGAACTGCGCGGGATGCTCGCGGGAGAAGCGCACGTAGCCCTCGGCCAGCCGCGTCAGCGCGTCCAGCGGCGAGTCCGCGTCCGCCTTGGCCGTGGTGAGCTCGGCGGCGAGCTGCTGGAAGCCGTCGACCGACAGTGCCGAGAGCAGCGCGGCGCGATCGGCGAAATGGTGGTACGGCGCGCCGCTGCTGACCCCGGCCTCCCTGGCTACCCGGCGCAGGCTCACCGCCGCCAGCCCCTCGGTCTCGATCAGGCGCAGGCAGGCGTCCATCAGCGTGGCCCGCAGGTCGCCGTGGTGGTACTTGGTGCGCTTCACGCTGCGAGCGTAGGCCAGAGCTCCGCCGGAATCGGCACTGGACAGGAAATCTATGCGGTGTTTAGATTATTTGAGCACCGCTCAGATGGGCGGCTTCCCACGAAGGGTGAACCACCATGACCACTCGGGTACTCGTCACCGGCGCGACGGGATTCGTCGCGGGCCACGTCATCGCCGAACTGCTCCACCACGGCTACGCCGTGCGCGGCACCGTGCGCGACCTCGGCGCGCACGCCAAGCGCGCTCACCTCGTCGAGCTCGCCCGCCACACCGGGGGCGAGCTGGACTTCGCTGCCGCCTCGCTCGACACCGACGCGGGCTGGGCCGAGGCCGTGGCGGGCTGCGACACGGTATTCCACGTCGCCTCGCCGTTCCCGTCGGCCCCGCCCGCGCACGAGCGCGACCTGATCGAACCCGCCGTCGAGGGCACGCTGCGGGTGCTGCGCGCCGCCGCGGCCGCGGGCGTGCGCCGGGTGGTGCTCACCTCCTCGGTGGCCGCTGTCGCCTACGGCCACGAGGTCGACGCCGTCCGCACCGAACAGGACTGGACGGTCCTGGACCGGGCCGCGGCCTATCAGAAGAGCAAAACCCTGGCCGAGCGCGCGGCCTGGGACTTCACCGAATCACACAGCGACGGAGCAGAACTCGTCGTGCTGAACCCGGGCATGATCCTGGGCCCGCTGCTCGAACCCCGGACCAGCACCTCGCACGTCCCGGTGCAGCGGCTGCTGGGCGCCGAGGTGCCGGGCTCGGTGCGCACCGGCTGGAGCCCGGTCGATGTCCGCGATCTGGCGGTGGCGCATCGCCTGGCGATGGAAGTGCCTGCCGCCGCGGGCAATCGCTACATCTGCGCGGGCGATCCGCTGTGGATGGGGGATCTGGCGCGGCTGCTGGCACGTGACTACACCGCGCAGGGCTTCCGGGTGCCGACCAGGGTGCTGCCGGATGTGCTGATCCGCCTGGTCGCGCTGTTCGACAAGAGCGTCCGGCTGACGCTACCCACGCTGGGCCGCACCGAATGGGTCACCGCCGACAAGGCCCGCCGCGAACTGGGCTGGACCATGCGCCCGATCGAGCAGACCGTCCGCGACACCGCCGACAGCCTGATCGCCTTCGGCATCGTCACCGCGCCGGGCGCCCGACCCCGCCGGGCGGCTGTGACCGCTGGACGGGCGTGACCGCTGGGCGGGCGCGTGACCACCGGGCGGGCGTGACCACCGGGTGGCCGTGACCACGAGGGGACCGTGGCCGTGGCGGTCAGCGCCACTCCTGGCGTTGCAGGTCCAGGATCACCGGGTGCATGAGCGTGGACGCCTCGGGGTCAGCCGCGCGACGATCGGGGGCGAAGACGGTGGCCGCGGTGAGGGTACGGTCGTCGAGCGAGCGCAGCGGGCCGGGGGTGCGCAGGGCCGGGACCGGGGTGTCGGCGGCGGCCAGGACGAAACCCCAGTCGCCGAAGCTCGGCACGTCCACGTGGTAGGGCGTGGTGCGCAACCCGGCCGCGCGCACGGTGGCGTCGATGGTCCAGAACGAGCGCGGCGCGAAGAACGGGGACCCGGACTGCACCACCATCCGCGCACCGGGGGCCAGCACGTTCGCCGTCATGGCGTAGAACTCCTGGGAGTACAGCTTGGCCACCGAGGTCTGGTCCGGGTCGGGCAGGTCGACGATCACCGCGTCGAAAAGTCCTGGGGCGCCGCGTAACCAGGCGAACGCGTCCGCGGTGACCACCCGCACCCGGGGGTCGTCGAAGGAGTGCCGGTTGAGTGCGGTGAGGCGCGGGTCGGTGCGGGCGAGCTCGATCATGGCCGGGTCGAGTTCCACCAGCGTCACCTGCTCGACCTCGCGGTAGCGCAGGATCTCGCGCAGCGCGAGCCCGTCGCCGCCCCCGAGCACCAGCACCGAGCGCCGGGACCCCGCGAGCACGGGATGGACCAGCGCCTCGTGATAGCGGTACTCGTCGACCGAGGAGAACTGCAGCCCGCCGTTGAGATAGAGCCGGGTGTCGGTGGTGCCGAAGGGGGAGAACGACTCGGTGAGCACGATCTGCTGATACGGCGTGCGGGTCTGCCAGACGATCGGGTGCGCGAACAGCGCCTGCTGCGCGGTCGCCTCGAACCGGTCGGCGTAGAGATAGGCGCTGGTGAGTCCGGTCGCCACCACCAGGGTCGCGGCGACCAGGCTGTGCCGGGCGGCCCGGGTCATCTTGTCGCGGAAGAAGAAGAACGCCAGCGCCAGCCCCGCGACGGCATTGACCACGCCCACCACCAGGCTGCCGCGGATCTGGCCGAACACCGGCAGCAGCAGGAACGGGAACGCCAGCCCGCCCAGCAGCGCGCCGACGTAGTCCGCGGCGAACAGGTCGGCCACCGCACTGCTGGCCTCCTGCTTGCGGACCTGCTGCAGCAGCTCCATCAGCAGCGGGATCTCCGCGCCGACCAGCGTGCCGATCACCGCGGCCGCCACCACCAGGGCCGCGGTGTAGAGATTGAGCCAGGCGTAGCTGGCGTACAGCGCGGCCACCGAGAGCCCGCCGATCACCGCCAGCGCCAGCTCCACCGCGACGAACGCCGCGGCCGCGCAACGGCGCAGCGGTTTGGCGGCCAGCGCGCCGACACCCATGGCGCACACCATCACGCTCAGCGTGATCGAGGCCTGCGCGGCGGTGTCGCCGATCAGGTAGCTGCCCAGGGTCACCAGCGACAGCTCGTACACCAGACCGCAGGCGGCGCAGACGAACACCGTCGCCAGCAGGGCCGCCCTGGCCAGGCGGTGCCGGGGCATCAGGTCAGGCCCGCGGCCACCACCAGCGCCACCGCCACATGCGCCGACGCGGTCACCCACACCGCCGGATGCGGTTCCGGATCAGCCACCACGGCCCGGAAGTCACCCGGGGTGAGCGCGTCGAGCAGCACGAACGCCGCCGCCATGGCGGCCAGGCCGATCACGCCGTAGATCGCGCTGGCCAGCAGCGCCTGCGCGATCCGGCCCTCGGAAGTCCAGATGGCGGCGGCCACGATGACGCCGACACCGAACAGATTCGAGGCCAGCAGGATCGCGGCATTGCGATTGCGTTCGAGCCAGATCTGGGCGCGCAGATCGCCGGGCGTGAGCAGGTCGACGAGACCGAAACCGACGGCCATCAACACGATTCCCACCGCGGAATAGGCGAGCGCTGCGCCCGCGTCCGCCGCCAGGTCGGCGAGCATGAGTGTCCTCCTTCTACTTGCCGCCGGAATCGCTACCGCCACCGCGGTAGTCGCCCGCGGCCGAACCGCTGGTCCAGCCGTAGCTGGTGACGTGCGAGTGGTGCCTGCGGACACCGTTGGCGAGACTGTCCACCAGGATCAGCGAGCCGCCCGCGTGCGGCGACACCGCGATCAGGTCGTCGGCGAAACGCAGGTAGTGGTTGTCGCCGGTGTTGCGCCGGTCGCGCGGGTCGGTGGCCTTGGCGATGGCGGCGGCCACCGCCGCGGGGGTGCCGGTCGTGGTGAACGCGATGCCGTTGTTGGCCTGGTCGAGCGCGCGGGACCGCTGGTATTTCTCGGCGACGAATTCGCGCGGATCCTCGGCGCCGGTCACCAGCACCACGATGAAGGCGGTGATGATCACGGCCACCGTGGCCAGAATCCCCGCCACGATCCAGCGCGTCCGGTTCACCGTGCCACCCCGATCCCGGTGTGCCGCACGGCAGTCGGCGTTGTACTGATGAGAAGCCCTCCCCGTAGAAATCCCGCCGGACTCTATCACCCCCGCCCGGGGAACCGGACATACCGGTTGTCAGGGCAGTGCAGGACGCTGTCGCGCAGCTGGCCGGGCCGCAGCGCGGTCGCGGTGGCGAGCGGGTGGTCGGGCCCGAGCAGGACGTCGACCGGTTCCAGGCGGATCAGCCGGTGGGTCAGGCCCGCGGGCAGCGGCGGGTGGACGCGGCCGAACCCGGCGTCGATCTCGCCGCGGGCCAGCGCGGCGGCGACATCGGGCAGGTCGCGGCCGTGCCCGGGGGCCAGGGCGGGCGCGTCGGGGTCGTCCGCGAGCGGGGCGAGGGTGCGCAGCGGCGCGTACAGGTGACCCCACACATCCAGGCGCAGCGGACGCCGTTCGTCGCGCAGGATCGACACGGCCCGATCGGCGGCGGCGAGGGCCTCGCGCGCCGCGGGAAGGAAGCGTGCCCCGTCCTCGGTGAGCCGGGCGCGCGGATCGCGAATTCGGCGCTGTCGGTGGACTATCCGTCGGTCATCGGCGCGGCCGTCGACGCGCTCGGTGTCGACCGGGTGAGCATCGTCGGGCTGAGCCTGGGCGGCTATTACGTCGCGGCCGCGGCCCTGCGGGTTCCCGGTGGCGACCACCTCGTCGGCAACAACCACCCCGCCTGGCTCCCCGCCCTGGCCGACCACCTCACCGGAGGACACGCATGACCCGCTACACCGGCAAGATCGCCCTCGTCACCGGCGGCACCAGCGGCATGGGACTCGCCACCGCGCGCCGTCTCCTGTCCGAGGGCGCGACGGTCGTCGTCACCGGACGCGGCGAGGACCGTCACCGCCGCCGCCACCGAACTCGGGCCGCGCGGCATCCGGGTGAACTCCATCAGCCCCGGCTACATCGACACCCCCATGTCCACCGCCGCCATGACCCCCGACTTCGCCACCGCGGCGGCCGCCCGTGTCGTCGCGGGGCGTTTCGGGCGCGCCGACGAAATCGCCGACCTCGTCGCCTTCCTCGGCTCCGCGGAAGCCGCCTACGTCACCGGCCAGGACATCGTCATCGACGGCGGTCTGGTGAGCGCCTATGCGCAGTGACCCGTGTTCTGCCAGAGCAGGGTGTAGCGCCACAGCAGGCGGCGGCGCAGCTGGGCGCCGGGGAGGTGGGTGGCGGCGGCCTCGCGGATGTCGGCGAGGGTGTCCTCGGGGTCGCGGATCGCGACCTCGGGGCCGCCCGCGACGGCGCGGTGGCGGCGGTCGGTGGCCCAGATGACCGGCAGCAGGGGGAGATAGCCGATATCGGTGAGGGGGTGCATCTTCCACAAGCCGACGACGGCGAGGACGCCACCGGGAGCTACCAGCGCGCGTAAGGCGGCCATGCCCTCGGCCAGGGGGACGTGATGCAGGGTGGCCACCGCGGTGACGACATCGAAGGTGTCGTCCACATCGCGGAAGTCGGCCTTCTCGTAGTGGACATTCGGTGCGGTCGGGGCCGCGGCGACGGCCTGCCCGTCGAGGTCGACGCCGAGGACCGCGTCGCAGCGGGTGGCCAGCTTGCGGGCGAGCAGGCCGTCACCGCAGCCGATATCGAGTGCCGTGCGGGCGTGGGCGGGCACCTGGTCGAGGATCCAGGGGTGGTAGTGGGTGTTGTGGTTCCAGTAGGGGTCCGTCGGCATGACCGGTCAACGGGCAACGCGCCCACGGGGTTCCGGTCCGGCCCGAAAAGCTGCGGTGCGCTCAGCCGATGCTCGCCGCGTGCGCGGACAGCCACTCGGTGAATCCGGTGAGGTCGTCGAGGACGATATCGGCACCCGCGGTACGCAATCCGTCGGCGTCGTAGGGCCCGGTCGTCACCCCGACCGCCAGCACCCCGGCGGCCTTGGCCCCGCGCATGTCGCCCGCGTGATCGCCGACGAAGACGTCGGCGGACTGCGCGGTGAGCACCTCGGCCTTGCCGGTGGACCACAGGTCACCGGCGAGATGGTCGACCTCCCAGCCGAGGTGCTCGACGTGCAGCCGCGCGTGCGGCTCGTACTTGCCGGTCACCACCAGCGCCCGCCCGCCATCCGCGCGCACGGCGGCGAGCGCGTCGGCCGCGCCGGGCAGGGCGGGGATGCGGTCGATGACGCCGGGGTAGAGCTCGCGGTAGCGGGTGACCAGGTGCGGGATCAGGTCGTCGGGGGCACCGGCGTCACCGAGCAGGGTCGCCAGCGGCGGGCCCAGATGCTCGGCGAAGTGCGCGCCGACCATCGGCAGATCGAACTCGGCGGCCAGGGTGTCGATCGCCACGGCCACCCCGGGGCGCGAGTCGATGAGCGTCATATCCAGATCGAAGCCGACGGTGAGAGTCACCCGGCGAGCCTAGCGACGGCGGCCGCCGCGGGTGTGCGGTCGTGCGCCTCTGGGGGTGCGTGCGTACGCGTCACTGATTCACGTGGAACCCCCGCTGCACAGGCTGCCGAAAAGTGATGGGGGAGGGGACAAGCACGCGGCATCGCGTGCCGGTTCGACATCACAGCAGGTCAGAGTGTTTTCGCTCGGTGATGAAAACCCTTGCGCACGACAAGGGTCCGCCGGTTGGCGTCGAGTGCACATCCGCACCGTCTGCCGATTCACCCGGCGCACACCGGAACAGGACGCCATCGTGCCGACGACGACGCCCTGTTCCGGCCGTACTCAGCTACTGGCGGCTGCCGTGAACGGCGCCACCGACGGCACCGCGACCGGCCGCGACGGATGCCGCCACACCCCCTTGCGCTCCAGGATCGGCAGCACCCCCTCGCCGAACCAGTACGCCTCCTCCAGATGCGGATACCCCGACAGCACGAAGTGGTCGATGCCGATCGCGGCGTACTCCAGCAGCCGCTCGGCGACCTCCGCGTGCGAGCCGACCAGCGCCGTGCCCGCGCCGCCGCGCACCAGCCCGACCCCGGCCCACAGATTCGGCGCGATCTCCAGGCTGTCGGTGCGCCCGTTGTGCAGCCGCGCCATCCGGCGCTGCCCCTCCGAATCGCTCTTGGCCAGGTTCGCCTGCACCCGCTCGATCTCCCCGGGCGCGATCCCGGACAGCAGCTTGTCGGCCTCGGCCCACGCCTCGGCGGCGGTATCGCGGCTGATCACATGGATACGCAGCCCGAAATCGACGGTGCGGTTCTCCAGCGCGGCCAGCCCGCGGATCCAGTCCAGCTTCTTCGCCACCGCGTCGACCGGTTCACCCCAGGTCAGATACGTATCGGCGTACTTCGCGGCGATCGGGCCCGCCGGACCCGACGACCCACCGAAGAACACCGGCGGAACCGGATCCGGACGGGCGCCCAGTACGGCCTCCTTCACCTGGAGGTACTCGCCGTCGAAGCTGAACGGCGCGCTCGACTCCCACAGCGAACGCACGATGTGCAGGAACTCACCGGTGCGGGCGTAGCGCTGGGACTTGTCCAGGAAATCGCCGTAGGCCTCCTGTTCGCGCTGCTCACCGCCGGTGACGACATTGAGCAGCAGCCGCCCGCCGGAATGACGCTGGAAGGTCGCGGCCATCTGGGCGGCCAGGGTCGGGCTGGTCAGACCAGGGCGGAAGGCGACCAGGAACTTCAGCGTCTCGCTGGTCTGGACGAGCATCGCGGTGGTCAGCCAGGCGTCCTCACACCAGGCGCCGGTCGGGGTCAGCACGCCCGCGAAGCCGTTGTCCTCGGCGGCCGCGGTGAGCTGGTTGAGATAGCGCAGGGTCGCGGGCCGGTCACCGGACATGAAACTGCCGTGTCCGCCCGCCATCAACCCGCGCGAGTCGCCGTAGGTGGGCAGGAACCAGTGGAACGACAGGTGCTGTTCGGTCATGCAGTCGATGCTGACCGGCCGCCACGGTCCCGTCACCGATTGCGCTCACGCTGCGCGGAAGTGCCGGTCCGGACCCGAACCGGCCACGGAACTAGACGTAACTAGGCGAAACACGTAACCTCGAAGCAGGCTCGGGCGACGGTGCCCGGGCGGCGACGACCCTACGAAACGAGTTTCCTCAATGACGCGGCATGTCGACGTACTGATCATCGGCGCTGGCCTGTCCGGAATCGGCACGGCTTGTCACCTCACCCGCGAGCAGACCGGACGCAGCTACGCGATCCTGGAACGCCGCGCCAATATCGGTGGCACCTGGGACCTGTTCAAGTACCCCGGCATCCGCTCCGACTCGGACATGCTCACCTTCGGCTTCGGTTTCCGCCCCTGGATCGGCACCAAGGTGCTCGCCGACGGCGCCAGCATCCGCCAGTACGTCGAGGACACCGCCAAGGAATACGGCGTCACCGACCACATCAATTTCGGCCGCAAGGTCGTCACCGCCGACTTCGACCGCACCGCGGCCCAGTGGACCGTCACCGCGGTGATCGAGGAGACCGGCGAGACCGAGACCTGGACCGCCAATGTGCTCGTCGGCGCCAGCGGCTACTACAACTACGACGAGGGCTACCAGCCCACCTTCCCCGGTCAGGACCAGTTCCAGGGCCAGATCGTGCACCCGCAGCACTGGCCCGAGGACCTGGACTACACCGGCAAGAAGGTCGTGGTCATCGGCTCCGGCGCCACCGCCATCACGCTGATCCCGTCGATGGCCGACGAGGCCGCCCACGTCACCATGCTGCAGCGCTCGCCCACCTGGATCCAGGCGCTGCCCTCGGACGACCCGGTCGCGATCGGCCTGAAGAAGTCGCGCGTGCCCGACCACATCGCCTACAAGATCGGTCGCGCCCGCAATATCGCGCTGCAGCGCGCCAGCTTCCAGCTCTCGCGCACCAACCCGGAGCTGGCCAAGAAGCTCATGCTGGCCCAGGTGCGGCTGCAGGTCGGCAAGAACGTGGACCTGCGCCACTTCACCCCCAGCTACAACCCGTGGGACCAGCGCCTGTGCGTGGTGCCCAACGGTGACCTGTTCAAGGTGCTCAAGAGCGGCAAGGCCGACATCGTCACCGACCACATCGAGACCTTCACCGAGAAGGGCATCCGGACCAAGTCCGGCCAGGAGCTCGAGGCCGACATCATCGTCACCGCGACGGGCCTGAACGTGCAGATGCTCGGCGGCATCACCATGAGCATCGACGAGCAGCCGGTGAAGTTCAACGAGACGGTCGCCTACAAGAGCGTGCTGTACTCCGACATCCCGAACTTCCTGATGATCATCGGCTACACCAACGCCTCCTGGACGCTCAAGGCCGACCTGGCCGCCGCGTACCTGTGCCGCGTGCTCAACATCATGCGCGACCGCGGCTTCACCACCTTCGAGGTGCACGCCAACCCCGAGGACATCGCCGACGAGTCGCTCATGGGCGGCGCGCTCACCTCGGGCTACATCCAGCGCGGCAACGCCGCGATGCCCCGTCAGGGCGCGCGCGGCGCGTGGAAGCTGGTCAACAACTACTACCGGGACCGCACGCTGATGCACAAGGCGCCCGTCGACGACGGCGTCCTGCAGTTCAGCAAAGTCGGCACCGCCGCCGAACCCGGCGCGAAGGTCGCCAGCGCCTGACCCAGGCATCCCCCGGCGGGGCCCGGCACACCACCGCGTGCCGGGCCCCGTTGTCTGCGTGGGGGCGGGTTCTGTTCACGCGGGCGAACTTTCAGCGTCTCCCGTACTATCGCGGGCGAGGGACACCGCCCGGGGAGATGAAGGAGGACGGTGTGGGAGTCTGGGAGTGGGTGCGGCGCTTCGCCGCGACGACACCGGGTGTCATCGGCGCGGTGCTGGTGGTCACCACGATCGCCTGTCTGCTCGCCGGATCGACGGTCGGCGGCCAGCTCGACGCGAAGATCGAGCGCACCGACCAGGTGCTCGACCGCACCGAACCCCTGGCCTTCGCCGCGCAGAGCCTCTATGTCTCGCTCTCGGCCGCCGACGCGGGCGCGGCCACCGCCTTCCTGTCCGGCGGCATCGAATCCCCGCAGGTCCGCGACACCTACGAGCAGGCACTGGCCGACGCCGCCGCGGCGCTGGCCGAGGCGACCGCCGGGGCCACCGACGCGCAGAGCCGCGCCATCGTCGCCCGGATCGCCGCCGACCTGCCCACCTACACCGGCCTGGTGGAGACCGCCCGCGCCAACAACCGGCAGGGCTTCCCGGTCGGCTCGGCCTACCTGCGCCAGGCCTCCGACCTCATGCAGACCTCGCTGCTGCCGCAGGCCGAACAGCTCAACGAAGCCCGCTTCGCCGCCGTGCGCGCCGACCAGGACCGCGTCGGCGCGCTGCCGTGGACCGGCGTGCTGCTGCTCCTGCTGGTGCTGGTGGCCTGCGCGGTGGGCTCGCTGCTGTTGCTGCGCCGCACCAACCGGCTGGTCAACGCCGGGGTGGCGCTGGCCGCGGCGGCCACCCTGCTGGCCCTGCTGTGGACCGCGGGCGCCACCGTCGCCGCCGCGCAGGTGCTCGACACCGGCGACGACGGCGCGGGCGCGCGGCTGGAACACCTGGCCGGTGCGCGCATCCTGGCCCAGCAGGCCCGCACCGACGAGACCCTGGCCCTGATCACCCGCGGTGACATCACCGTCCCGGAGAAGTCCTTCCAGACCCACACCACAGAGCTGGCCCAGCGCCTCAACGACGCGGGCGCGGGCGACTCCGATGCCGTACGCGCCCTGACGAATTGGACCGCGGGCCACAATGCCCAGCGCACCGCCTACGAGAAGGCCGACTACGCGGGCGCGGTCGCCCAGGCCATCGGCACCGCCCCCGACAGCTCGGCGACCAGCTTCGCCCGCCTCGACGAGGAACTGCGCGGCGCGCTGGCCCAGGCCCGCGCCGACCTGCGCGACGGCGTCGACGACGCGGGAACCCTGTTGACGCTGAGCCCCTTCGGCACCCTTGCCCTGCTGCTGGCCGCCGCGGGCGCGGTGATCACCGGCCTGTGGCCCCGGATCAAGGAGTTCCTGTGAGCACCCGACGCCCCCTGCTGGCGGCGGCCCTCGCCGCGCTCGCCGTGCTGGCCACCGGATGCGGTGACGCGCCCGCCCCGTCCACCATCGCCGCCACCGCGGTCGCGCCGCCGCTGCCCGGCGCCGAGGCGATCACCGAGGCACCGGTGGAACAGGGCGGCGGCATCTGCGACACCGAAGGCACCCTCGCCCCCGGCGCGCAGCCCCGCCCCGGCGCGATGCCCGCGGGGTCGACCATGGCCGCGATCGTGGCCAATGGACGGCTGCGGGTCGGCGTCGACCAGAACACCTACATGTTCGGCTTCCGCAACCCCGCCACCGGTCGGCTCGAGGGCTTCGACATCGACCTGGCCCGCGAGATCGCGCGCGACCTGTTCGGCGATCCCGACAAGATCGAGTTCCGGTCGGTGACCGCCGCCGAGCGCATCCCGCTGCTGCGGGAGAAGAAGCTCGACATGATCGTGCGCACCTTCTCGGCCACCTGCGAACGCCGCCGCGAGGTCGGCTTCTCCAGCGCCTATTACGTGGCGGCACAGCGGATCGTGGCCCCGCGCGGCTCCGGGATCGATTCCGCGGCGGCGCTGGCGGGCAGGCGGGTGTGCGTGGCCAAGGGCACCACCGCGGCCGCGCCGCTGTTCGCGCTGGCGACCCCGCCATCGGTGCTCGGGGTGACCAACTGGACCGACTGCCTGGCGGCGCTGCAACAGGGCACCGTCGACGCGATCAGCGGGGACGAGCCGATCGTGGCCGGGCTGGTGGCCCAGGACCACAATCTGGCGATCGTGGGCGAGCCGATCGGCACCGGAGCCTACGCGGTCGGTGTCCCCCAGGGCGACGAGGACCTGGTGCGCTTCGTCAACGGCGTGCTCGACCGGGCCCGTGCCGACGGCACCTGGCAGCGCATCTACCAGCAGCACCTGGCCGCGCTGGGCCCCTCGCCCGGCCCGCCCGCGCCGCGGTACGTCGGATGAGCTCGCCGATACTCGGCACCGCCGAGATCGATCGCGAACTGTCCACCCGCACCGCCGAACTGGCGACAGTGACCAGCACCCTGCTGGACCTGGACCGGCATCCCGGCCTGGCCCTGGTGCGCCGGTATCCGCCGACGGGGGAGACCGCCCGCCGCTGGACCCCCGTGGACCGCGCGCTCGGCGCGCTGTGGGAGGACCTGGGCCGGGTGCGCGCCATCCTCGCTGAGGCGGAGACGGTGCGCGCCGGGCGATCCCGGCTCGACGAACGCGCCCGCGCCCGGCTGACCGTCCTGCTGCGCGGCCGCCCGCACGAGATCGACCGTGTCCCGATCCCGCTGGCCCAGCGCGGGCTCACCGGTCCGAGCGAAACCGTCGTCACCGTCGGCATCGCGGACTGCCTGGACCGGATGCGCGCCGCGTTCGCCTTCGTCGTCCCGTTCGCCGAGGAGGTCGAGGCGGTCGACCGCAGGGTGCTCGGCGCGCTGGCCCCGCTGCAACAGCGGGTCGAGCGAGCCCACGGCGTCCTCGATGCCGCCGCCGCACCCCTCGCCGCCCTGCTGCGCCGGGCGGGCACCGACCCGCTCGGCTTCGCCCCGGGCGAGGTGGACACCGCGCTGACCACCCTGACCGCGCTGGTCGACACCGAATCCGCCCGCCACGCCGACCATCTCGCCGTCGCGGCCGACCTGCCCGCCGCCGTCGCCGCGCTGCGCGCCGCGCTGTCGGCCCTGGACGCGGCGCAGTCGCGCGCCGCCGATTCCGCGCGGCAGGCGCGGCACAAGATCGCCACCGCCGAACTCCCGGACGGTGGCGAACCGGCCCGCACGCTGTCCGCCGAACTCGGCACGCTCGGCACCGAGCCCACCCGCCCGACCGTCGAGCACCTGCTCGCGCTGCGCGCCCGCGTCGGCGCCGCGCACGAAATCGCCATGCGCCGAACGGAATTAGCCGAGGGACTGCTCGACCGGCGCGCCGAACTGCGCGGTAGGCTCACCGCCTACCGCGCCAAGGCGGACCGGCTCGGCCTGAGCGAGGACCGCGACGTCCTCGCCGCCGACCGGATCGCGGCGGGGCTGCTCGGGCGGCTTCCCTGCGATCTCGCCGCGGTCACCCGCGCGGTCGCCGACTATCGTTCGATCATCGGGGAGAAAGCGGGGCGGAGAGCATGACATGTAGTGAACCCGGGTGCGGGGGTGCCGTCGAGGACGGGTACTGCGCCGTCTGCGGCACCGCGCCTGTGGCGAGCGCGGCCCCGGCCGAGGAGATCCCCCCGCGCGCACGCACCACCGCCCAGCCCCGCGCGGGCGCTCCCGTCGTCCCAGCCCGTGCGCCCGGCGTCTGCGCCGAACCCGGCTGTCCCGGAACGATCGCCGACGGTTACTGCGAGATCTGCGGCACCGCCCCGACTGCCACGCCGAGCGGAAGCGGCGCCACGCCCACCGCGACCGGCACGGCTCCGGCGGGCGCGGCCGCGACCGGCCTCGCCCCGAGCGGCACCGTCTACAGTCCCTCCGCGCCCACCATCAGCGAACGCGGCCGCACCTCCAGCCGCTCGGTGCGCACGCGCAGCGGCTCGGCCCGCTCGGCCGCCCGCGGCAGGCTCGGCGCCGGACTCGTCGAGATCCCGCCGGTGCCGCGCGTCGACCCCGCTACCGCCGTCCTCGCCGACCCCCAGGTCCCCGAATCCGATCGCTACTGCGGCAAGTGCGACAAGCCGGTCGGGCGCGGCCACGACGGTGTCGCGGGCCGCACCGCCGGATTCTGCCCGCACTGCGGCACCCGCTACTCGTTCGTCCCGCGCCTGCGCGCGGGCGATCTGGTCGGCGGCCAGTACGAGGTGGCTGGCGCCCTGGCGCACGGCGGGCTGGGCTGGATCTATCTGGCCACCGACCACCGGGTCAACCGGCGCTGGGTGGTGCTCAAGGGCCTCATCGACACCGGCGATCCGGACGCGCTGGCCGCCGCCCTGGCCGAGCGCCGCTTCCTCGCCGAGGTCGACCACCCCAATATCGTCAAGATCCACAACTTCACCGAGCACCTCGACACCGCGGGCGACCCCGTCGGCTACATCGTGATGGCCTATGTCGGCGGCACCTCGCTCAAGCAGATCCTGCGCGCCCACCGCGCCGCGACCCAGCGCTACCTGCCGCCCGCCCAGGCCATCGCCTACGTCCTCGAGATGCTGCCCGCCCTGGGCTATCTGCACGCCCGCGGCTGGGCCTATTGTGATTTCAAGCCCGACAACGTGATGCAGACCGAGGAACGCCTCGAGCTGATCGACCTCGGTGCCGTCATCGCCATGGACGACACCACCAGCCCCATCTACGGCACCCTCGGCTACCAGGCCCCCGAGATCGCCGAGACCGGTCCCACCGTGGCGACCGAGATCTACACCGCGGGCCGCACCCTGGCCGTGCTGATGATGCGCGTCCCATCGGTCGACGGCCGCCTCGGCCCGCTGCCCACCCCCGACGCCGAACCACTACTGGCCGAACACGATTCGCTGCACCGGTTCCTGCTGCGCGCCACCGACCCCGACCCGCTGCACCGCTTCGCCTCGATGAGCGAGATGGCCGACCAGCTCACCGGCGTGCTGCGCGAGGTCCTCGCCACCGGCGACGGCGTCCCGCGCCCCGGCATGTCGAGCTCGTTCGGCCCGGCCCGCGCGGTCTTCGGCATCGACAGCGCCACCCCCGAACCCGCCGCCCTGATCGCCGGACTGCCCGCGCCCCTGGTCGATCCCGGCGACAGCGGCGCCGCCCTGCTGGCCACCACCGACGCCGCCACCCCCGCCGAACTGGAGCAGGCGCTCACCGCCGGTCCGCGCGCGGTGGTCACCGGCGGCGGCGAGTCGACCGAGATCCCGCTGCGCCTGGTCCGCGCCGAACTGGAAGCCGGGGACGCGACCGCCGCCGTGGCCCGCCTCGACGCCCTCGGCCCCGAGCTGGAATTCGACTGGCGGCCGGTCTGGTACCGGGCCCAGGCCGCCCTGCTCACCGGCGACCACCTCGCCGCGGCCCAGGATCTCGAGTCCGTCTACGCGGCGCTGCCCGGCGAGTCGGCGCCCAAGCTGGCCCTGGCCGCGGCCCTCGAACTCGCCGTGCGCGCGGCCGGGCCCGCGCCGATCGACGAAGCGGGCCTACGCCGCGCGCTGGCGCTCTACGATCTGGTCTGGCGCACCGACCACACCTACCTGGCGGCGGCCTTCGGCGCTGCCCGGCTGCGGCGCGCCCTCGGCGACCGGCTCGGCGCGGTCGCGGTGCTCGACCAGGTGGAGCGCGCCTCGGCGATGTTCACCGAGGCACGGGTAGTGGCGGTGGAAACGCTGCTGGCCGACCGTGATCCGGGGGAGCTGGACGAGACACTGCTGCGCGAGGCCGGGCAGCGGGTCGAGGACCTGCGGCTGGACTCGCGCAAGCGGGCCGCGCGGGTGCGGATGTATGTGCTGGAAGCGGCGCTGAACTGGATCCGGTCGGGGCAGCGGCCGCAGGCGCCGGGCAAGCTGTTGGATGTGGAATTCACCGAGCAGGGAGTGCGGACGGGGTTGGAACGATGCTTGCGGACATTGGCGCGCGACGCCGAGGACATGTGGACGCGGTTCGTGCTGGTGGATCAGGCGAACGCGGTGCGGCCGAGGACCACGCTGTGAACGCGCCGGGATGTCCGGACTGTGGGGGGTCGGCCAGGGCGGGACACCGCTTCTGTGAGGGCTGCGGCCGGGAGCTGGGAGTGCGCAAAGCCGCGATCCCCGTGCACGACCCGGTCTCGGTGCCGCAGTGCTCGACCTGCGGGGAACGCCGCTACGAGGGCGGGCTGTGCGTGCAGTGCGGCAGCCCCAAGCCGATGCCGGACCGGTTCGAGGAGGATCTGGGCGCGGTCTACGTGCTCACCGATCGCGGGATCAGCCACTCCCGCAACGAGGACGCCGTCGCGGCCGCCGTGCGCGAGGGCGACGGCATCCGGGTGATCGTGGTCAGCGACGGCGTCTCCACCTCGCAGGACCCGCAGGCCGCCTCCGGCACCGCGGCCCGCACCGGCGTCGACGCCGCCCTGGCCGCGCTGGCCGACGGCCGCTCCGACACCGACAGCGTGATGGCCGGGCTGGCCACCGCCACCGCGGCCGTGCGCGGCATGTCCCGCACCGCCGAGTACGCGCCCTCGTGCACCTACGTCTCGGCCATCGTGCGCGAGACCGCGGCGGGCACCGAGATCACCGTCGCCAATGTCGGTGACAGCCGGGCCTTCTGGCTCGCCGCGGGCGATCCCACCGCCTCGCGCAGGCTCAGCGTCGACGACTCGTGGGCCCAGGCCCTCGTCGACGCGGGCGCCATGGACGAGGAGGCGGCCATGCGCGATCCCCGCGCGCACACGCTGCTGCGCTGGCTCGGCGCCGACGGCAGCGAGGCGCCGTGGTCGGGCAACTGCCTGCAACGCATGACCGTCACCGAACCGGGAACCCTGCTGCTGTGCAGCGACGGATTGTGGAACTATCTGCCCGACGCTGTCGCGCTGGCCGGGTTCACCGTCGAGACCTCGCCGCAGGCCGCCGCCCGCGCGCTGGCCGACTTCGCGTTGAACAGCGGTGGCAGCGACAACATCACGGTCGCGCTGGCCCCGGTGACGGTGTCCGGCGCCGCGTCACCAGATCCAGGAGTGCAATGAGTTCGGCAGAGAACGCGGGGATATCGATCGCCGTCGACCAGAACGAGTTCCTCGCCGAGGGCGCGAGCGTGGTCGACGCGGTCCTGACGGTGACTACCAGCTCCGAGCTGGCCGCCGTCGCCACGCCGCCGCCGCGGCTGGAGATCCTGATCATCGACTGCTCGGGGTCGATGGGCAACAAGCAGAAGTTCGAGCACGCGCGCACCGCCACCCGCACCGCGATCGACGAGATCCCGGACGGCACCGCCTTCGCCATCATCGAGGGCACCGAGACGGCCCGGATGATCTATCCGGCCGACGGCACCCTGTCCGCGCCCGCCGACCGCGCCAACCGGGGCGCGGCCCGCACCGCGCTGGGCACGCTGCGGCCCGACGGCGGCACCGCCATGGGGTCCTGGCTGGCGCTGGCCCGCCAGGTCGCCGCCGCCCACCCCGGAGCCCAGGCGCACGCGATCCTGCTCACCGACGGCAAGAACGAGCACGAGACGCCCCAGCAGCTGGCCACCGAACTCGACCGCGCCGAAGGGCTTTTCGTCTGCGACTGCCGCGGCGTGGGCGCCGACTGGGCCGCCGCCGACCTGCACACCATCTCCGCGAAACTCTCCGGCGATGCCGACCTGGTCGCCGACCCCAAGGACCTCGCCCGCGATTTCGCGGCCATGATGCGCTCCTCGACGGCCCGGGTGATCCCCGAGCTCACGCTGCGGGTGTGGACGCCGGTCGGGGCGCGGGTGCGGATGGTCAAGCAGGTCGCCCCGGTGCTCGAGGACCTCACCGCCCGGCGCGCCGACACCGGCGCGCAGGTGGGGGAGTACCCGCTGTCGTCGTGGGCCGCCGAGGAACGCGAATACCACGTGCAGATCGAGCTGGAACCCGCCGCGCCGGGCCGGGAGAAGCTGGCCGCGCGTCTGAGCGTGCTGGCGGGCGAGGAGATCCTCGGCCAGGGCCTGGTGCGCGCGGTGTGGACCACCGACACCACGCTGTCCACCCGGATCAGCACCCGGGTGGCCCACTACACCGGGCAGGTCGAGCTGGCCCAGGCCGTGCAGGAGGGCCTGGCCGCGCGCCGCAGCGGTGATCTGTCCACCGCCACCGCCAAGCTGCGCCGGGCCGTGGAACTGGCGGCGGCGTCCGGCCACGAGGCCACCGCCAAGCTGCTGCGCGGCGTGGTGGAAGTCGACGACCGCGACGGCACGGTGAAACTGCGCGGCCAGGTCGCCGCGGCCGACGAACTCGCCCTCGACATCCGCTCGACCAAGACCGCGCGGGTCCGGCCGGAGGGCGGCTGACATGCCGGTGTGCGCGGACGGCCACCAGTCGCGGGCCATCGACTACTGCGATGTCTGCGGATCGGCGCTGACCGGCGGCCCGACCCCCGATCCCGCCGCGGCCCTGCGCCTGTGCACCGCGTGCGCCACGCCCACCAGTGGGCGGTTCTGCGAGGTGTGCGGGCACGATTCGGCTCTGCCCGCCGCGGCCGCCGCCCGGCCCGGCGACGCCCCACCGGTCGACGAGCGCCCGCTCGCGGGCCGCCGCTGGGTCGCCCGGGTCTACGCCGACCGCGAGTTCTACACCCGGGTCCAGGCCCGCAAGGGACCCGACGCCGAACGGGTGGCGTTCCCCGAGTCGTATCCGGAACGCCGGATCGAGTTGCGCGGCAACCAGATCCTGATCGGCAAGCGCTCGACCTCGCAGGGCATCGTGCCCGAGATCGACCTGGGTATCGCCCCGGCCGACCTCGGGGTCTCCCGCGCGCACGCCATGATCCGGGTGGACGAGACCGGCGCGCTCACCGTCACCGACCTCGGCTCCACCAACGGCACCAGCCTCGACGGCGCCGAATCGCCGATCATCCCGCAGGTGGCGATCACCGTGCGCGACGGCAGCCGGATCCACGTCGGCGGCTGGACGACCATCGCGATCACCGCCGAACCATAGACGTAGCTGTTCTTCGAACCGTAGGGTCTGCAGATCATGACGAAGTTCGACGGGAAGACCTGCCTGATCACCGGCGCGGCCAGCGGCCTCGGGCGTGCGACCGCGTTCGCGGCCGCGGCGAAGGGCGCTGACCTCGTGCTCACCGACATCACCGAGGACACCCTGGCCCAGACCGCCGCCGAGCTGCGCGCGCAGGGTGCCACGGTGCATCTGGCGCACGCGGCCGATGTCAGCGACCACAGCGCGGTGGTCGGGCTGGCCGCGCACACCTTCGAGGCCGTCGGCCGGGTCGACATCGTCATGAACGTGGCGGGCATCGCCACCTGGGGCACCGTCGACAAGCTGAGCCACCAGCAGTGGCGGCGCACCGTGGACATCAACCTGATGGGGCCGATCCACGTCATCGAGGAGTTCGTGCCGCCGATGATCGCCGCGGGCCGCGGCGGGCACATCGTGAATGTCTCCTCGGCGGCCGGGCTGTTCGGCCTGCCCTGGCACGCGCCCTACAGCGCCACCAAGTTCGGTCTGCGCGGCGTCTCGGAGGTGCTGCGCTTCGATCTGCGCCGCCACAAGATCGGCGTCAGCCTGGTGTGCCCCGGCGCGATGGCCACCCCCATGGTCGACAGCCTCGACATCGCCGGGGTGGACCGCGACTCCGAGGCCCTGCACAAGGCCATGAAGTTGTTCCTGCGCCACGCCGTCACCCCCGACCAGGCCGCCACCGCGGTGATCAAGGGGGTCGAACGCAACCGCTACTTCGTCTACACCTCGCGCGACATCCAGCTCGCGCACTGGGGCCAGCGCTACGTCCCCTACGGCTACACCCTGGCCATGCGCGGGCTCAACAAGGTGATGACCGACTACGCGACCAAGAACGCCCTGGTGCGCTGACCTACCCGCTGAGGTCGGCGGGGTCGGTATTGGCCCCGCAGAGCACGACACAGACCCGTTCGCCCGGTTCCGGCCGGTAGGCCGGGCCCGAGCCGGTGTCGAGCAGCGCGGCCAGCGCGGTGGCCGCGCCGTACTCGACCGCGATCCGGTGCTCGTGCCACAGTCGACGGCGCGCGGCGCGGATGGTCTCGTCGTCGACGAGGACCGAGCGCACATCGCCCTGCTGTGCCGCCGCCAGCGCCATGGCGGACACATTCGGCGCGCCCAGGGAGTCGGCCGCGATCGAGTCCACGCTCACCTGTACCGGCCGCCCCGCCGCCAGCGCGGCGTGCAGCGAGGAACATCCGGCCGGTTCCACCGCGATCGTGCGGATCCCCGCGTGCCGGGCGGCGATCGCGGTGCCGGTGAACAGCCCGCCCCCGCCGACCGCGACCACCACGGTGTCCAGATCGGGAACGCGCGCGCTGATCTCGCGCAGCAGCGTGCCCGCGCCCGCGGCGATCAGCGGATGGTCGTAGGCGTGCGCGGCGAGCGCCCCGGTGCTCGCGGCGAACTCCCGGCACGCGGCCAGCGCCTGCTTGTACTCCGGACCGATCAGTCGCACCTCGGCGCCGTAGTCACGGAGTCGATCGATTTTGACCCGCGGCGCGGTCTCCGGCAGGAACACCGTCGCGGGCACCCCCGCCGCGCGGGCCGCCCACGCGCACGCCAGCCCGGCATTGCCGCCGGAGGCGATCGTCACACCGGCGTCGGGCAGGGTGCCCGCCGCCGCGTGCGCGCGCACGAAGTTCTGCGCGCCGCGCGCCTTGAACGAGCCGGTGAACTGCAGGAATTCCAGCGCGAACCACCGCGGATCCGGCCCGGGAGCCGACGGTGCGACGGTGATCGGGCGGACCAGCCCGTCGATCCGGGCCGCGGCCGCGGTGATGTCGTCATAGGTGGGCGTCACTCCTCGACTATGCCACCGCCGTCCCGCGTGTCGCGGCGTGTCGAACCGCCTGGTGAGCGGGCGAATTGTTACAGCGGGTTTACGCGAGGCCCGGTCTGGGTACATAACAGATCGGTAACAAGCTCGAAGGCGGGATGTCGTGTCGGATTGGGGACGCGAGTTCCCCACCGATCCGGCGCACACCCCGGCGTGTCAGCAAAGGATGTGCACATGAGCGAGCGAACTGAGCGATCGATGATCGTGCCCCGCGACAGCGAGGTGCGAGCATGAGCGCGAACCTGATGATCGTGGACGACGATGTCCAGATGCGCGGCAGCCTCCGGCGCGCGATGGAGGACGAGGGCTACGCCGTCGCCGAGGCCGGTATCCCGGCCGACGCCCTCGATCAGCTCCGCAGCGACGGGCCACCCGATCTGATGATCGTCGACCTGATGCGCGGCGAGACCGACGGCTTCGACTGCATCCGGGAGATCCGGCGCGACCACGACGTGCCGATCATCGTGATCAGCACCCGCTACGACACCCACGACGTCGTGGCGGCCCTCGAGGCGGGTGCCGACGACTTCGTCAGCAAGCCGTTCGAGATCAAGGAGATCACCGCCCGCATGCGCGCCCTGCGCCGCCGGGCCCGGATCACCGCCGATCGCGACGCCACCCCGGAGGTCGTGCTCGACGACGATCCGGTGGCACCGCTGGTGCTCGCCACCGACGCCGGCGCCGTCCGGCGCGGCGAGGAGGAGATCCACCTCACGGTCACCGAATTCCGGCTGCTGTGCGAACTGGCCGAGACCCCGGGGCGTGTGCTCAGCCGATCCGTACTGCTCGAAAGAGTGTGGGATCAAGGATTTTTCGGTGACGAACGCATCGTCGATGTCCACGTGCGCCGACTGCGCACCAAAATCGAACGCGATCCCTCGGATCCGCGCATCGTCGTCACCGTGCGCGGGCTGGGTTATCGCCTCGACGTGCAGTCGTAGTCAACAATTCGTCATAGAACCGCAAAGAGCTCGACACAAAGACCGCAAAGTCGGTTGGACATGTTAGATGTATGCCAACGTCCACCATGTCCATCGAGCCCGCGGCCACCCCGGCGGAGCCCGGTTCGGAAACAAGATTGCGCCCGCCGCGTTTGGGCGACGGAGCACAGTTGTGGCGGATCGCCCGCGATTCACAGGTGCTCGACGTCAATTCGAGCTACGCCTATCTCCTGTGGTGTCGCGATTTCGCGGCCAGCTCCCTGATCGCCGAAATCAACGGGCACGCGGCAGGTTTCGTCATCGGGTACGTGCGTCCCGAAGTCCCGGACACCCTGTTCGTCTGGCAGATCGCGGTCGATGCCGAATTCCGGGGCCGCGGCCTCGCCGCGGGCATCCTGCACGCCCTGCTCGATTCGGTGGCCGACGCCGGAATCACCACACTGGAAACCACGATTTCACCCGGAAACACCGCCTCGCAGGCGTTGTTCTCCGCGGTGGCCCGGGAGCGCGGGGCGCAATTGCGCGTCGTCTCCCTGTTCGAAGAGAACGATTTTCCCGATTCACACGAGGCCGAACAGCTGTATGTCATCTCACCTGTTCAGCGCCAGGAGGAACGACGATGATCACGACCACCGACACCAGCATCTTCGATGCGATGGAATCGAATGTGCGCGGATACTGCCGTGACTGGCCGTCCGTCTTCTCCTCCGCCCAGGGCGCCTGGCTGCGCGACGAGCAGGGGCGCGAATACCTCGATTTCTTCGCCGGCGCGGGCGCGCTCAACTACGGCCACAACAACCCGATTCTCAAGCGCGCGCTGATCGACTACATCGCGAGCGACGGCATCACCCACGGCCTGGACATGTCCACGGTCGCCAAACGGGAGCTGCTCGAGACCATCCGTGACACCCTCCTCTCGCCGCGCGGGCTCGACTACAAGGTGCAGTTCCCCGGCCCGACCGGCGCCAACGCGGTGGAGGCCGCGCTCAAGCTGGCCCGCAAGGTGACCGGCCGCAAGACCGTGCTCAGCTTCACCAACGCCTTCCACGGCATGACCCTGGGCGCGCTGTCGGTCACCGGTAACGCCGCCAAGCGCGCCGGTGCCGGGGTGCCGCTCGAGCACGCCACCCCGATGCCCTACGACGGCTACTTCGACAACACCATCGAGGACTTCGGCTGGATGCAGCGCGTCCTCGACGACAGTTCCTCGGGCTTCGACCGCCCCGCCGCGGTGATCGTGGAGACCGTGCAGGGCGAGGGTGGCGTCAACCTGGCCCGCGCCGAATGGCTGCGCCACCTGGCCGGGCTGTGCGCCGCGCGCGACATCCTGCTCATCGTCGACGACGTGCAGATGGGCTGCGGCCGCACCGGCCCGTTCTTCTCCTTCGAGATCGCGGGCATCACCCCCGACATCGTGACGCTGTCCAAGTCGATCGGTGGCTACGGCCTGCCGATGGCGCTGGTGCTGCTCAAGCCCGAGCACGACCAGTGGGCGCCCGGCGAGCACAACGGCACCTTCCGCGGCAACAACCCCGCCTTCGTCACGGCCACCGCCGCGCTGCGCGAGTACTGGTCCGACGACAAGCTGGCCCAGAAGACCGCCGCCAACGGCGATTACGTCGCGCGCACCCTGTCCGCGGTCGCCGACCGGCACACGGGCGTCTCGACCCGGGGCCGCGGCATGGTGCACGGCATCGTCTTCGACGACCCGTCGCAGGCGGCCAAGGTGTGCCGTACCGCCTTCGAGCAGGGCCTGCTGGTGGAGACCTCGGGCTCGATGGACGAGGTGGTGAAACTGCTGCCGCCGTTGACCCTCGGCAGCGACGAACTCGACAAGGGGCTGTCCGTGCTGACGTCCTCGATCGATACCGTGTGTGGCGGTGCCGCATGATCGTGCGCACCACCGCCGAGATCACCGGCACCGAACGCGACGTCGCGGGTCCCGGCTGGCGCAGCAAGCGCATCGTGCTGGCCGGTGACCGGGTCGGTTTCTCCTTCCACGAGACCACCATCGAGGAAGGCACCGTCCACGAATTCCATTACCAGAACCATGTGGAGGCCGTCTGGCTGGTCGAGGGCGAGGGCAGCTTGCTCGATCTCGACAACCAGCAGGTCTACCAGCTGGGCCCCGGCTCGATGTACCTGCTCGACGGCAACGAACGCCATCAGGTCACCGCGCGCACCCGCCTGCGGATGCTGTGTGTGTTCAATCCGCCGGTCACCGGCCGCGAGGTACACGATGAGAACGGGGTGTATCCGCTGATCGTCGAGGAGGATGCCCGTGTCTGACCGGCTCGACCGTTACCCCACCCGGTTGGCCGAACCCGCCCCCCATGTCGAGCGCACCGATCCCACGGTGTGGGGGCGGGTCACCTCGCCGGAGCTGGCGGGCTTCGACGCGAACGGTTTCGCGACGATCCCCGCGCTGCTCAGCCCGGAGGAGGTGGCCGCCTTCGGTGCCGAGATCGGCCATCTGGCCGCTGATCCGCTGCTCTACGGCGACGAGCGGGTGATCACCGAGCCGGGCAGCGGGCAGGTCAGGTCGGTGTTCCAGGTGCATCAGCTCAGCAAGCCCATCGCCGGGCTGCTGGCTGAGTCGCGGGTCGTCGGCCTGGCCGAGGAGATCCTGGGTTCGGCGGTATACCTGCACCAGAGCCGGGTGAACTACATGCCCGGCTTCGGCGGCAACGGTTTCGGCTGGCACTCCGATTTCGAGACCTGGCACGCCGAGGACGGGATGCCCGCGCCGCGGGCGGTGAGTCTGTCGATCGCGCTGACCGACAACTTCCCGTTCAACGGCAGCCTGATGGTGATGCCCGGTTCGCACCGCACCTTCGTGCCGTGCCTGGGTGAGACGCCCGACGGGCACTACCGGGAGTCGTTGAAGCAGCAGCGGTTCGGCGTGCCGACCACCGACGACATCACCTTCCTGGCCGCCCGCTACGGCATCACGCAGTTCACCGGTAAGGCAGGCTCGGCGCTGCTGTTCGATTCGAATGTGATGCACGGGTCGTCGAACAACATCACGCCCTACCCGCGCTCGAACATCTTCCTGGTGTTCAACAGTGTCGAGAACGCGCTGGCGGAGCCGTTCGCGGCGCCGCGGCCGCGTCCCCGGCACATCGCCGCGCGGGACTTCACGCCGGTGCGCGAGTACGCCCTGGCGGATCAGGTGCGCTAGAGGAGCCGGGACAGCTCGGACAGGGAGGCCGCGGCCCGCGGATCATCGGGGGCCGCGGCCTTCCACCAGTGTTCGGCACCGGCCCGATCGCCCGCCCGCAGCGCCAGCACGCCGAGATCGTAGGCGGCGGCGCTGTGCCCGGCGCGAGCCGCCTGGGTCCACAGCAGGCGGGCCGAATCGTGTTCGCCGCGTTCGTGCATCGCGGTGCCGAGATCGTGCAGGGCCCGGCCGAAGCCGGGCTGATCCGGTGGGGGTGGGGGAGCGGTCGAGATCGGTGGCGGCTGCTCGACGGTGGGCGGATCGGCGGCGGGACCGGTGCTGAGTTCCACGACGAGCTCGTTGAAATCCGGGGTGCCCGGCCCGGTGCTGCACCACAGCGTGGACGCGCCGTCGGGCAGCAGATCGACCACCATGCCGTAATTACCGGTCCAGGACTGCTGCCCGCGCCCGCCCGCCACCCAGACCGGGGTGAGCGTGAACAGTGCCTCGGGCGCGTGCGCGGTGACCTCGATGTCCACCCCGGCGGTCAGCGCGTCAGCCCAGATGTCCACGCCCGCCAGCGATTTCCCGTTCAGGCGCACGTGCCCGTCGTGCACGCTCAACCCCAGCCCGAGCCCGGACACCTCCGCGGGCGGCATCACCGACAGCGCCCGCAGCCGCAGGGCCGTGGTCCCGGCGGGCAGTGTCTCGGCGTACATCGGATAGACCTCCGCGCCGCACCACTCGATCGGGTCGGCACCGGTGTAGCGCCGCTCCAGCGGGAGCGGATCGAGCGGGCGTCGCGCGCCGGGATCATTCATCGGTGCAGCCCACCCTTTCCGCGTGCCAACCCCCTCGCGGCACCGGCCCGGTCCGCGGTTGCGCGCTACACCGTACCCGGCCCGGCGCGGCCCCGCGGGCGATTCGCGACAACGTCGCGGCCCCGTCTGACCTGCCCCGGACGCCGGATCCGGCGCGCGGCAGCGGGATTCGCCAGGACGTAGCCGGACCGATCGGGCCGGGTCAGACAGCGACCGCTTCGCCGATCTCCTCCTCGACCGCGGCGGGCGCCACGGGCCGGGGCGCCACCCGCGTCTCGTGCTGCCCGGCGACCAGCACCAGCACGACACCGACCGCGAGCCACCCGAACAGTCCGAGTAGCCGCGCGCCGAAGCCCGCGCCGCCGTCGAAGGAGAGCAGATCGCGCAGCCCCTCGACGAAGTCCGCGCCGTTCCAGAACGCGTGCAGCGCCCCGAAGAAGCCGTTCTGCAACTGCGGCCCGTACACCCCGCCCGAGGTGGTGAAGTTCAGCATCACGAACAGCGTGATGAGCGCGAGGGTGGTCCAGCGCTTCAGGAAGGTGTGCAGTCCGACCCCGATCAGGCTGACCACCAGCGCCGTCACCACGCCCACCGCGGCGCGCACCCGCATCCGCAGCGTCGTGCCCGCCACGCCGATCACCGCGACACTGCCGTAGGCGCCCACGCTCAACGCGACCAGCAGGAAGAACAGCCCCTGCCCCGACGGATCCCCGTCGGTCTTCACCGTCACATCGGTGACGACCTTCGCCCGCCGCGCCCGCGGCCGGGCCGCCGAACTGCACCCCGAGCTGAGCTTGGTCGCCTACAGCATCTTCGACCTGGTCCTCGAACACGGCGGCTGCCAGGCCACCGACCTGGCCGAGCAATTCCTGCTCGACAAGTCGACCGTCAGCCGACAGGTGAGCGCCCTGGAGAAGCAGGGCTATCTCACCCGCGAGGTCGACCCCGGCAACCGGCGCAACCACCTCCTGCACGCCACCGCCGCGGGCCGCGCGGTCGCCCGCGCCGCCGAACGCCGCCGTCGCGAGGCATTCACCGCCCGCTTCGCCGACTGGACCGACACCGATGTCGCCACCCTGGCCGCGTACCTGACCCGCTACAACCACGGCGACTGACCGGCCCGGACGGGATTCCGGCATCCGCACGGCTATCGAGGACGGCTGTCGCGCGCGTCACCGCCGGGCGCGGTCGGTTCCGCGACCAGGCTCGGGAGTCGGTATAGTCGCCGCGGATGAGTAGTGACACCACCCACCCCGAGCAGCAGCGAAGCCCACGCCCGATCCATCGAGCATGGTGGCTGGTGCCGGTGCTGCTCACGATCGCGGCGCTCGTCTACATCGAGCTTCCCGGCTGGCCGTTCAAGGGCTACTCCGGCGGCTTCATCGACCTGCAGGTCTATCGCCTCGGCATCGAGGCGATGCGCGACGGCGCCGACATGTACGGCCAGCTGCCCAAGACCACGGCCGGGATCGGGCTGCCGTTCATCTATCCGCCCTTCGCCGCCATCGCGCTGGCACCGTTCGCGCTGCTGCCCTGGGGCGCGGCGAAGGTGCTCTATGTGGTCGCCTCGATCGCCGCGGTCGCCTGGACCCTCTATCTGGTCGCGCGCCGCTATCACGCCGACAGCAAGCAGGTCGCGCTGTTCGTGACCGCCTGCGCCCTGCCGGTGGCGATGGTGCTGGAACCGGTGCGCTCGACCATCGATTTCGGTCAGGTCAACCTGCTGCTCATGGTCCTGGTGGCCACCGACTGCCTGCTGCCCAAGACCCGCTATCCGCGCGGCATGCTGGTCGGCCTCGCCGCGGCGATCAAGCTGACCCCGGCCGCGTTCGTCCTCTACTTCCTGGTCCGCAAGGACTACAAGGCCGCCGCCACCGCCGCGGCCACCGGTGCGATCGCCACCATCGCCTCCTTCGCGCTGCTGCCCACCGAGTCCACCCGCTACTGGTTCGGCGGCCTCGGCAATGTCTCGGGCCTGAGCGGCTCGGCCTTCCACACCAACCAGTCCATCCAGGCCGTGCTGGCCCGCCTGCAGATCACCGGGCTGCCCTTCGACGCCCTGTGGCTGTTCTTCGGCGCGCTGCTGCTGGCCCTGGTCGTGCTGGCCATGCGCAAGGCCGCCGACGCGCCCGCGATCGCGTTGTCACTCAACGCCGTGTTCACCCTGCTGCTCTCGCCGATCTCCTGGTCGCACCACTGGGTCTGGATCGCGCCCGCGCTGCTGGCCATGGTCTGCCAGGCCCGCACTCTGCCCGCCGCTAGCGCGCGCGGCTGGTACGCGACCTCGGCCGCGGTGGCCCTGGTCTTCATCGTGGGCCCGCACAATCTGCTCCCCGACGGCGAGCATCGCGAGACCGCCTGGGACTGGTGGCAGCACCTCGTCGGTGACACCTATGTCTGGCTGGCCGTGGCCCTGGTCGTGCTGTTCCTGGTCACCGGCAGGCGCCCGGCCGCCGCCGCGGACACACCCACCCAGGTGGAGGAACCCGCCCGCGCGGGCTGAGCGTTGTCCTGTCCGGCGGCTCGGTTACTCCGCGGTGCTCGCGAGGTGGGTGTTGACGCGGCCGAGGAGGCGGAACAGCTGGGCGCGTTCGTTCTGGTCGAGCGGGGCCATGATCTGTTCGTTGACGCCGTCGAGGAGGCGGTCGAGTTCGGCGAGGCGCGCGTCGCCGAGGTCGGTGATGGTGATGATGTTGCGGCGCCGGTCGGCCGGGTCGGGATCGCGGCGCGCCCATCCGCCCCGCGTGAGATCGTTGAGGACGGCCACGAGGTCGCTGGTGAAGATGTCGGTCCGCTCCGACAGCGCCGCCTGGCTCGCCGGACCGAACTCGGCCAGCGCGGCCAGCACCACGAAGTGATCCTTGCGCGCGCCCACGGTTCGTAGCGTCGCGCGCGACACCCGCGTCATCTGCGCGGCCGTCATCGACGTGAGTCGGGAGAGCTGCTTGCGCAGCAGCGCCGGGGTGTGCTCCCCGTGTTCGAAACGCAGTTCCGCACCGGTCTCCATGGCCAGACCATAGCGCACTTGCGTTAGTGCCACTAACAACCATCGAACTCGACGCCGACACCGCCACCGTCCGCGCCCACGACCTCGCCGTCTACCTCCTCGACGACAAGACCGAGGCCATCGCCGCCGCGATCCACCGCTACCACGCCCGCACCCCCCACGGCTGGCGCTTCGACCACCTCGAGGTCACCCCGGTCGCCCTGACCGAACCCCTAGCCCGAGCCCTCTGATGCCGCTCGCACCAGTCGGCGTCACCAGGTCTTCGGCGCCGCGTCGTCGAAGACCTGGTCGCAGCCCTCACAACCGTGTTCGATTCGCAGAGGTCGGACTCGGACTCGTGCCATGATGGTGAACCCGTGTCGACGCGCTCGCCAGCCATCACGGGCAACGCCGAAGTGTTGGTCGAGGGAGCGAAGTATGTGGGACTTGACGTCGCCGATATTCATCGTGGGCGTCTGCTGTGTGCTGGTTTCGCTGGGCTCCGCCTGGGCTGTGAGGCGTGGAACGCATATTCCCGTATTGTCCAGCAATAGAAATCAATATGCCGTGCTGCTGGTGGGCATATCCCTTATCGTTGCGCCGCAGATCATGCTCCACTTCGGCGAGACGCGTGTCCGCTCCATTGAATTGTTTATGCCCTCGAATGTCGATTGTGATGGATATATTCCTTTTCGGGCGGAGGTGCGCACCGCCGGCGGTAGCGGAGTTGTCATTCTGGACCCGGAAGGTCCGGACTGGACATTTCAGTCGTACACGTTCGGCGTCGGCGGCGCCGGAGCGCACGAGATGCGCGGACGACTGCGGATGCGCTTCGGGGACAACGCGAATGCGCATTATGACACCGCGCTGTACCTGGTTTCGCGAGACCCTGGCGAGGAAGTGCGGTCGAATTCTGAGGTGATCAGGGTGGACTGCTGAGCACTGTGGAGTCATGAATGTGGGATGCGAACTCTCCGGTCACGATCATTGCTGTTTCCTGCATTATCGCAGCAGCGGTCGGTGGCGGAATACAAATATCGGGCCACGAGATGCCGATTATCAACAGCAAGGCCAGGCAGCTGATTCTCGCAGCGATCGGCGTGGTTCTTCTTTTGGCGCCGTATGTTCAGAACAGCTATTTCGGTTCTTTTCGAGTGCTTGCGGCGGAAGTCAGCTGGGACTCGGGATCGATCGTTAGCGGTTGCAATTCCCGACTTCGATTCACAATCAAGATAACGACGCGGAAGACCGGTGTGTTCACATATCGCAGGGTCTACAGCAATGGATTGGTGAAAAGTACGGTCGAGTCCGTGGAGGCGAAATCTGATGGAGTTCAGGTGATAGAGCATTCTTATGACGTCACTGTGGCGCAGGGGGACACCGGATATTTTGCCGTGTTCGTGGAAGTTCTGTCACCGAACGAGAAGGTCTCCGATACTGCCAACATCACGGTGCGTTGCTGAACGCTGTCCGATACCGGATGATTGCCCCGTCGCCGCTGTGGCGACCTTGTCGACGGAAAGGCAACGCCCGTGCTGCGTCTCGTGATCGCGGCGGCGGTTCTGGGTCTGGTCCACCTGCTTCTGCATCGGCGGCTCGTGCGGGCCACCGGCCTGAGCAAGCGCTGGGCGGTGGCCGCGGATGGGGTGCTCGTGGCCGGGTGGATGCTCGCGATCGCCGGAACCCTTGTCGGGGCGGAGATCTCCCCGCACCCCTGGCGGCCGCTGGGCTTCCTCGGCCTCACCTGGCTGGCCGTGGTGTTCTACCTGCTCCTCGGCCTCGCGGTGCTCGGCCTCGTCCTGCTGGTGCTTCGCCTGGTGGGCCGGTTCCGGGGGAGTCCCGGCGAACAGGCCCGGCGGGGATTCCTGCGGATAGCGACCGCCGTCGTGGTGGTGGCGGCGGTGGCGACCACGGCCTACGGGGTCGTCGAGGCCGCGTCGCCGCGGGTGGTGCACGAGACGGTCCGGACATACCCACGGCGGCCAGATGTGGCCGCTGCGCACCATCGTCGAATGGGTCCACGACACCGAGGTCACCGGCCTCGACACCGTTGACGGCACCACCTTGTTCACCACCTACGGCGCAGGCGCCTGGGGCCCACCGGTCCGCGTCGGCGCGCCCCCCGAGATCGCCATCCTCGAACTGGTCCCGGCCCCCGCGAACCGGTGATGCCATCGCGATCGCTGAAATCTGTTGCGGTGCAGGTATTGTGCGAAACGTCCCCGTGCGCGGCGGGGAGATGCGAACCTCGATACGCACACCCGTGGCTCGCCGAAAGGACACCCGATGACTGTCGAGAAGCTGGTCATCCCCGACTCCTGGGTCGACTATCCCAAGGTCCGCACCAGCGACCTCACTCTCCAGCGGCTCATGACCGGGCACGCCAAGGGGATCTCACACGCGACCGGCCACACCGCCGACCGGCTCAGTGTCGTCACCCGGCTGGTCGGCGGCACCTTCAGCGTGAATCGCAAGGGCACCAATGTGCTCGTCAGCGACGACGAGGGCGATGTCATCGAGAAGTGGCCACTCCAGCTCCACGTGAGCGGCCACGACTTCATGCTGACACCGAAGCTCTTGGAGGAGGGCCACCGCCTCAAGCTCACCCTCACGACGCGGGACGGTCAGGCCGTGTCGAGGCCCGCCGGTGCCGCCGCCGCGCCCGGCATCGCCCTGCGCAGCCCACGCAGCGAATCGGACCTCACCCGTTGCATCATGGGCATCGGCTTCTCCACCGGCGCCTTCATCGGCGCGGTGATCGGCGGCATCATCGCGCTCCCCACCCTCGAACTCGCGGGCGTGGTCACCATCCCCGCCGGGCTGTTCATCGGCGGCGCGGCGGGCACCCTCGTCGGCGGCATCATCGCCGAGATCGTCACCTGAGGTCAGTACGGTGTGGGCTGATTCGTCCGGGCCCACACCCGCCCGGTGTCGATCCGGACACCTCCCGTCGTGTCGCCCCGATTACCGGTGCGGGAAACGGTTATGTCCCTGCTGTCGGGCCCTCGCGGCGCACGCTCAACACCAGGGACGGGAACCAGTATGGAGATGCGAAAAGCAGTCGTGACGGCAGGTGCGGTCCTGGCCGTGTTCGGTGCCGCCACCGGCTGTAGTGAGGTGGAGAAGGCTGTCAACAAGGGTGGCGACACCACGTGCAGTGACTACACCGCCCAGGACGCGGAGAAGAAGAACACGACGGTGACGAAGTTCCTCGAGGAGAAGCGCGGCGACGACACGACCCCGGATCAGAACACCGTCGACCTGGCCGTCGCCGCCATCGACCTCATGTGCGGCGCGCAGGCCAACCCCGACACCCCGATCCGGGACGCGGATCTGAGCGGCATCCTGGTGCCGAAGTAGGCGCGACGAACTCAGTGGGTGAGGACGCCGTCGACCTCCGATGCCGTGACGGCGAGGAAGTCGCGGATCGCCGCCCAGCTGCTGGTGCGGGCTTCGGGCCCGGCGATGATGCCCAGATGGCTGCCGTCCACCTCGACGACGGTGACCGAGCTGCCGGTGAGGACCTCGGCCCCCGCGGCGACCGAGGCGGCTGAGGCCAGGCTGTCGCGGCGCCCGCCGATCAGCAGGACCGGTGCCGTGATCGCGGCCAGCTCGATCGCCTGGTCGGCATGGAGATGCACAGTGCCGGTCCACATTTCGTTGCGGAGGATCAGCTGGCGGTACACCTGCCGGTAGAACCGGCCGGGGTAGCCGGGCATCTCGTCCATGAACCGGTCGACGGCCTGCATCCTGGCCAGCGATTCGGGATCGTCCGCGTGCCGCGCGATGAACCACGGTTTGGTCAGCTCCCGCTCCAGCGACTGTGCCCGGAAACCCACGCGCACCGCCTGTTTCGGGATGCCGCCGAGCAGCCGGACCGGTTCGGTGACGATCCGGGTGGGCGCGAGCCTGCCGACGGACCGGGCCAGCGCCATCTGCCCGTTGCGCCGCTGATCGAAGGGCGTGCCCACGGCGGTGAGCGACGCGATCGGCAGCGCCGGGTCGGCCGCGGCGGTCAGCAGGCTGATGGTGCCGCCGAACGACCAGCCGATCACCGCGACCGGGGCGTGCGCGTGCTCGGCGCTGACGCGGCGGATCGCGTCGGGCACGATGTCGTCGACCCACTCCTCGAACCCGAGATCGCGGTCGGCGTACCCGATCTCGCCGTAGTCGATGACATAGACCTCGTGCCCCAGCTCCAGCAGGTATTCGACCAGGCTCTGGCTCGGCCGCAGGTCGTAGCAGGAGATGGTGACGGCCAGCGGTGGCACCAGCAGGATCGGCGCCCCGCTGCCCGGTGTCGCGCGCCGGTAATGCCGCAGCCGCCGATGCGGATAGTGATACACGTCCACCGACGGTGTCGGAGCGGGCTGTTCGATGCCGTCCCCGAACAGCGCCCCGATATTCCGCAGCGCGGCACCCCACCTGGCCATCGTCGTCCTCCGTCACGCCCGAACACTCATTGACTTGGACATAGTGTCTCACTTATCTTTGCGCTGCAAACCGACCGCCTACCGCAGGGACGACGATGCCGACACCGCCGCCGCATGTTTTCGAGCGCTTGCGCCGCCTCGCGGCCATCGACGAACCCGACCAGCGTGCGCACGCGACGCTGACCGAGGTCTTCACGGGAGCCGACCTGGCGCGGATCCCGATCGGCACCGCGGTCGATGTGGAGCGCGCCTTCGCCAGGGCGCGCGCGGCCCAGGTCGAGTGGGCGCGACGACCGGCCACCGACCGCGCGGCGGTCGTGGATCGGTACCGTCGCGCGGTGGTGGCGCAGCGTGCGCTGCTGATGGATATCGCGCAGGCCGAGACCGGAAAATCGCGCCCGGCCGCGCAGGAGGATGTCGTCGCGCTGCTGCTCGGTGCCCGCTACTACGTCAAAGCCGGACCCAAGCTGATCGCGCCGAAGCCGGTCGCGGGGCTGCTGCCGGGGCTGACCAAGACCGTGGTGCGCTACCAGCCCAAGGGTGTCGTCGGGATCATCTCGCCCTGGAACTATCCGATGGCCCTGTCGGTCGGCGACGCGATCCCCGCGCTCATCGCCGGGAACGCGGTCGTCATCAAGCCGGACAGTCAGACGCCGTACTGCACCCTGGCGCTGGCCGAACTGCTGTATGAGGCCGGGCTGCCGCGGGAGGTCCTGGCGGTGGTGCCCGGTCCCGGCTCGGTAGTCGGGACAGCGATCGCGGATACCTGCGACTATCTGATGTTCACCGGGTCCTCGGCGACCGGCCGCACGCTCGCGCGGGCGGCGGGCGCGCGGCTGATCGGGTTCTCCGCCGAACTCGGTGGCAAGAACCCGATGATCGTCACTCGCACCGCGGATCTCGACATCGTCGCGCAGGCCGCCACGCGGGCCTGTTTCGCCAACTCCGGCCAGCTGTGCATCTCGATCGAACGCGTCTACGTCGAGTCCGCCGTCGCCGCGGAGTTCACCGAGAAGTTCGCGGCGGCGACCCGCGCGATGGTCGTCGGCCCCGGCTACGACTGGGGCACCACGATGGGCAGCCTGGCCTCGCCCGGCCGGGTCGACGCGGTCGACGCCCATGTCGCCGACGCGGTCGCCAAGGGGGCCACGGTGGTCGCCGGTGGCCGCCGCAGGCCGGACCTCGGCCCTTCGTTCTACGAGCCCACCGTGCTCACCGGGGTCACCGAGGAGATGACGGTGGCGCGGGAGGAGACGTTCGGGCCGGTGGTGTCGATCTATCCGGTCGCCGACGTGGACGAAGCCGTCACGCGCGCCAACGATTCCGAGTACGGCCTCAATGCCAGTGTCTGGGCGGGCAGCCACGCCGAGGGCGAGGCGATCGGCGCGCGCCTGCGCTGCGGACTGGTCAATGTCGGTGAGGGCTACGGCCCGGCCTCGGGCAGCGTCGAGGCGCCCATGGGCGGGATGCGGGCCTCGGGCCTCGGACGGCGTCACGGCCCGGAGGGCATTCTCAAATACACCGAGGCCCAGACCATCGCCACCCAGCGGGTCCTGACCCTCGACGCGCCGTTCGGCATCCCGGAAGCCTGGTGGCAGAAGGCATTCACCCCGATCGTCGCGGCGATCGGGTTCCTGCCCGGTCGCTGATTCCGCCCTGTCAGGCACCAGATCACGGCCGGTTTCCGCGGCCGTCGAGTGAGGAGTTCTCCATGGCATCCGTCGCCGTTCCGGACCACGGCTCGGCTGGACCGCTCGCCGGTCTTCGCGTGGTCGAGATCGCCAGCCTGGCGCCGGGCCCGTTCGCCTGCATGGTGCTGGCCGACCTCGGCGCCGAGGTGATCCGGGTCGACCGGGTCGGTGACTCGGCCGCGTTGATGGCCCCGTCGGGAGTCCTCGACCGTGGTCGGCGCTCGATCGCGGTCGACCTGAAGTCCCCCGAGGGGCGCGAGGTGGTGTTGCGGCTGGTCGAGACCGCCGACATTCTCGTCGAGGGCTTCCGGCCCGGCGTGGCCGAGCGGATGGGCATCGGCCCCGAAGATTGCGCGGCCCGCAATCCCCGGCTGATCTACGGCCGGATGACCGGCTGGGGTCAGGACGGTCCCCTGGCCGACGCCGCCGGACACGACATCAACTACATCGGCCTGGCAGGCGCGCTGGATCTGCTCGGCCGGGCCGGGCAGCAGCCGACCCCACCGGTGAACCTGCTCGGCGACTTCGGTGGCGGCGGCCTGCTGCTCGTGGTCGGCGTGCTGGCCGCCCTGCAGGAACGGACCCGATCCGGGCAGGGCCAGGTGGTCGACGCGGCCATGGTCGACGGCGCCGCCCTGCTCACGGCCTTCGTGCACGGGATGCACGCCGCCGGTCTGTGGGAGGGCGGGCGCGGGGAGAACCTGCTCGACGGTGGCGGCGCCTACTACGACACCTACGCGTGCGCCGACGGCGGATTCATGGCGGTCGGCGCGGTCGAACCGCATTTCTACGCCGAGCTGCTCGACCGGCTCGGGCTGTCGGAGGCCGACCTGCCCGCCCAGTACGACCTCGATCGCGCCGACGAGCTGCGCGCCGTCTTCGCCGAGGCGTTCGCGACCAGACCCCGCGACGAGTGGGCGGCGCTGTTCGCCGGGTCCGACGCCTGTGTCTCGCCGGTCCTGTCGCCGTGGCAGGCCCACGAGCACCCGCACAACCGGGCTCGGGAGGCGTTCGTCGAGGTCGGCGGGATCCGGCAACCAGCGCCCGCCCCGCGCTTCGGGCGCACCCCCGCCCCGGCACCCCGGCCGGGCAGTGCGACCGGAGCCGATACCTCGGCGGTGCTGGCAGAACTCGGCTACACCGAACAGCAGCTGACCGAGCTGCGCCGCGCCGCGGCGATCGAGTGATGCGCCGACCCCGGCTCGGCGACACCCATCTATATTGGACGTAAGTCCCAGACACTTTTGAGGTTCGCGGCCTTAGATGGAGACAGCCGCCCACCTCGTCAGGAGCGAAGAATGCCGTACGTTGTCACGCAGTCGTGCTGTAGCGACGCGTCGTGTGTGTACGCGTGCCCGGTCAACTGCATCCATCCGACCCCGGATGAGCCGGACTTCCTGACCGCGGAGATGCTGTATGTGGATCCGGCGGCGTGTGTGGATTGTGGCGCGTGTGCCACGGCCTGTCCCGTGGACGCGATCACCTCGTCGAAGAAGTTGAGCGAGGAGCAGAAGCCGTTCATCGAGATCAACGCGGATTTCTATCGGATCCAGCGGGATCGGCCCACTCTGGCTCGTCCGGTGATGCCGCCTGCGATCGATACCCGGCGTGCGGCGTTGCGGGTCGCGGTGGTCGGTTCCGGGCCGTCGGCGATGTATGCCGCTGATGAGTTGTTGACCCAGCCGGGGGTGTCGGTGACGATGTTCGACCGGTTGCCGCAGCCCTACGGTCTGGCCCGGTTGGGCGTGGCGCCGGATCACAAGCGGACTCGTAAGGTCGCGGATCTGTTCGACATCATGTCCGAGCAGGACGATTTCTCGACCTATCTGGATGTGGAGATCGGCAAGCACATCACCCACGCCGAACTGCTCGAGCATTTCCATGGCGTGATCTATGCGGTGGGTGCGTCGGCGGATCGCAAGCTCGGTATCCCTGGTGAGGGTTTGCCGGGCAATGTGTCGGCGACCGATTTCGTGGCTTGGTACAACGGTCATCCCGATCATGCCGAGGATGTGTTCGATCTCGCGCAGAAGCGGGTGGTGATCGTCGGTAACGGCAACGTCGCCCTCGATGTCGCCCGCATCCTCACGGTCGATCCGGCGACGTTGGCGGGGACCGATATCGCGCCGTATGCGTTGCAGGCGTTGCGGGAGAGCAAGGTCGAAGAGGTCGTGATCCTGGGTCGTCGTGGTCCGGCGGAGTCGGCGTTCACGGTGCCGGAGTTCGTCGGCCTGCTGGCGGCTGATATCGATATCGCGATCGATGGTGTGCTGCCGGAGGTGACTGCGGATCTGTCGTACAAGGTGGAGCAGAAGTTGCGTCTGCTGCACAGTGTGGCGCAGCGGCCCTTCGGTGCGCGTCGCCGGATCGTGTTCCGTTACTTGTCTTCGCCGGTGGAGATCGTCGGTGCGGGTGCGGGTGCGGGTGCGGGTGCGGGTGCGGTGACGGGTGTGCGGGTCGAGCGTAATGAGCTGGTCGCTGACGAGTCGGGTCGTACCAGCGCGGTCGCGACCGGTGAGTCCGCGTTGCTCGAGGCCGGTGTGGTGCTGACCTCGGTGGGTTACCGGGGTGTGCCGACGAGGGATCTGCCGTTCGATGACGCGCGCGGGGTGATCCCGAACGCGCAGGGCCGGGTGCTGACCGCCCCCGACGGGGAGGTTGTGACCGGTACGTATGTGACGGGTTGGATCAAGCGTGGTCCGACCGGTTTCATCGGGACGAACAAGTCCTGTGCGCAGGAAACCGTCCAGCAGCTCGCCGAGGACTTCAACTCCAGCCGCCTGCGAGCCCCCCGCCGGGGCGCGAAGGAGTTGGATCGTCTGGTGCGCGCGCGCCGCCCGCAGGCGCGCTTCCCCGCTGGCACGGAACCCCATCGCGGCCGCCTCGCGGGCCTGTTCGCGCGCAGATCAGGCACCGATCCCGCGGTGTAGGGTCCCACTGTGCCGAACCCAGAATCCGCCCCGAGCACCACGACTTCCGACGGTCGATCACAGCGCTGGAACGGGCACAAGGCCGAACGACGCGACCAGATCCTGGTCGCCGCGGTCACGGCGATCCGCCAGGGCGGAGCCGAGGTCGGCGTGAAGGACATCGCCGAGCGGGCCGGCGTCCCCCGGTCGGTGGTGTACCGGCTGTTCGGCGACCGCGACGACCTCGACGAACACGTCCGCATCCGGATCATCTCCGAACTCATGACGCGCCTGACGCCGGTGCTCAGCCCCGAGGGGACGGTCGGCAACGCGGTCACCCGAGCCGTCGAAACCTATCTCGGCTGGATCGTCACCAATCCACACCTGCACCGGTTCCTCGCCGCCGGATCGAAACGCGCGGCAACCAGTTCGACCTCGGTCTCGGAAGCCCGCACCGCTGTCGCGGAACAGGTTTCGCGCCTGTTCGCGAGCAGCATCGAACGCCACGGGGGAGCGGCCGACATCGCCGAACCCTTGGCCTTCGGTCTCGTCGGCATGGTGGACAACTCGGTCAACCGCTGGCTCGGTCGCGGCATGCAGCCACTGACGGCCGACGAACTGTCGCGCGTCCTCCAGCGCTGGATCGTGCACACCATCGTCGTCGCCATGGCCGATGTCGGCGTCGACGTGAAGGAACAGACTCCGGTCATCGACCTGTTCGGACCTGCCCCGAAGTAACCGAGACTACCTTGTGCCGGGGTGGCGGCCGAGGGGAGTGACGGTGGTGATCGTCGCGGCGGCGGCGATGGCGGCGGCGGTGATCAGGGCCGTGGCCGGCCACCCGAACCATTCGGCGGACGCGGCACCGAAGGCGGTCCCGAGGCTGCCGCCCACGAAGTAGACCAGCATGTACGCGCTGTTGAAGCGGGCGGGCGCGGCGGGGTCGATCGCCAGGACGGTGCTCTGGTTGGCCACCTGGGCGGCGAACAGCCCCGCGTCGAAGACCGCCAGGCATACCAGCGTGACGAACGTGCTCGCCAGGCCGAAACCCAGGACGACCGCGGCGCCCCCGGCCAGGACGAGACCGGCCAGGATCACCCGCCGCGCACCGTCGCGATCGGTTCGCGCGCCCGCGAACCGCGTGGCCAGGACACCGGAGAGACCCGCCAGCGCGTACAAGCCGATCCGCTCGGCCGAATAGGAGTATGGCGGCTCCGACAGCGCCACCGCGATGCCCGCCCAGACCGCGCAGAACGCGAAGAACCACAGGAAGCCGCGGAGCGCGGCGATGCGCAGGGTCGCGTGGTGGCGGAACAGGCCGGGCAGGGAACGCAAGGTCGCGAAATAGCCGCGTTCGGTGTGACCGGGCGCCGCGGGCAGCATCAGCGGGCAGCACACCGCGAGCAGGCCGCAGGCCGCCGCGAACACGAGCAGCATTCCGCGCCAGCCGAATTCGTCGGCCAGCCATCCACCCACGATCCGGCCCGCGAGAATGCCGACGGAGATCCCCGCCGTCACCGTCCCCAGCACCGTCGCCCGCCGCCGCTGCGGCGCCAACCGCCCGGCGACCGAACTCAATCCGGCCCCGACCGCCGAACACGCCCCGACCACCCCGACCACCATGCCCAGCACGGCGACGGTGCCGACGGCGGCACCGGCCGCGAGCACACCCGCGAGGACCGCGAACTGCGCGGCGAGGACACGCCGAGGAGAGAAGCGGTCGACCAGCGGCACAAGAAGACCGAGCCCGACCATGTAGCCCACGGGCCCGCACGCGAGCGCGAGCCCGACGGCGGTCAGCGGCGTCCCCAACGACACCGCCACATCGGCGATCGCGGGTTGCAGCGGATAGATGGTCGATGTCCCGACGGCCGCCGCGACCGCCATGAACAGGATGACAGGACCGCGGAGCCGATCCCCGACAGGCGCTTCGGCACTCGTTTCGATTCGCACGCGATCGACGGTAGGGACGCGCGCCCCGGGTGACCGGCGGAAATCCGCCGTGACCGTGGCTCAGGTGGCGAGCGGTCTGGTTCAGGCGCGCTGTGGCCGCACCTCCGTCGGCGACCTACCGAACCATCGCCCATCCAGACCCGGCCGGTGGCCGAGCCGTCGACAACGACGGTCAGCGGACTACTGGCGGACTACCTGCACGCGCAGCGGGAAACGATCATGGACGGGCAGGTCGCTGCCCGCCACGATGATCCGGAACGCCGTCGATGCTGCGATGCACGATCTGCGGAAATCGGTGCGTCGCACGCGCTACTACCTGGAGTCGGTGCGCGCGTCGGACCCGTCCCGAAGTGACCAGGCCGCGGCGGGTCTGGCGGCCCTGCAGGATCTGCTCGGCGAGCACCAGGACGCCGCGGTGGCCAAGCACCACCTGATCCAGCTGACCAGGGAAGCCGAGAACGCGGGCGAGTCCACCTTCACCTACGGGCTCCTGGTGCACCGCGAAATCGACTGCGCGTCCCCACCTCCGGCGCCTCCGCAAGGTCGAACTCGTCGCGCTGCACGCGTTCAGCGATTCCAGCGCACTGGACCTTCCCGCGTTCGGATGGGAAGTCGGCCGCCGCTCGGCCGAAGCCGACCTGGCCGAATCGCTCGCCGGGTACGCCGAACGCTATCCCGATGTGAAACCCCGACCATCGTGGTCCGGGCCTAGCCCGGCGCCACCGGGAACCAACGGCGAGGTGCGGTCTGGGACAGTGAAGTATCCGAGCTGGACCCGACCGGTACCCGAACGGAGCGCGGCATGATGCGAGCGTGGCGAGTGACCCGACCCGGTCCCGTCGGGTCTGCGGATCCGCTGCGGTTCGGCACGGAACCGATTCCGGTTCCCGGTCCCGGCGAACTGCTGGTGCGGGTCCTGTCCTGCGGTGTCTGCCGCACAGATCTGCACGTGGTCGGAGGCGACCTGCCGGTCCACCGTGACGGCGTGACACCCGGACACGAAGTGGTTGCCGAGGTGATCACCGTGCCGGACGAGTGCACCGCCGTCGCGATCGGCGACCGGGTCGGCATCCCATGGCTGCGCTACACCTGCGGGGAGTGCCGGTACTGCCTGCGCGGGGCGGAGAACCTGTGCCCGCGCTCGCGCTACACCGGGTGGGACGCCGACGGCGGATATGCCGAATTCGCGACTGTCCCTGTCGACTTCGCCCTGCCGCTCCCGTCCGGGTACAGCGATGAGGATCTGGCCCCGCTGCTGTGCGCCGGGGTCATCGGCTACCACGCGCTGCTGCGGGCGGAGCTACCCGACAACGGCGTCCTCGGGATCTACGGCTTCGGCGGCAGCGCCCATCTCACCGCCCAGATCGCCCTCGCGCGCGGCGCCCGCGTCCACGTGATGACCCGCGACGCGGCAGCCAGAGACCTCGCCATGGAACTCGGCGCCGACTCGGCACAGGGCGCCGCCGACCCCGCCCCGGAACCTCTGGACCACGCCGACCACGCCCTGCGCGACCTGTCCCTCGGCCGATTCGACGGCGCCGCCGTCCTGGTTCCGTAAGCGGCGTCGGCCGACTGCGGCGATCGATAGCTTCGGGTCACTGGTCGACGGAATCGGTGGGGCGGAGCCAGCGTCGCAGTGCCGCGCGGAGTGCCTGTCGGTCCGCGGCGTCCGGTTCGGACGCCCAGGCGACATAGCAATCCGGACGCAGGAGCAGGGCGGCGGGCATTCCGGGTTGTGGTTGCGCGGCGACGATGTCGAGTCGGTCGTGCCATTCGGGAAGCGATTCCGCCAGCCGTTCGTCGCCGGTCAGATCGAGGAGCAGCGGCCGTGCGTTCCTGGTCAGCTCGGCCAGCCGGGTCGTCCCGTTCGGGGTGCGCAGTTCCATGTCCGGGGCGAACCGGCCGATGAGCGGGTGGGCGCCGGATCCGCCCATGTCGTAGCGGATGTCGGCGCCCGCGGTGAGGGCGGCGAGGCGCTGCACGGTGTCCTGGTCGCGGAGTAGTTCGGTGAACAGGGCGCGCAGTGCGGTGACATCGCTGCCCGGGGCGATCAGCGCGGATTGCGCCTGGGCGTAGGTGACCATGCGGGCGGCGGCTTGCCGTCGTTCGGTCTCGTAGCTGTCCAGCAGCCCGGACGGGGCGTCGCCCAGGAGGGTGGCGGCGAGTTTCCAGCCGAGGTTGGCCGCGTCTTGCAGACCGAGGTTGAGTCCGGGGCCGCCTCCCGCGGTGTAGATGTGGGCGGCGTCGCCGATGAGGAACACGCGGCGGTCGCGGAATCGGTCGGCGATCCTGGTGTTGCCGCCGCTGAGCCGTCGCAGCACGTGCGGGCCCTGGCCGGTGGGCGCGCCGAGGGGCACCTCGGCGGCGAGCACTCGCCGGATGCTGGCCTGGAGCTCGGCGAGGCTCATGGGAATGTCGGTCTGCGGTTGGTCCCATTCGACGGTGCTGATCAGTGGCGGATGATCCGGGAACGGCGCGTAGGAGAATCCGCCGTGCTCGGTGCGCAGCGGCAGGAACGGGTGGACGGTCCCGTAGCCGGGCACGGTCAACGCGCCGGTCGCCGGGTCCACCCAGTCGGGCGGGATGGTGGCGTGTGCCGTCCGGCTGGTCGTGCGGTCGTAGCTGACACCGGGGAATCCGATGCCGGACAGTTTTCGGGTGAGGCTGTGCGCCCCGTCGGCGCCGACGAGATACGCGGCGCGCAGCTGGTAGGTGCCGTCCGGCCCGGCGACGTCCACGACGACCGCGTCGTCGTCCTGCGCCAGGCCGATGACCTCGTGTCCGCGCCGGATCTGCGCGCCGAGCTCGACAGCGCGCTGTTCCAGCACCTGTGTGATGCGGTGCTGCGGGGCGGCCAGCCCGTAGAGGGGGCTGTCGTCGAGCAGGCTCAGATCCAGCGCCATCGCGGCGAACATGAAGGAGGTGGAGTTCGGTCGCGGCGGTGCCGCGCTGCCGCTAAGCGCCTCGTACAGGCCCCGGCGGTCCACCAGTTGCACGACTTGGCCGAGCAGTCCATTGGCTTTCGGTTCCTCGCTCGGTGTGGCCAGCCGCTCCAACACCAGCGGTCGCACCCCGGCCAGACTCAGCTCGCAGGCCAGCATCAGCCCGTTGGGGCCACCTCCGCTGATCACAACATCGACAGTCACGAGTGTCCTTTCTGTTCGATGGCCGCCAGGCTAGAGCCAAAAGATGCGTGCACGCAAATTTGCGTGCACGCATGCAATGGTGAGATGCTGGGACCGTGACACAGCGGAGCGGGTTGCGCGAACAGAAGAAGCAGGCCACCCGGGAGGCCTTGCGTGCGGCGGCGCTTCGGCTGGCGCTCGAGCGCGGGCCCGGCAATGTGCGCGTCGACGACATCGCCGAGGCCGCCGGCGTCTCACCGCGGACCTACAACAACTACTTCTCCAGTCGCGAACAGGCGATCGTCGCCGCCGTGACCAGCGAACGCGAAACGCGGGTCGCGGCGGCGGTGGCCGCCCGGCCCGCAACCGTGCGTCTCGCCGACGCGGTCATCGACGCGATCGTGGATCAGTACACGACCCAGGGCGAGTCAGGGCGCGACGCGCTGCTGCTGATCGCCACCAGCCCCGCCCTGCGTGACGCGTTCGTCCACGCCGCCACCACCATCGAACATCCCCTCACCGCCGCGATCGCCGAACGCCTCGGAGACGTGGACCCGCACACCGCCCACGTCCTCGCGGCCTGCGTGGCCGCCGCGGTTCGTGTCTCCCTCGAACGATGGTTGCAGCCCACCAGCCCGGCCGCCACGGGACTGGTCGTGCCGTCCGGCGCGTTGCCGGACCTGCTACGCGCCTCACTCGCACCACTCGCCCCCGCACTCGATGCCGCCGAGAAACGATCGGACTGCCGACGTCGGTGAACTCTGTGAGCGGAGCCCGGCCTGGTTCAGGTTGGCCGGAACTCACAACTACTCGGCCGTAGCGCGCCGTCGTCCGGTCGCGCCGAACGACTGACCGAAGCCGGGATGTCCGGCCCCGCCGCCGATCTGGTGACCGTGGCCGACACGCCTTCTCCCAGTCTGTTTCGCACACAAGTCTGGTGGCCACGGTCTTACTCGGCATCGGGACCGTGGTCGTCGCGGCACTGTTGCCAGGGCGCGGTCGTCGCTGATCCGCGGCGCGGGACGGCCAGGGTAGGTGCTCGATGAGAAGAATGCCGCAGAGGGCACGGCCTTGAACCAGGAGGCTGTCGAATAACGAAAACACACGGATGGTTGTCGCCGAAGCGAAACCATCCGTGTGCGTAAATAACGTGTCCGGAGGGGGACTTGAACCCCCACGCCCTAATACGGGCACTAGCACCTCAAGCTAGCGCGTCTGCCATTCCGCCACCCGGACTTGCTGGTGTGCCAAAAGATTATCCGACGCGGTGCAGGAATCCAAATCGCCTAGGTGACCTGCTGTTTTGCCCACTGTGCCCACTCCTGGTTCATGCGGTGGAAGCGCTCGCCCCATTCGAGGGCCAGGCGGCCGTTGGTGGCCAGGGGGGTGTCGGTCCAGTCGGTGGTGGACTTGACGGTCTGGAGGGTGGTGAGGGCGGTGGTGGAGCGGGATTCGAGGGTGGTGAGGTAGGTGGTGGCTTCTTCGGGGGTGAGGGGTGTCGAGGAAGAAGGCGCGCAGGAGGGTTTCGTTGCGAGCGGGGGGTGGTGGGGTGGGGTCGGTGAGCCAGGTGTGGAGGTCGGCGCGGCCCTGGGGGGTGATCGTGTATTCCTTGCGGCCGCGGGGGCCGTGGTCGGAGACGGTGATGCGGGCGGTGGCGGCGAGCTTGGTGAGTTCGGTGTAGATCTGGCTCTGGGTGGCGGGCCAGACGTTGGCCAGGGATTCCTTGAAGCGGCCGAGGAGGTCGTAGCCGCTGGCGGGGCGTTCGGCCAGCAGGCCGAGGTGGCGATGCGGCGGCGTGGGGGAGTGGGGTTCGACGCGCTCGTGCTCGAGTTCGGCACGGCCGTGTTCTTCGTGGTGCTCACCGTGCTCGCCTTCCTCGCCCCGGAGACCGCGCTGCACGACTACACTCCCGCCCTGTCGAGCGCGGTGCTGGCCCTGCTGGCCGGTGGATCACTGGCCGCCGGAACGCCGTTCACCTTGGGTATCGCGAAACAGACCACCCCGCAAGAGGTCTGGACCCAGCCGCTGTTCCGCCGGACGACTTCGGTGCTCGCCGCGGTGTGGACGGTCTCCTTCACCGTCGGTAGCGTCGTGCTGGCGGCGCTCGCGCACGCGCAGCCGGTGGCGCGGGTGGGCGCGCAGGTGCTCGTCTTCGTGGTGCCGATGGTGTTCACGGTGCGCTATGTCGCGCACGTCCGGGGCCGGGCGGCGGTGCCGAGGGGGAAGGTGGTGCTATGCGGAACGGATGGGCCGCGGACCGGAGATTCCACCGCGCGATGAGGCAGCGCTGCCGTCGGCGGCTGGCCGAGACCGGGCTTCGCGCGGTCGACCTGCACGAGCTCTGCGCCGAATTCGGTTCCCGGCGTGCCCGTCCGGTCGTGCTGAGTTCGATGACGATGCCGTCCAACAACATTCACGCCATGCTGGTGCGGGCCAGCGAGGCCGACTACATCGTCTACGAGCGGGACACCACGCCGCTGCATCAGCAGCATCTCATCGCCCACGAGCTGGGCCACCTGATCTGGGATCACCGGGGGCTGACCGGCCTGAGCGGCGGGCACGCCGACTACGATCCGGTCGAGGAACTCGAGGCCGAGACGACGGCCACCCTGCTGCTGGAACGGCAGCACCGGACCCTGGCGGGGCTGGCCCGCTCGGAGCGGACCCGGACGATGGGACAGGCGCTCGGGTTCGAATTCGGACGGTGGTGACGGCCGGTCAGTGCGCGGAATGCCACCGCGCGGCGCGCACCCGATCGGCCTTGCGGCGCTTGGGGCCGGGCAGGATGCCGAGCAGCAGGGTCTCCCACATCTCGTCGACGCGCTGCTCGAGATCCCGGCGTTCGGTCAGCACCGTCGACACCAGCTGCACGCCCATGAACGCCGAGATGGTGAAGCGCGCCAGCTCCGGCGGCGAGACGGTGTCGATGATGTCGCCCTCGTCGATCGCCCGGCGGATCATGTCCTCGCAGGCCATGATGCACCCGAGATAGGGCTCTTTGGGACTGTCCACGAAGGTCAGCTCCAGCGACAGTCGGGCCCCGGCGCGCACGATCGGATCCGTGATGACCATGCGGGCCATCTCGTGGGCGAGCATGACGATCTGCTCGATCGCGGGGGTGTCCCCGTCGGCGAGCTTCTGGATGGTCTCCAGTTCGCGCTGACTCTGCTCGGCCATCACCGCGCGCGCCAGCTCCTCCTTGGTCTTGAAATGGAAGTGCAGCGCGCCCCGGGTGGTGCCCGCCGCGGCGACGATCATGCCCATGGTCGCGCCCGCGAAACCCTCGCGGTCGAAGACCTCGGCGGCGCCGCAGACGATCTGATTTCGCGTCGCGACCGCCCGCTCCTGCTGGACCACTTGCGCCACTCCCGTCGACTAGCTGAGCTGGTGATAGTACTGGTCACGGTAGCGCTGAACGCCCGGGCGTGGCGCCCAGTCGGCCGACTCGACTGAGCGCGCTCCCAGATGAAATTCTCAACGGGGTGGGTTAGGCTCGCGGCATGACGGATGCCGGGTCGCAGCACCGAGCGCTCCTGGCCGAGCGGCTCGACGTGCTGTTCCGGACGTCCCGGCCCGGTGGCCGGTACTGGACCAACGACGACGTCGCCGCCGAGATCAAGCGCATCGACCCCACGGTCCGGGTCAGCGGGGCGTATCTGTCCGCGCTGCGCACCGGCAGGCGCGCGAATCCGGCACCCCGGTTGCTCGCGGCCCTGTGCCGGTTCTTCGGCGTTCCCGGCGATCATCTGACCGAACCATCCGTGGCGGGACCGACCCCGCGGCATCAGGCAGTACTGGAAGCGGCGCGGCACACCGGCGTGCACGCCATCGCACTTCGCGCGGTCGGGCTCAACGACGAATCACTCGCCACGGTCGCGGCGGTCCTGGATCACATCCGTGAGCTCCAGGGCCTGCCGCCGGTGGACGAGCCCGTCGCCGGGCCCGAGTGACGGACGTATCCGGCCGGGGGGGAATCCGATGGACACAGTGGGGGGATTGGCGGCGGTCGGGCGGCACGCCGAAACCGGTGCCGCGCTGGTGATGTGGGCGGTCACGGTGCTGCGGCTGCCGGGGGTGCTGCGCCGTCCGGAACATCGGCCGCTGTGGCTGGCGGTTGCCGCCGCGGCGGTGGCGTACTCGTTCGACCTGTCGCTGGTCGCCGAATCCTGCGCGGCGATCGCCGGAGCGTGGACCCGGCTGATCGGGGATCTGTTCGGGTTGCTCGCCGCCACCGCGATCCTGCGCTTCAGCGCGACGGTGGCCGGTGCGCGGCGGCTGATCCCGGCGCTGTGGGTGCTCATGTCCGCGGCGGCGGTGGTGCTGGTGGCCCTGGATGTGCTCGTGCTGCCACACGGCGCGGGCGCCGAGATCTACGACGACCGCGGGCTGTCCGGCGGCGCGGTCTATCTGGTGGTGCTGGCGGGCGCGCACCTCGCGGCGGGGAGCTGTTGCGCGCTGCTGTGCTGGACGCACGGCCGCCGGGACGCGCGTGGCGCGCTGCGTGTCTCGCTGCTGACCTTCGGGGCCGGTGCGGTCCTGCTGTGCCTGGGCTGGATCGCCGATCTGCTGTATTTCCTGACCCGGTTCCGGCCGCTGCACGAGCTGTCGCCGTTGCTGGTCGGGCTCGGCGGCGCGGGCTACGCGGTCGCCACGCAGGTGCCCTTCGCCGACCGTCTCGCGCGTGCGACACGCAAGCTCCGGGCGCTGTGGCGGCTCTCGCCCCTGTGGTCCCGGCTGGTTTCGGCGGTGCCGGAGGTGACGATGGCGCCGTCGACCTCACGGGCGGGTGGCTGGGCGTACTTCGCCGGTGAACCCGGTCTCGGGGTGCACCGGATGCTCGTCGAGTCGCAGGACGCGCTGCTGGCGCTGCGCGGGTACGTCTCCGCGCGGGCGGTGGCGGCGGCCGCGGCGGTGGCGGCCGGTACGGCGAATCCGCGGGTGTCGCAGACGGCGTGCTGGCTGCGGGTCGCGCTGCGCGCCGAGCGCAGTGGTGACCCGCCGGGGGTGGTCCACATGAAACCGGCCGTGCACGCCCTGTCCGGTGACCTCGCAGACGAGGTGGCCTTCTTCACCGCACTCGCCCGGACGATCGACGCGCGCGCGGCCGTCGAGTTCGAGAATCGTTGGGAAGAACCGGTGCTCAGCGACTGCGCGGCCTGACGGGCCGCAGGTTTCGCGTACGCAGATCGAAAGTGGCTGTGCGACAACAGAAGTGAGAAACAGGATGATCAGCATGATTCAAAACTCATAACAGGACGAGCAACCTGTTTCGTGCTAGTGTCGGCTCGTGCGGGGGCACCGATTCTTCTCGCACCTGAGATCCGGAAGTAAGGGGAAAAATGTCACGGGTGGCGCTGATCTACCTGCTCGTCGCGATCACCTGCGAGGTCGCCGCGACGATGGCGTTGAAGGCGACCGACGGATTCAAGAATCCCGGCCCGATCGCCATCGTCGTCATCGGGTACGGCGGCGCTTTCTACGCCTTGAGTATGACGCTGCGAGAGCTGCCGGTAGGCATCGCCTATGCCCTCTGGTCGGCGATCGGAACGGTTCTGCTGACCGTCCTCGCCGCCATCGTCTACAAGCAGAACCTCGGGCTGACAACGCTGGCCGGTATGGCGCTGACCATCGGCGGCGTGGTGTTGATAAATCTGGGAAACCAGAACGTTCACTAAGGATTGATCATGATTGTCCTGAACAAGGTCCGGACCGCCGTCAAACACCTCACCTATTCCGCGCGCGGACAGTACTCGGATGTCCGGGGCGACTATCAGAAGGTCGCCGACACCTATGACGAGTACTACTCGCACAATCTCGAGGCCGCGGCCCGCCAGTTCCGCGGACTGCTGCCCTGGCCGGAACTGGCGCGCCCCGGCCTGCACCTCGTCGAGCTCGCGGCGGGGACCGGGGCCATCACGGTGCCGCTGGCGGAGAACCTGGGCGCGGACAGCGTGCTCACCGCCGTGGACATCTCCGAGGCGATGCTCGCCGAGAACCGGCGCAAGACCGAATCCGGGGAGCACGGCGTCGATTACGTGGTCGGCGACGCGCTCGAGTATCTGGCCGCGCAGCCGCCGAACTCGGTCGGCGCATTGGTGTGTGCCTGGGGTGTGTGCTACATGAATCACCCCAAGCTGAAACGGGAACTGACCCGGGTGCTCCAGCCGGGCGCGTTTCTCGGCATCATGGAGAACCGCAAGGGAACATTGGCCGAACTCGAGGCGATTCTGCTCGATGTGATCACCGATGACCCGCGGTTGCTGCGCCGGGCCATCCGGCTCGAACTTCCCAAGGACGGCGCGTATATCGCGCGGCGTATCGTGCCGGACAACGGCCGGGTGATCGAATCGCTCGACGCCGAATCGGGACGGACCGACAGCGATACCGACGATATCCTGGCCTACCTGACGAAATCCGGGGTCGCCTCCGGATATCTCGACGCCATCGCGCCGGAATTGTATGACGATCTCCTCGACGGATTGCGGAAACGGATCGAGGCGCTCGGGCCACGAAATGTTCCCATCGTGCATCGCTATTCGATTGTCACGGCGCACGCCTGATACCGGATTCGGCGTGCGAGAGAGAACAAGGCTCGATCATGACAACGACGACTACGTCGCCGCAGCGCTCCGTCATGCCCAAATCGGTGTGGGCGAATCTGACCGGCCTGCGCGGAATTTGCGCATTCTACGTTCTCATCAGCCACATCTGGTTCCAGGTGTGGCCGGCCGCCGAGCCGCCACTCGGCTACGGCCGGTATCCGGACGGGATCCTGTACTGGCTGACCAGCTGGCTGTATCACGGGCATTTCGCCGTGATCGCGTTCATCGTGGTGAGTGGCTACTCGCTGCAGGCCGCGCGGATCGGCCGGGGCGACGCCTACACCACGCTGGGCTTCCTGAAACGGCGGTGCAGGCGGATCCTGCCGCCGTACTACGCGGCGATGGTGCTCTCGGCCGTGATCGGCGTGACGGTGGCCGCCGAGATGACCGGCAGCCAGTGGGACATCTCCCTGCCGGTCACCTGGAATTCGCTGCTGACCCATTCCCTGCTCCTGCAGGACCTGGTCGACTACACGAAGATCAACTACGCGCACTGGTCGATCGCCGCGGAATTCCATCTGTACCTGATGTTCCCGCTGTTCATCTGGCTGCTCGGCCGGGTCGGTGCCCGGTGGGGGACGGCCGTCGTGGCGACGGGGGTCGCGGGGCTGATCGCCTACGTGATGATCTCCTCGGACGCGCCCGCCTTCTTCTTCGGGCTGATCCTGTACTTCTTCCTCGGCATGGTGACCGCGAGTGCCGCGGCGCGGATGCGGTTCGCGCTGACCGCGGAGGTCAGGAGGACGGTGCGGTGGGCGGCCGGGGCGAGTCTGGCGACGCTGCTCGCGGTGGCCGTCGGGGTGGGCTTCGCCCGCGTCGAAGCGGTCCTGCCCGCCTTCGATCTCGGTGTCGCCCTGGCGATCTGCGCGCTGATCCTCGGATTCCTGCCCGTCCGGGACGTGCCGGTGGAGGCGGTTCCCGCCGCGCGGACCTCGCTGGGCGGCCAGGTGGCGGCGACGCTCGAGCGGCTGGGCCGGTTCTCCTACAGCCTCTACCTGATCCATCCGCCGATCGTGATGATCGTGTGGTTGTGCCTGGGCGGCAACGACCTGGACAAACCCCTCATGTTCGGCGCGCTGCTGGCGGCGGCGGTGCCGGTGGCCCTGATTCTCTCCTACCTCTTCTATCGCATCTTCGAGCGGCCGTTCACGCAGTGAGCGGCGCGGCCCGGTACCCGTCACGAATGAAGGAGACGCCGCCATGGCGCTACGTTGGATGACCGAGGAATACGACGCGTTCTTGACATTCAAGAGCGGACTCACCGAGAGCGACGGTTCGTTCGCCTACCTGAAGAGCCTGCCGCACGGCAATGTGCACAGCTACCGGTCGAAAGGCCGCTCCGTCGTCAACTTCTCGACCTACGACTACCTCGGTCTGGGCGAGAACGAGCAGGTCCGCGCGGCCGCGAAGCGGGCCATCGACACCTACGGTGTCTCGACCAGCGCCAGCCGCATGGTGTCCGGCGAGCTCGATATCCACACCGAGCTCGAGGAGTCGCTGACCGATTTCCTGGGCACCGAGGACACCGTCACGTTCGTCAGCGGGCACGCCACCAATGTGATGACGCTGGGCTACCTGTTCGGCCCGCAGGACCTGCTGCTGTGCGATCAATACGCGCACAACAGCATCGAGGTCGGCGCGCGGCTGTCCGGCGGCGAGGTGCGCAAGTTCCGGCACAACGATGTCGCCGATCTGGAACGGCTGCTGCTGCAGGCCGAGCCGGGGCGGCGCACGGTCGTCTGCGTCGAGGGCCTCTACAGCATGGACGGCGACCTGACGCCGCTGCCGGAGATCCTGGCGCTGAAGCGGCGTTTCGAGTTCGTGCTCTACGTCGACGAGGCGCACTCGATCGGCACCGTGGGCGCGACCGGGCGCGGTGTCTGCGAGCACTTCGGTGTCGATGTACGCGAGGTCGACGTGCTCATGGGCACGCTGAGCAAGACCATGGGCAGCTGCGGTGGATTCATCAGCGGTTCCCGGGAATTGGTGGACTACCTGCGGATCTCGGGTCCGGGGTTCATGTTCTCCACCGGTCTGCCCGGCCCGGCCGCTGGCGCGGCGCTCGAGGCGCTGCGGCTGCTGCGTGAGCACCCCGAGTACGTGGCCGACGTCCAGCACAAGTCGCGCCTGTTCAGCACCCGGTTGCTCGGTGGGGCAGGCCAGCAGACGCCGATCATTCCGCTGCTGGTCCGGCACGACTGGGTCAATGATTTCGCCCTGCACTGCCAGCAGGCGGGCGTGCGGGTGTTCCCGATCTCGTATCCGGCGGTGGCGCGCAATGCCACCCGGGTGCGGTTCTTCCTGTCCCGGCTGCACACCGAAGCCCAGCTCCGCGACACGGCCGAGCTGATCAATTTTCTGCACAACCAATTCACTCTGGAAAGGAGTGCCTCGTGAGGTTGAAGGTGGGAAAGATCCTCCTGCTTGTCACCGATGCTCTGCTCGTGCTCTATTGGGTCGCGGTGGCGGTGAACGCCATCCCCAAGGAATCGGCGTTCCGCGACTACACCAATCCCATTGTCCAGGCGTGGAACTGGTCGTTCTTCCCGCTGGACGTGGCGGCCTCGGTCTTCGGATTCGCCGGGGTGTACCTGGTGCGGATCCGGCACCGGCTGGGCTGGCTGGTCCTCACGGTGGGTCTCACCCTCACCTTCTGCGCCGGATTCATGGCCATTTCGTTCTGGGCCTATTACGGCGACTTCAACTTCGCCTGGTGGGCGTCCAACGCGATGCTCATGATCGTTCCCGCCCTGGTCTTCGGCATCCTCGTCTTCGATCGTGAGGCGACCGCGGAAGTGGCCGCGCAATTCCGGGGTGCCGACACCACCGAGAAGGAGACGGTATGAACGCCCAGACGTGGCAGGGCAGCCGGTTGTTCACCAGTGAATCGGTCACCGAGGGACATCCGGACAAGATCTGTGATGCCGTCAGCGACACGATCCTGGACGCGCTGCTGGCCGCCGACCCCGCCGCCCGCGTGGCGGTGGAGACGCTGGTGACCACCGGCCAGGTGCATGTCGCGGGGGAGGTCACCACCACGGCCTACGTCGATGTCCCGGCACTCGTGCGCGAGACGGTGCTGGCGATCGGCTACGACAGCTCCGCCACCGGATTCGACGGGCACACCTGCGGGGTGAATGTCGCGATCGGCGCGCAGTCACCCGATATCGCGCAGGGCGTCGACGCGGCCTACGAAGCCCGCGTCGACGGGGACGACGACCCGATCTCGCGGCAGGGTGCGGGCGATCAGGGGCTGATGTTCGGCTATGCCACCGTCGACACCCCCGAGCTGATGCCCCTGCCGATCGCCCTGGCGCACCGCCTGTCCCGGCGGTTGACCGCGGTCCGCAAGGACCGGACGGTGCCGTATCTGCGCCCGGACGGCAAGACCCAGGTGACCATCGAATACGCCGGTGACCGGCCGGTGCGGCTGGACACGGTGGTCATCTCCACCCAGCACGCGCCCGGGATCGACCTGGACGCGCTGCTGGCGGTCGACCTGCGCGCCCAGGTGGTCGAACCGGTGCTCGCCGAGCTGCCGGGCGATATCGCCACCGACGATGTGCGGCTGCTGATCAACCCCACCGGCAAATTCGTGATCGGTGGCCCGATGGGGGACGCCGGGCTGACCGGTCGCAAGATCATCGTCGACACCTACGGCGGCATGGCCCGCCACGGTGGCGGCGCGTTCTCCGGCAAGGACCCGTCCAAGGTGGACCGGAGCGCGGCCTACGCGCTGCGATGGGTCGCCAAGAACGCCGTCGCGGCCGGGCTCGCCGACCGGCTCGAGGTACAGGTGGCCTACGCGATCGGCAAGGCCGCGCCGGTGGGGCTGTTCGTGGAGACCTTCGGCACCGAGAACTTCGATCCGCGGCGGATCGAGGCGGCGATCCTGGAGGTCTTCGATCTGCGGCCGGGCGCGATCGTCCGGGATCTGGATCTGCTGCGCCCGATCTACCGGCCCACCGCCGCCTACGGGCATTTCGGCCGCCCGGACCTGGATCTGCCGTGGGAGCGCACCGACCGCGCCGACGCGCTGAAGGACGCCGTCACATGATTCTGGTGACCGGGTCCGTGGCGACGGACCATCTGATGAAGTTCCCCGGGCGCTTCGCCGAGCAGCTGCTGCCCGATCATCTGGACCATGTGTCGCTGAGCTTCCTGGTCGACGATCTGGTGGTGCAGCGCGGTGGCGTGGCGGGCAATATCTGCTATGGGCTGGGTGTGCTCGGGCACCGGCCGGTGCTGGCCGCCGCGGTCGGCACCGATTTCCGCGACTACGAGCTGTGGTTGTCGGGGCACGGCGTGGAGACCGGCGGCGTGCGGGTGTCCTACCAGGAGCGCACCGCGCGCTTCACCTGCACGACCGACGACGATATGGCCCAGCTCGCCAGCTTCTATCCCGGTGCCATGGCCGAGGCCGCGCGGATCTCGATCGCGGAGCTGGTGGCGCGGTTCGGGCGTCCGGAGCTGGTGGTGATCGGCGCCAACGATCCGGCGGCGATGCTCGCGCACACCGCCGAGTGCCGTGAGCTGGGGCTGCCGTTCGTGGCCGACCCGTCCCAGCAGCTGGCCCGGCTCGAGCCCGCGCAGATCCGGGAGTTGCTGGACGGGGCGGAATATTTGCTGAGCAACGAGTACGAATGGGGCCTGCTGCAATCGAAGGCCGGTGTCACGGCGGCGGAGGTGATCCGGAACGGGTGCGTGCGGGTGACCACGCTCGGCGCCCGCGGTGTGGAGATCACCGATCGCGACGGCGCGGTGACCCGGGTGGCCGCGGTCCCGGAGAACGCGAAGGTGGACCCGACCGGTGTCGGGGACGGGTTCCGGGCGGGATTCCTGTTCGGGCGTGCACGCGGTGCCGACCTGCGCCGTGCGGCCGAACTCGGTTCCGCGGTGGCGGTTCTCGTGCTCGAGGCGAGCGGACCGCAGGGGTGGCGGTGGGATCGCGACGTCGCCGTCAAGCGGATCACCGGTGCCTTCGGGCCCGAGGCGGCCGAGGACATCGGCGCGCTGTGGGGCCGACCGTGACGGGGTTCGACACCTCGCTGCTGGAGACCCTGGCCCGTCGCGTCGTCATCGGTGACGGCGCGATGGGCACCATGCTGCAGGACGCGGAGCTGACCCTCGACGATTTCCGCGGGCTGGAAGGGTGCAACGAGATCCTCAACGACACTCGGCCCGATGTGCTGCGCCATATCCACCGCGCGTACTTCGCGGCGGGCGCGGATGCGGTGGAGACCAACACCTTCGGCTGCAATCTGCCCAACCTGGCCGATTACGGCATTGCCGACCGGATTCGCGACTTGTCGGAGCGGGGCACCCGGCTCGCCAGGGAGGTCGCCGACGAGATGGGTCCCTCGGCCGACGGCACCCCGCGCTATGTGCTGGGTTCGATGGGCCCGGGCACCAAACTGCCGACCCTGGGGCACGCGCCGTACGCCCAGTTGCGTGACGCCTACACCGAGGCCGCGCTCGGCATGCTCGACGGCGGCGCCGACGCCGTTCTGGTCGAGACCTGCCAGGACCTGTTGCAGGTCAAGGCCGCGATCACCGGGAGCCGCCGGGCGATGGCGCGGGCGGGGCGCCGGATTCCGATCATCACCCATGTCACGGTGGAGACGACCGGCACCATGCTGGTCGGCTCGGAGATCGGCGCGGCGCTCACCGCGCTCGAGCCCCTCGGTATCGACATGATCGGCCTGAACTGCGCTACCGGGCCGAACGAGATGAGTGAGCATCTGCGGCACCTGTCGCGGCACGCGCGGATTCCGGTGTCGGTGATGCCCAATGCCGGGCTGCCGGTGCTGGGCGCCGCCGGGGCGGAGTATCCGCTGACTCCCGGGGAATTGGCGGCCGCCCTGACGGGGTTCGTGGTGGAGTTCGGGCCTGCCCTGGTCGGTGGATGCTGTGGGACGACGCCCGAGCACATTCGGGAGGTCGCGGCGGCGGTGCGGGAGGTGTCCCGGAGCACGGTCGCGCCGCGGCCGGAACCGAGCGTGTCCTCGGTGTATTCCGCGGTGCCGTTCGC
>NZ_JBAGKD010000009.1:0-228905 GCF_037034205.1 Nocardia sp. SSK8
TTGCATGAGGTCGGTATCACGGTCAACCGTAATGCGGTTCCGTTCGACCCGCGTCCGCCGATGGTGACTTCGGGTCTGCGGATCGGTACGGCCGCGTTGGCGACGCGTGGTTTCGGTGATGCCGAGTTCACCGAGGTCGCCGATATCATCGCTGCTGCTTTGGCGGGGACGGTGGATCTGGAGTCGTTGCGTGGCCGGGTCTCGAAGCTGGCTCAGAGTGTCCCGCTGTACCAGGGCCTCGAAGATTGGCGCCTCCTCGGCTGATCCCGAGTCGATAGCTAGTCGGCCCCCGCCTGATCCGATCAGGCGGGGGCCGACGGCGTTATCGGGCGACCAGGGGCTTGAGGGCCTGGCCTGCCAGGTCGAGGGTGCCGGGTTCGTGGCCGTTGGCGACCATGTTGACGATGACGCCCTGGATGCCGTGGTCGAGGACACGGGTCTGGATCTGTTCGGCGACTTCGTCGGGGGTACCGGCGAATTGGCGGTCGGCGACGCTGGCGCGGCGTTCGGCGTCGGTGAGGGTGGACAGGTCGATGCCGTTGCGGGCGAGGATGTCGGTCTGGAGTTTGCGGGCGCGGTCGCCGTCGGTGTCGACGATGACGAAGGCGAGGAAGCTGGTGTCCAGGGTGGCGGGGTCGCGGTTCGCCTCGGCGCAGCGCTGGTGCAGTGCATCGACTTTGGCGGGGAGTTCGGAGGCATTGCAGATGATGTTGAGGTGATCGGCGAACTCGGCGGCCAGCCGGAAGGTCTTCTTCTCGCCGCCGCCACCGAGCAGGATCGGCAGATCGTCGCGGAGGCGCGGCTCGTTGATCGCGTTCTCGGTGTGGTACCACTTGCCGCTGAAGGTGGGTCGTTCCCCGCGCAGCATGGGCGTGATGATCTGGAGTGCCTCGTCGAGCCGCTCGAAACGTTCGGTGAAGGTACCGAATTCGAAGCCGTACTGCTGGTGCTCGAGTTCGAACCAGCCCGCCCCGATGCCGAGCACCGCCCGCCCGCCGCTCACCACATCCAGCGTGCTCACCGTCTTGGCCAGCAGCGCCGGATTGCGATAGGTATTGCCGGTCACCAAGGCCGACAACTGGATTCGCTCGGTCGTCGTGGCCAGCGCCGACAGTGCCGAATACGCTTCCAGCATCGGCTCGTCCGGCGCCCCGAGCAGCGGCAGCTGATAGAAGTGATCCATGACGAACGCGGCATCGAACCCCGCCGCCTCCGCCGCCCTGGCCTGCGCGATCACCGTCGGGAACAACTCCCGCACCGACGCGGTATTGCTGAAAGTGGGTATCTGATAACCGAGGCGAATGCTCATGATTCGAGCCTATGAGTTGGAGTGCACTCCAAGTCAAGTGTGCGTCACAGGTCGTCGGGCAGGATTCGGAACGCCTTCTCGGGGGTGAGCGGTTCGATCGCCCGGAAGTCGCGCCGGTCCAGCGTCAGGATGTCGACGGTCGCGTATTGCTCGGCCAGGCCGACATTGGTCGCGTCGGTCAGATCCAGTTTCAGTGCGAGATAGCGGTTCTGGACGCGACGGGCGGTTCTCAGGATGCCCGCGGAGACCTCGGGGATTTCGATGCGACCCTTGTGTTCTTGCGCGAGCAACCAATCGTTGACCCCGTACGCCACCTGGCGATTCAGGTTGCGCGTCACAATGTGTTCGATCTCGAGCATCACCAAAGGTGACACCACGGTCAGCGCCGCCTGCTGAAGGGCCGATCGGGCGGCGATGTGCTCGGGATCCTTCGGGTTGAAGGCGGCGACCAAGCCGGAGGTGTCGCCGACCAGGATCACTGCTCGTTACTGTCGACGATGGCGGTGTGCGTGGTGCGGTGGACCTCGTCATCGGAGATCGGGCCGTCGAAGTCCAGTACCGGGATGTCCCACTCCTCCTCCCACCTGCGTGTCCGGATCGCGGCCAGGTGGAAGGCCTCGCGGAAGTACTCGGATTCGGGTCGGCCCTCGCGGGCGGCGGCTCGTTTGATCAACTCGAGGTCGTGTTCGTCGACCATGACGGTCGTCTTCTTCAGAGCCATATGGTTATGGTACCCGAACCATAACCCTGCCGGTCTGCTGTCACCTGGCGTCGACCAGGGTGGGGTAGTCGATCAGGTCGATGTCGTTGGCGGCGTTGTCGCCGTATTTCAGCATGAGGGTGAACAGGCGGGAGCCGATGAACCAGTTGCGGGCCTTGATGCCGAGTGCGGTTTTCGGGGCGAGGAAGCGGCCGGTGTTGCTGGTGCCCGCGATCTTGGCGTAGCGGCGCATGATGCGGTCGTAGGCGGCGAAGGCGGTGACGTGGTCGCCGTCGGCGGTGGCGAGTTCGCCCGCCAGGACGTAGGCGCCGACGATGGCGAGGCCGGTGCCGAAACCGGCCAGGGTATTGCCATAGGCGGCGTCGCCGACCAGGGCGATTCGGCCGCGGGAGTAGTGGCCGTCCATCCGGACCTGGCTGATCGAGTCGAGGAACAGGTCGTCGAACTCGGCCAGTTCGGTGAGCATGCGCGGGGTGTGCCAGCCCATATCGGCGAAGGTGCGCTCGACGATCGCGCGCTGGGCCGCGGTGTCGGTGCGGGAGTAGTCGAGTTCGGGCGCGGCGAACATGTACATCTGCTGGGCCTTGGAACCGCCGTCGATGGCGAGGCGGCCGGGGGTGTTGTGGGCGTAGCCGCGGGCGCGCTCGCGCGGGGTGGCGGCGTCGCTCCAGCGGCTCGCGCCCGCCACGCAGTAGTAGTGGCCGAGGTGGGTGACGTAGTCGGACTCGGGGCCGAAGGCCAGGGCGCGGACCCGTGAGTGGATGCCGTCGGCGCCGAGGACCAGGTCGAAGGTGCGCGGCGGCGCGTTCTCGAACTCCACACGCACGCCCTCGGCGGTGTCGCGCAGGGCGGTGACGGTGTCGCCGAAGAGGTATTCCACCTCGTTCGCGGTGCGCTCGTACATGACCTCGGCCAGGTCGCCGCGCAGGATCTCCAAGTCGCCGCCGGTGAAGTCGCCGCCGAGCACGCCGAGCTCACGGCCCTCGGCGTCGACGAAGACCATGTCGGTGGTGCCGGTGCGGCGGGCGCGCACGTCGTCGAGGATGCCCATCCGCTCGAGCACGGTCAGGTGCGTGCGGCCCTTGAAGTCGACGGCCTGGCCGCCGGGCCGCAGCGCGGGTGCCCGCTCGACCACGGTGACAGTGAAGCCGTAGCGGTGCAGCCAGTAGGCCAGGGCGGGGCCGGCGATGCTGGCGCCGGAGACGAGAACGGTCTGGTCGCGCATGGTGTGCTCCTCGGAATTATCTGCGTCCGGAGTAATCAGTATCCGGTGGACACGATTAAGAGTATGGTAGACACAGTTTCGCGTCAACCGGAATCTCGAGAGGATGAGCCGATGCCGTCGCCGACCACCGTCGACCTGCTCTGGGGCACCCCGCAGCGCCCCAAGCGCGGGCCCAAACCCGCGCTGACCCTCGACGGCATCGTCGCCGAGGCGATCGCGCTGGCCGATGCCGAAGGGCTGACCGCGCTGTCGATGCAGCGGCTGGCCGAACGCCTCGGCTTCACGAAGATGTCGCTGTACCGGTATGTCCCCGGCAAGGACCAGCTCACCGCGCTCATGCTCGACACCGCCATCGGCGCGCCACCCACCCTGGACGCGACCGGCTGGCGCGGTGGCCTGCGCACCTGGGCCGAGGCCATCTTCGCCCGCTACCGCGCCCATCCGTGGGCCATCGAGCTCACCCTCGGCATCCGCCCGATCGGCCCGAACGAGATGGGCTGGACCGAGGCCGCGCTGCTCGCGCTCGCCGAGACCGGCCTGGCCGCGTCCGAGCAGCTCGACACGATCGTGCTGGTCAACGGACACGCCCGCAGCCTCGCCCAACAGGTGGCCTCGGTGGCCGACGGCGACGCCGAGGACGATTTCGCCGAGCAGTTCGCCGCCATGATGACCGCGGCGGGCGAGCGCTTCCCTGCCGTGCGCGCGGCCTTCGCCGCGGAAGCCGTGGCCGGGCACGGCGACGCGTTCGACTACGGCGTCGAGCGCATCCTCGACGGGTTGGCGGTGCTCATCGCGCAGCGCGCCGATCGGTAGCGCCGAAGTTCTGGTCTGCGCGCCGCGAACGTCCTAGGCTCGCAGCATGACCGACGAGCCCGAGCTGCCGGAGAACGACGTCACGGTGGTGCGCGAGTTCTTCGCCGCGCTGGAACTGAGCGCGGTGTCCGAGGCACTGGAACTGGTACATCCGGAGATCGTCTGGAAGAACACCGGGCTGCCCGATGTTCGCGGGAGCAAGCGCGTGGCCCCGATCCTGAAGGGCCTCGGACGCAAGCACCTGGGCTTCGCGGCCGACATGCACTACATCGCGCAGAACGCCAACGGCCTGGTCGTCACCGAACGCACCGACTACCTGCGTGCCGGGCCCGTGCGGATCGGCTTCCCGGTGTCGGGCAATTTCGAGCTGCGCGAAGGCCGAATCGTGCTGTGGGACGACCACTTCGGCTGGGGCGACCTGCTGCGCGGCACCAAGGACGGCGTGCTGAACGCGGTGCGCCGCCGCTGATCAGGCGTGTTTGCGCAGGTAGTCGAGGTAGGTGGGGCGTAAGACGTCGGCGAGCTTGCCGTCGCCCGCGTGCACGTAGTCGTCGAGCATGGGCAGCACGTATTTGATGTCGGCCTCGCTCTCGCCGAGCGCACCCGCCTCGGCCTGCGCGGCCGGGATGGCTTTGAGCAGATCCCAGAGGAATCTCACGTCGCCGCGCCGCACGGCGGTCTTCACCGCGCGATCGTGCAGTTCCTTGGACGACAGCTGCTCCAGATCCTGGTCATCGGCCATACCTGCGACTCTAGCGCGCGGCGACACGCCTGTGCCGGGATCTGCTGCGTCGGTGCTGGTTAACGACAAATTCACCGACGCGTCCGGCTGTCTGCCAGCGCTGCCGCGCGTTCGGCGGTAGCGTCGGTGGTGCGAGTTGCATCGGTGTGACTCGTACGGGAGGTCCTGACCGTGACTGAGCTACTCAGTGCGAGAGGGCCGGCACCCGGCCCTCGTGGCGGCTGACCAGCGCGTCGGCAGCCCACCAGGACGGACCGGTCCAGCGAGATCGTTCACGCGGTGCCGCGTGAACACATAAGGAGCCCACCGTGACTGCTGCACGCTCCGTTTCCAGCCCCGCGATGCACACGGCCTCGAACTCCACGTATGACTCGAAGAAGGGGGAGCGCCCCTCGCGTTCCGGTCGCAAGACTTTCGTCGTCGATACCTCCGTTCTCCTGTCCGACCCCTGGGCGGTGACGCGCTTCGGGGAACACCGGGTGGTGCTGCCCCTGGTGGTGATCAGCGAACTCGAGGCCAAACGACACCACCACGAACTCGGCTGGTTCGCCCGCGAGGCCCTGCGCATGCTCGACGACCTGCGCGTCCAGCACGGCAGGCTGGACCAGCCGCTGCCGATCGGCACCGACGGCGGCACCCTGCAGGTGGAACTGAACCACACCGATCCGTCGGTGCTGCCCGCCGGATTCCGTTCCGACACCAACGATTCCCGCATCCTGGCCTGCGCGCTGAACATCGCCGCCGAGGGCGAGACCGTGATGCTGGTGTCCAAGGACATCCCGCTGCGCGTCAAGGCCAGTGCCGTCGGCCTGGCCGCCGACGAGTACCACGCGCAGGACGTGGTCACCTCCGGGTGGAGCGGGATGGTCGAGCTCGACGTCGCGGGCGCGCGGATCGACCAGCTCTACGCCGAATCGGTGATCGACCTCGACGAGGCGCGGGAACTGCCCTGCCACACCGGAATCCGGTTGCTCGGCAGCAGCTCCAGCGCGCTGGGCCGGGTCACCGCCGACAAGCGGGTGCAGCTGGTGCGCGAACGCGAGGCCTTCGGGCTGCACGGGCGCTCGGCCGAGCAGCGCATCGCGCTGGATCTGCTGCTCGACGAGAGCATCGGCATCGTGTCGATGGGTGGGCGCGCGGGCACCGGCAAGTCGGCGCTGGCACTGACCGCGGGTCTGGAGGCGGTGCTCGAACGCCGGACCCAGCGCAAGGTGGTCGTCTTCCGGCCGCTCTACGCGGTGGGCGGACAGGAACTGGGCTACCTGCCCGGCTCGGAGAGCGAGAAGATGGGGCCGTGGGCCCAAGCGGTCTTCGACACCCTCGACGGGCTGGCCAGCCGAGAGGTCATGGAGGAGGTGCTCAGCCGGGACATGCTCGAGGTGCTGCCGCTGACCCACATTCGCGGCCGTTCGCTGCACGACTCGTTCGTGATCGTCGACGAGGCGCAGTCGCTGGAACGCAATGTTCTGCTGACCGTGCTGAGCAGGCTGGGCACCGGCTCGCGGGTGGTGCTCACCCACGATGTCGCCCAGCGCGACAACCTGCGCGTCGGCAGGCACGACGGCGTGGCCGCGGTGATCGAGAAGCTCAAGGGCCATCCACTCTTCGCGCACATCACGCTCACCCGCAGCGAACGCTCGCCGATCGCGGCGCTGGTGACCGAGATGCTCGAGGAGTACGGTCCCAACGCCTGAGCGGTGGCAATCGGGTCGCGTCGGCGGCCTGATTCGGCGTGAAGTCGCCGAATAGTGGGTAATATCCGCCAAGACACCAATCCAGCAACGGCTCGGCGAACACAGTTCTGCCGGGCCGTTGCGGATGTCGGCCAGGCTCTCTCCGGGGGCGTGCCCCCGGGGGGCCACTCGCGAGAGGATGGATATGAACCACTTCGCTCGACGTTCTGCCGCCGGAGGGGCCGCGGTGCTCGCCGCGGCCGGTCTGCTGCTCGCCGCGGGCTGCGGCGATGACGACAAAGACAATGCCAAGGACACCATGGGCTCGGTCACCTCGATGATCGGCGGCGGCCCGACCACCACCAACGGGGCGGGTGCGACGACCACCGGCGAGGGCATGGAGACCACCACCGGGATGGGGACCACCTCGGGCACCGCCGCCGCGGGCGAGTCCACCACCATCTCGACTCCGGACGGCGACATCACCGTCTCCGGCGAGGTGTACAAGAAGTACGTCGCCGTCGGCGGCGCCACCAGCCCGCTCGGGGTGCCGGAGGAAGCCCAGGAATCGGGCCCGAACGGCGGCGAATACCAGGACTTCGAGGGCGGCACCATCTACTGGAGCAGCGATTCGGGCGCCCACATCGTCTGGGGCGAGATCCGCGAGGCGTGGGAGGAGAACGGCGGCGCCAACGGCACGCTGGGCTACCCGACCAGCGACGAGAAGGACATCCCCGGCGGCAAGCAGAGCGATTTCACCGGTGGCACCATCACCTGGGTCGGTGGTGAGACCACGGTGACGCCGAAGTAGTTTGTGCCGCGTCCCAGCGCGGGGACCGGGTTCGCCCTTGCGTCCCCGCGCTCGCGGCCGAAGTACTAGGTTGTCCTCGTGCAGAAAACTTTGACCGATCGTGAGCTGCTCGACGCACTCGCGGACGTGGTGGACACCAACCTCGATCGCCACATCGAGGCGGCCGAGGGCTGGCAGCCGCACGAGTTCGTGCCGTGGGCGGACGGGCGCAACTTCGCCTTCCTCGGCGGCACCGACTGGACGCCGGAGCAGGCCGAGCTGAGCGACACCGCCGTGCTCGCGCTGACCGTGAGCGTGCTGGTCGCCGACAACCTGCCCTCGTATCACCGCGAGCTCGGCAAGCACCTGCGCACCGGACCGTGGTGGCGCTGGGTGGGTCGCTGGACCGCCGAGGAGAACCGCCACGAGATCCTGATCCGCAACTACCTGATGGTGTCGCGCTCGGTGGACCCGGTGGCGCTCGAGCGGGCCCGCATGCAGCACATGACCGACGGCTTCAACCGTCCGCCCATGCACCTGATCGACGTGCTGGCCACCTGTGCCTTCGAAGAGGTCGCCGCGGGCATCCGCCACCGCAACACCGCCGCGCTCGGCGAGAACCCGGTGGTCACCGCGATCGCCGAGAAGATCGCCGTCGACGACGAGCTGCAGGCCGAGTTCTTCGCCGAGCTGGTCTCGGCCGCCCTCGACCTGGTTCCCGACCAGGCCGTGCGCGCCATCGCCGACCGGGTCGCCGACTTCCGGGTGCCGCACGTGGACCTGCCCGGCGGCGGTTCCAGCGACGAGGCGCTGGCCGCGGCCGGGATCTACGATCCGGCCAAGGAGGGCGAGCTGGTGTTCGCGCCGCTGCTGCGCCGCTGGAACATCTTCACCCGCACCGATCTCGGTGAGGAAGGCGAGAAGGCCCGCGCCGAATTGGCGCACCTGGCCTGATTTCTTTCGCGAACGGCCGTCACCCACCCGGGTGACGGCCGTTCGTCGTCTCAGTCGCGGTCGACGTTCGACATGGCGAGCACGTCGAGGCGCTCGTCGAGTTCGGCCTCGGTCAGCTTCCCGGGGACCAGGCCGCGGTCGATCACCGTCTGGCGGATCGTCTTCTTCTCGCGCAGCGCCTGTTTGGCGACCGCGGCCGCCTCCTCGTAGCCGATGGCGGAGTTGAGCGGGGTGACGATCGAGGGCGAGGACTCGGCCAGCGTGCGCAGGTGCTCCTCGTTGGCGACCAGGCCGACCACGCACTTGTCGGCGAAGAGCCGGGACACATTGGCCAGCAGGCGGATCGACTCGAGCAGGTTGCGCGCCATCACCGGGATGTAGACATTGAGCTCGAAGGCGCCGCTCGCCCCGCCGAAGGCGATGGCCGCGTCGTTGCCGACCACCTGCACCGCCACCTGCGTGACCGCCTCGGGCAGTACCGGATTCACCTTGCCGGGCATGATCGAGCTGCCCGGCTGCAGGTCGGGCAGCTGCAGTTCGCCCAGGCCGGTGAGCGGGCCCGAACCCATCCAGCGGATGTCGTTGGCGATCTTGGTCAGGCTCACCGCGATCGTGCGCAGGGCACCGGAGGCCTCCACCAGACCGTCGCGCGCGGCCTGCGCCTCGAAGTGGTCCTGCGCCTCACGCAGCGCGTCGATTCCGGTGGTACGCACCAGTTCCGCCACCACCTTCGCGCCGAAACCGGCGGGCGCGTTGAGCCCCGTGCCGACCGCGGTGCCGCCGATGGGCAGCTCGCCCAGCCGCGGCAGGGTGGCCATGGCGCGTTCGATACCCGCGGCGATCTGGCGGGTGTAGCCGCCGAACTCCTGGCCGAGGGTCACCGGGACGGCGTCCATCAGATGGGTGCGGCCGGACTTCACCACGGTGCGCCACTCGGTGGACTTGTCGAGCAGCGCCAGCCGCAGGTGTTCGAGGGCGGGCACGAGCTCGCTGATGACGGCCTCGGTGGCGGCCAGATGGGTCGCGGTGGGGAAGGTGTCGTTGGACGACTGCGACATGTTCACGTCATCGTTGGGATGCACGGTGACCCCGTTGCGCGCAGCGATCGAGGCGATCACCTCGTTGGCGTTCATGTTCGAACTGGTGCCGGAGCCGGTCTGGAACACATCGATCGGGAACTGGTCGTCGTGGCGCCCCTGCGCGATCTCGTTCGCCGCGGCGACGATCGCCTCCGCCTTCCCCGGATCCAGCAACCCCAGATCCTTGTTGACCTGCGCGCACGCCGCCTTCAGCAGCCCCAGCGCCCGAATCTGCGCGCGCTCAAGCCCCCGCCCACTGATCGGGAAGTTCTCCACCGCCCGCTGCGTCTGCGCCCGCCACAGGGCATCCACGGGAACACGGACCTCACCCATGGTGTCGTGCTCGATCCGGTACTGCACGTCGTCGTCAGCCATAGCACGACCCTAGGACGAGAACGGCGCGAATGGGGTTGCCACGTCAGCGGAAAATCCCACACCGTGTCACGGGAATACATCGCCCGCTCACTCGCACGGCGACAACCACAGGCGAGTCTTACGAGCCGTTCGCGGCCGGCCCGCGTTCGCGGCTCGAAGCGTAACGCCGCAGGCGCAGTCTCGAGTCGCGAGCGCGGGCCCTCGGGGCCGCGAACTCCGCGGCCCCGGCCGCCTATGTCACAGTCGCGAGCGCGGGCCTTCGGGGCCGCGAACTCCGCGGCCCCGGCCGCTCAGGGAAGAGGCGGGTTGGCGCTGTCGTCGCCGTCGAAGTCCACCGAGGAGTATTCGCGGAGCTTGGTGAGGCGGTGGTAGGCGTCGATCATGCGGACCGTGCCGGACTTGGAGCGCATGACGATCGACTGGGTCGAGGCGCCGCCGCCGAAGTAGCGGACGCCGCGCAGCAGGTCGCCGTCGGTGACGCCGGTGGCGCAGAAGAAGACGTTCTCGCCGGCGACCAGGTCGGTGGTCGAGAGCACGCGGTCCAGGTCGTGGCCCGCGTCGATGGCCTTCTGGCGCTCCTCGTCGTCCTTGGGGGCCAGCATGCCCTGCAGCTCGCCGCCGAGGCAGCGCAGCGCGGCGGCGGCGATGATGCCCTCGGGGGTGCCGCCGATACCGACGAGGATGTCGACGCCGGACTCCGGGCGGGCCGCGGCGATGGCACCGGCGACGTCACCGTCGGAGATCAGCCGGATGCGCGCGCCCGCGTCGCGGGTCTGCTGGATGATGTCGGCGTGGCGGGGGCGGTCCAGGATGCAGACCGTCAGGTCCGAGACCGAGGACTGCTTGGCCTTGGCGACGCGGCGAATGTTCTCGCCGATGGGGGCGGTGATGTCGATCGAGCCCGCGGCGTCCGGGCCGACGGCGATCTTGTGCATGTAGAACACCGCGGAGGGGTCGAACATGGCGCCGCGCTCGGCGACCGCGAGCACCGAGATGGCGCCGGGGGAGCCCTTGGACATCAGCGTGGTGCCGTCGATCGGGTCGACCGCGAAGTCGACCTCGGGACCGGTCCCGTCGCCGACGGCCTCGCCGTTGTACAGCATCGGCGCTTCGTCCTTCTCGCCCTCGCCGATGACGACCACGCCCCGCATGGAGACCGAGCTGACCAGCTGACGCATGGCGTCGACGGCCGCACCGTCGCCGCCTTCCTTGTCGCCACGGCCGACCCAGCGGCCCGCGGCCATCGCGCCTGCCTCGGTGACGCGGACCAGCTCGAGCGCGAGGTTGCGGTCAGGTGCCTCGCGGCGGCTGGGGGCGGGCGATTCTGCCGTCATTGCGGGGGGCCTCCTTGGCGTTGGTGTTACGGGTGCATTGTCGCATTCGGAATCGGCACACCCGTGCACGACCTCCCGCGCGGCCCCCTGGCGGTGCTGGTCAGGCACCGAGTGGATACTGGTAGCCGTGGCCCAGCAGAAGCACCGGATCTTCAACGACTATCGCGACCTGTTCTGGTCGCTGATCCCGTTGGTGCTGATCGCGGTCGTGCTGGCGGGGGCGGCGAGCCAGTGCACGGTAGCGACCAACGGCCCGACCCAAGGTCAGGTGCCGCATTTCGACGTCGACGCGGCGCTGAGCTCGGATGCCAAGAGCCTGTCGTTCCCCATCCGCAACCCCGAGGTCCCGCAGGACTGGACGTCGAATTCCGGCAGCCGCGACACCGTCACCGCGGCGGGCGGCGGCCCGGTGAGCACGGTCGGCTACATCACCCCGCAGGGCACCTACATGCGTTTCTCGCAGAGCAGCGCGTCCGAGGAGGCCCTCTTGCGGCACATCCTGGGCTCGCGGTACCCGACCGGAACGATCGACGTCGGCGGCCGCAAGTGGGTCGTCTACACCGAGCCCACCGAGGAGACCGCCTGGATCGCGGACTTCGGTGACGTGCGGGCGCTGATCACCGGCGCGGGCAACGAGGCCGCGTTCACGACCTTGGCCGAGGCGATCACGGCCGCCACGCCGCTGGCGAAGTGAGCCCGAGCTAGAGCTGGTCGACGGTCGACCCGCGGCCCAGCCGTAGCCGGGATCGACCTCGGGGGCTGAATCTGGCGTGCGGGTTATTCGCTGGTGTCGAGGTCTGCGCGCGACAGCGCGTCCTCGACGCGGCGGCGGGCTCCGGCCAGGTGCTGTTCGCAGCGCGCGGCGAGGGCCTCGCCGCGCTCCCACAGGGTTAACGAGTCATCGAGGTCGAGGCCGCCCTGTTCGAGCATCTTCACGACATTGATCAGTTCGTCGCGGGCGCGCTCGTAGCCGAAGTCGGCGATCTCGGCCAGGGTGTCGGTGTTCTCGGTACCGGCGTCGGCCACGGTCAGGTCCTCTTCTCGTCGGTGGTTTTCGGCGTGAGGCGCTGGGTACCGAGGGCGGCGGCGGAGACCGCGCCGTCAGCGACCCGGATCCGCAGCTGGCTACCCGCGGGGGCGTCCTCGATCGACCGGACGACATGCCGTTCGGGCCCGGCCACGCGCTGCACGACAGCGTAACCACGCGCCAGCGTGGCGGCTGGACCCACCGCGGTGAGTTTCTCGCGCAGGTGCAGCGTGGTGGTCGCCTCGGCGCGCAGCAGGTGGTCGATGCTGCGCTGGGCGGCGGTGCGCCAGCGTTCCAGCTCGTCGTGGCGATGGCCGAGCTCGCGCAGCGGATCGGCCAGGACCGGTCGCGAGCGCAGCTGCGCGAGGGTGTGCTCCTCGCGCCGCACCCATCCGCGCAGCGCGGCCGCCGCGCGCTCCCGCATCTCGCGCACACCGGCCAGTTCCGCCGCCGCGTCGGGCACGATCCGTTTGGCGGCGTCGGTGGGGGTGGCCGCGCGCAGATCGGCGACCAGGTCGAGCAGCGGGTTGTCGGGTTCGTGCCCGATGGCGCTGACGATCGGCGTGCGCGCGGCGGCCACGGCCCGGCACAGCGCCTCGTCGGAGAACGGCAGCAGGTCCTCGGTGCTGCCGCCACCGCGGGCCAGCACGATCACCTCCACCTCGGGATCGGCGTCCAGCTCGGCCAGCGCCGCGAGCATCTGCGGCACCGCCGTCGGCCCCTGCACCGCGGTATTGCGGATGACGAAACGCACTGCGGGCCAGCGCTTCTGCGCGACGCTCAGCACGTCCCGTTCGGCCGCGCTCGCCCGCCCGGTGACGAGCCCGACGGTGCCCGGCAGGAACGGCAGCGGCCGCTTGCGCCGCTCGTCGAAGAGCCCCTCGGCGCCCAGCAGCGCCTTGAGCCGCTCGATCCGGGCCAGCAGCTCACCGATCCCGACCGCGCGGATCTCGGTGACCCGCAACGAGATCGTGCCGCGCCCGGTGAAGAACTGGAGCTTGCCGTAGACGACCACCCGGCTGCCCTCGGTGAGCGGCACCGGCTGCCTGCGCAGCAGTTCGGGATCGCAGGTGAGCGAGAGCGACATGTCCGCGGAGGTGTCGCGCAGCACCAGGAACGCGGTGCGCGTGCCAGGGCGCGCGTTGATCTGGGTGAGCTGGCCCTCCACCCAGATGCTGCCGAGCCGCTCGATCCACTGGGCGACCTTCACGGCCACCGAACGCACCGGATACGGCTGCTCGGCCGAATTGGCCGACGCACCCACCGCGCTGACGCCTTCGGAAGTCATAGGACAGGTATACGCGGGGCCACCGACACATCAAAAGGCGGCCGCATCCGGCGCCGAAGGCGCGGATCGCGGCCGCCTCGATTCTGGACTGACGGAGAGAAGGAGCGCAGCGACTGAACGCAGGAGGGAAGAATCGAGGCCCCCAGGGCCGCGATCCCCGCGGCGCCAGCCGCTTATGTCACTGCGCCTGGACGGTGGCGATGCGGTTGGTGAGCATCGTGACGAAGGGCGCGCGGGCGCGGGTCTGCTGTTCGAAGGCCAGCAGCTGGGCCAGCTCCTCGACGGTCAGCATCCGCAGCCGGGCGCGCAGCTGGGCCAGCGTCATCGACGGGTAGTCGTAGCGGATCGCGACCTCGGGGGCCTCGATCTCGGCGGGCTCGTCGGCGGGGGTGTCCTGCTCGGCGGTCTCGGTCTCGAGCAGCAGCAGGGTGGCGGGCGCGACCTCACCGTTGACCGGCGCGACGGGCGCTTCCTCGGTGAACAGGTCGAAGCGGCTGGCGTGGCCGTTGGTGGCCACGGCGGGTTCGGGGGCGACGTCCTCGTCGAAGGTCGCCCATTCCGGCTGCTCCTGCGGAGCCGAGCCGAGGCGCTCGAACACGGCGTCACCCTTGAGCGCGAGGCTGGTGACGAACTGCTGCAGGTGCATGGTGGTCTGCAGCACGCGACTCAGGGCCGTGATGGGGAAATTCACGGCCGCGACCGGGAGCCGCCTGGTCTCTTCTAAGGCATACACGGCGGCACCGGCGGCGACCCGGGCCACGAACGGAGGTCGGAACATGGTCCCAGCCTGCCGCAAACGGTCTGTGATGCAAAGGTCCAGCCTGCCCGAATGTGACTTTCGCCCCTCGAACCGGCCGGATCGCGCCGTCCGCGCGCGTATACCCTGGGGATCATGACCTCGGCAATTCCCTTGAACGTCGGTATCGCGCGCTCGGCGGGCGCGCCCGCTGCCGGTGGCAAGCGCGTGCTGCTGGCCGAGCCGCGCGGCTACTGCGCAGGCGTCGACCGTGCCGTCGAGACCGTCGAGAAGGCGCTGGACAAGCACGGTGCCCCGATCTACGTGCGCAAGGAGATCGTGCACAACCGGCACGTGGTGGAGACCTTACGGGAGCGCGGGGTGATCTTCGTCGACGAGAACGACGAGGTGCCAGAGGGCTCGCTGGTGGTGTTCTCCGCGCACGGTGTCGCGCCGACCGTGCACGAGACGGCCGCGCAGCGCAATCTGCGCACCATCGACGCCACCTGCCCGCTGGTCACCAAGGTGCACCAGGAGGCCAAGCGCTTCGCCCGCGACGACTACGACATCCTGCTGATCGGGCACGAGGGCCACGAGGAGGTCGAGGGGACCGCCGGTGAGGCGCCCGAGCACGTGCAGCTCGTCGACGGCCCGGACTCGGTGGCCGACGTGACCGTGCGGGACCCGGCCAAGGTGATCTGGCTGTCGCAGACCACGCTGTCGGTGGACGAGACGATGGAGACCGTTGAGCGGCTGCGCGAGCGTTTCCCGACGCTGCAGGATCCGCCCAGCGACGACATCTGCTACGCCACCTCCAACCGTCAGACCGCGGTCAAGGCGATGGCGCCCGAATGCGATCTGGTGATCGTGGTGGGCTCGCGCAACTCGTCGAACTCGGTGCGGCTGGTCGAGGTGGCGCTGGGCGCCGGTGCCCGCGCCGCCTATCTGGTCGATTACGCCCGCGAGGTGGATCCGGCCTGGCTCGACGGCGTGCGGACGGTCGGCATCACCTCGGGCGCGTCGGTGCCGGAGATCCTGGTGACCGGTGTGCTCGATCTGCTGGCCGAGCACGGTTTCGGCGAGGTGCAGCCGGTGACCACGGCCAACGAGACGCTGGTGTTCGCCCTGCCGCGTGAGCTGCGCGAGTCCCGCAGGGACGCGTCCGCGAAGAGCTGACCCCCTGAGCCGAGAAATCCCCGCCGCGCTGGTCGCGGCGGGGATTTTCGCTGTCTGGGGCTTGTCGCCGCCTCAGCTCTTGTCCGGGCGGCGGCGTTCGGTGCGGGCCGAGTCGGCGCGGTCGCGGTAGCGCACATTCGGCTGCGGGTGTGGTGGGGCCTCGCCGCGCCGACGGGGTACCCGGGCCGGTTCCGGTTCGCGCGGGGCGCGGGCGGCACGCGGTTCCCTGGTCCTGGCCGCGGCGGGGGCGCGCTTGGGGTCGCGGGCCTGGCGGCGGGCCGGGCTGGCCATATCGACCTCGGTGGCCGGGTCGTCCAGCACGGCGGTGGCGCGGCGCGGGCGCCTGCGGGCGTCGGCGGTCTCGGCGGCGGGTTCCGGACGGCGGCGCTTGACCGGCTTGCGCTCTGGCGTGCGTTCGGTCCTCGGCTTGCGCTCGGTGCGCGGCTTGCGTTCGGTCCGGCGTTCGGTCGCGGTGGGGCGTGCGGTGGCGGGGGCGCGCTTGGTCAGCGCGATCCGCACCCCGCCGATCAGCAGCACCAGCACCGTGGCCAGCATCATCGTGGGGAAGCGCTCCACCAGCGGGATGACCAGGTTCATCAGCACGTCTTTGATGTTGGTGGTGGCGCGCCCACCCAGTAGCTGGCAGGCCACCGGCACCGCCACGAACAGCAGCAGCGGCGGCATCACCATGGTCGCGAACAGCCCGCGCATCCGGACCGCGCACACCGCCAGCAGGCAGCCGAGCACGTACATCGCCGAGAACGTGGTGGTCGGGTAGGTCTCGCCCCCGAGCCCGTCGATCAGGAACCCGAGCATCGTCGCGCCCGCGGCCAGCGCGATCGCGGCCCAGGCGGGGATGCCGGGCACCGAGGGCAGGATCGAACGTTGCGGCGCGGGCACCCGGGGTCGCGCACGTTGGGAAGCAGCCACCCTATGACACTAACTGCACATCGGCCCGGTGGGCGCTACGGCACGGAGAACTCAGACGCGATCCTCCGTCTCGGCGAACGCGACGACGCGTGGTCTGGCCTCGGTCCGGCGGATTGCCGGGAGCTCCTGATCGGCGATACCGAGATCGTGCATGCGGCGCGCGGTGACCAGCACCCGCGACTCCACCGAGCCCACGGTGGCGTTGAAAGCGGCTACGGCCTTACCGAGATTCACGCCAAGGGTGTCGAGGTGTTCGGCCACCTTGCCGACCCGGGTGTAGAGCTCTTTGCCCAATTGCTGCACCGTTGCCATATCCCGCGACAGCGCCTCCTGCCGCCAGCTGAAGGCGACCGTGCGTAACAGCGCGATGAGTGTAGTGGGGGTTGCCAGGATCACGTTCCGGCCGAACGCGTACTCGAGCAGGCCCGCGTCGGTGGTCAGCGCGGCGTCGAGGAACGGGTCACCGGGGACGAACAGCACCACGAACTCCGGGGCCGGATCGAACGCGGCCCAGTAGGCCTTGTCGGCCAGCTGGTCGACGTGGGCGCGCAGCTGCTTGGCGTGGCGGGCCAGCAGCTGGTCGCGCGCGGGCGGGTCGTCGGTGGTGGCGGCCTCGAGATAGGCCGTGAAGGGGACTTTCGCGTCGACCACGATGTGCCTGCCCCCGGCCAGGCGCACCACCAGGTCGGGGCGCACCGCGCCGCGGTCGTCGCCGCCGTGGCGGTGGACCTGGGTGTCGAAGTCACAGTGCCTGGTCATCCCGGCCAGCTCGACGACCCGTTCCAGCTGGATCTCGCCCCACCGCCCGCGCACCTGCGGCGCCCGCAGCGCCGCGACCAGCTGCCCGGTCTGGTCGGAGAGCCGGTGCGAGGTGCGCTGCATACCCGCGACCTGTTCCCGCAGGCCCGAGTAGGCGTCGATGCGGTGGTGCTCGACCTGCCTGATCTGCTGCTCCAGCGCGCCGACCGCCGCCCGTAACGGGTCGACCAGCGCGCCGACGGCGGCCGAATGCCTGCGCGCCGCGTCCTCGTTCGCCGCGTGCAGTGACTGCTGCAGCAAACGCTGATTGTCCCCGGCCGCGGCGAGGCGTGCCTCCGCGGTGGCGGCCCGCTGCCCACCGCGGGCGGCATGGCCCAACCAGCCGAGACCGAACCCGGCACCGAAAACCAAGACGAGCGCGACGAGCATCGAAGCGGTCATAGCGGCGATAGTGCCCGAGGCCACCGACAAACTCGCAATCGATCGGCAACCTCGGCGTGGTGCCACGCCGGAAAATCACACCGTTGTAGTGCGTCGATTGAATTCTGTCGGAGGTGTGCCCTACGGTTCGCCGCATGCGGATCCTGCACACCTCCGACTGGCACATCGGGCGCACCTTCCACGGTGTCGACCTGCTGGCCGATCAGGCCATGGTGCTGGCGGCGATCGCCGAGCTGGTGGCGGCCGAGTCGGTGGACGTGGTGGTCGTGCCCGGCGACGTCTACGACCGCTCCATCCCCAGCGCCGACGCGATCGCGGTGTGCAATCGCGGTTTCGAGCAGATCCGGGCCGCGGGCGCGACGATCGTCGCCACTTCGGGCAATCACGATTCGCCCGCCCGGCTCGGCGCGGGCGCCAGCTTCGCCGCGGCGGGCGGCCTGCATCTGCGCACCCGGGTGGCCGACGCGCACCGCCCGGTGCTGCTCGCCGACGACCACGGCGCGATCGCCTTCTACGGCATCCCGTACCTGGAACCCGAGATCACCCGCGCCGAACTCGGTGTGCCGCAGGCACACTCGCACGCGGAGATCCTGGACGCGGCGATGGCCCGGATCAACGCCGACCGCGCCGACCGGCCCGGGGTGCGCGCGGTGGTGCTCGCGCACGCGTTCGTCGTCGGGGGTGAGGCGACCGGTTCGGAGCGGTCCATCTCGGTGGGCGGGGTGGAGACCGTGCCCATGTCGGCCTTCGACGGCATCGACTATGTGGCGCTGGGCCACCTGCATTCGCCGCAGACACTCGCGGAATCGGTGCGCTACAGCGGTTCCCCGCTGCCGTACTCGTTCGGCGAGAACTCCCACCGCAAGGCCGTCTGGATCGTCGACCTCGACGCCACCGGCCTGGCCGGGGTGCGCAGGCACGATCTGCCGCGGGTGCGCGGCCTGAGCAGGCTCACCGGCACGCTCGACGAGCTGCTGACCGGCGACGGATTCGCCGAGGCCGAGGGGCATTACGTCTCGGCGACGCTCACCGACTCCGCCCGCCCGGTCGACCCGATGCGCCGGTTGCGTGAGCGGTTCCCGCACGCGGTGCACGTGGAATGGGCGCGCCCCGAGGGCAATCCGGAGCTGCGCTACCGCGAGCGGGTGCACGGCCGCCGCGACGCCGAGGTGGCGGCGAGTTTTCTGACCGATGTTCGGGGAACGCCGAGCGAGGGGGAGATGGCATGGGTGGAGCGGGCATTGGCGGTCGCGGTCAGCGAAGCCGATCCGGTCCGGGCGGCGACCGGCGACGGCGGGCCGTCGGAGCTGACCGCGTGAGGGCCGGGCGGGGCGTCGTCGGCGGTGCCGCGTGAGGCTGCACCGGCTCGAACTCACCGCGTTCGGTCCCTTCGCCGAGACCACGGTCGTGGACTTCGACGCACTGGGCGCAGACGGCCTGTTCCTGCTGCACGGGCACACCGGCGCGGGCAAGACGACCATCCTCGACGCCATCGCCTTCGCCCTCTACGGCCGCGTCCCCGGCGCGCGCGGCGAGAGCAAACGCCTGCACTCCGACCACGCCGATGCCCAGACCCCGCCCCGGGTCACCCTCGAGGCCACCCTCGGCGGGCGCCGGTTGCGGCTGGTCCGGGTGCCCGAGTTCGAGCGACCCAAGTTGCGCGGCACCGGAACCCGGATCGAACCGGCCAAGGCGACGCTGACCTGGCTCGACGGCAGCGGCGAGAACCTCGCGCGGATCACCGATATCGGTGACGAGGTCCTGCGCCTGCTCGGCATGAGCGCCGACCAGTTCTTCCAGGTCGTGCTGCTCCCGCAGGGCGATTTCGCGCGGTTCCTGCGCGCCGAGAACGAGGACCGCGAGAAGCTGCTCGAAAAACTCTTCGACACCCAGCGTTTCGGCACCGCCGAGCACTGGCTGGCCGAGCGCCGCCGTGCCGCCGAACGCGACCTGGACGCTCGTCACCAGGGCATCGACCGCCTGATCACCAAGGTCGGCATGGCCGGTGGGTACGGCGGTGCCGAATCGGTGGGCGTGCTCGACTCGGTGTCCTGGTCCCAGGATCTGCTCGCCACCGCGCGCACCGCCCTCACCGCGGCGACCGCGGAAGCCGAACGGCGCCACCGGGAATCGGCCGCCGCCCGCGCCGAGGCCGACCAGCAGCGCCGCCTCGCCGACCTGCACGCCCGGATGACCGCGGCGAAGGCCGAACTCGCCGCCTTCACCTCCGCCGCCGGGCACCGCGCCGCGCTCGAGCACGAACTCGACCAGGCCCGTCGTGCCGACCCGGTCGTCCACGTCATCGACGAGGCCCGTGTGGCCGTGCGCACCCTGCGTCGCGCCGAAGCCGCCACCCATACCGCCGCCACCGCCCTGGCCACCCAGCTCACCGCGCCCGAAGCCGCCGACATCAGCGGCATCGACCTGCTGACCGTCGTCATCGAAGAATCCGCCTCCGCGTCACCCGGGCGAGCGAGCGAACCGACGGCGGCGGTCGCCGGAGATCCCGCCGATGGTTCGAGCCATCGAGCCTCCCCGCACCGCGCGTCATGGGGTGCGCCCCGCCACGAGACCGATCCAGTGCGGGGAAGCGACCGTCCGGACGGACGGAGCCGGACCGGATCGGCATCGCCTGAGCGTGGCGGTGTTCCTGGCCTGGCAGTCCGTGATGTCGAGGGGGACCTGGATGCCGCGGTGAGCGTGTGGAACGGGCTGCTCGGGGTGCTGGGGGAGATCCGGGCCGACGCTGCGACGGCGCGACAGCTGACCGTCGATCTGGCGACACACCAGCATGCGGCCGAGCGGCTGAGCGTGCGGGCCGGGGAACTCGCCCGGCGGCGCTCCGAGCTGCCCACCGCACTGGCCTCGGCGCAGGAGCAGTTGCGGGAGGCCACCGACGCGGCGGCCGCGCTGCCCGGGATTCGCACCGAGCTGGCCAAGTGGCAGGATTCCGCCGCCGCCGCCGTCGAGATCGCCCGGCAGCGACCGGCGCTGGACAAGGCGCAGGGGGAGTTCGACGCGGCCCGGCGGATGCACCTCGATGCGCGGGAGCGGGTGCTCGACCTGCGGGCGCGGCGGCTGGCGGGGATGGCGGCCGAGCTCGCGGGGGCGCTCACCGAGGGCGCGCCGTGCGCGGTGTGTGGTTCCGCCGAGCATCCCGAGCCCGCCCGTCCCACCGACGACGCGGTATCCAAGGACGCCGAAGAGGCGGCCGCCGCCGCCGAACAAGCCGCCGAGGCGGCCCGCGACCGCATCGCCGAGCGGATCGGCACCATCGAACGCGAGCTCGAGGCGCTTGCCGCCCGCGGCGGCGACACCGACCCCGTCGCCCTCGCCGACGCGCTCCGCACCGCCACCCACCGCTTCGACGACACCGCCGACACCGCCCAGCGCGTCCCCACCCTCACCACCCGCCTGGACACCCTGCGCACTGAGGAAACCCACCTCAACGACGAGTCCCGCGCCATCGACGCCCGCCTCGCCACCACCACCGCCACGATCACCGCCACCCGCACCCGCCTCGACGACATCACCCAGCGCCTGCGCACCGCCGCGGGCGCCGACCACACCGTCGACGCCCGCACCACCCGCCTCGAATCCCTCATCGATTCCGCCACCACCCTCCGCACCGCCCGCACCACCGAATCCGCCGCCCGGGAATCCGTCCACCGCATCGCCACCCGCGTGGAAACCCTCTCCCACACAGCGGGTTTCACCCCCGAGGGCGCTTGCCCCGTAGGCGGTGTCGGCGCGATGTCATCCGCGACCACCGGGTCTGCGCGCGACGACGCGCGGCGGTCGAGTGACCCCGTCGCGCGTCACGGCGCGGCGGTGCGCGGCGGCTCACCGAGTGACGGTGCGGCGGTGCGCGGCGGCTCACCGAGTGACGGTGCGGCGGTGCGCGACGGCTCACCGAGTGACGGTGCGGCGGCGAGCGGTTCCCGAGATGGCGTTCGACCGGTGCACGTCGATGCCGAAACGCCCATGCTGTTCGATCTTTTCGCCCCGGCCGTCGCCGACGGAGAACCCGCAGTTGCCGACGACGCGATCGCGGATCCCGAACCGGCTACGGCCCGCGACGACATCGCGCTCCTGACCGCCTACGCGAAGGTGGTGACCGCCGTCGCGCGGACCGCGCAGCAGCAGGCGGCGATCGAGGCCGAGCTGACCGCCGCCGACCGGGCGCGGGCCCATGCGGAGGCAGTGCTGGCCGAGCCGGAGATCCGGGCGGCGGCGGGGGAGGTGCCCGGTGATCTCGCCGCTGTGGAGCAGCGTTTCGCGCAGGCGCAGAGCGCGCTCACCACCGCGGTCGCCGTGCAGTCCGCGGCGGCGGAGCGGGTGGCGCAGCTCGAGCAGCTGGGGGCGCAGCTGTGGGGTGAGGTGGAGCGGATCGCGCCGAAGCAGCGGGAGTTCGACGAGCTGGCCGGGCTGGCGGAGGTGGTCGCGGGCCGGGGCGAGAACAGCCGTCGCATGTCGTTGCGCTCGTATGTGCTGGCGGCCCGCCTTGAGGAAGTGGCGGTGGCGGGCTCGCTGCGCTTACGCCGGATGTCGGGCGGTCGCTACGAATTCGTGCACTCCGACAAGGCTGGCCCGCGCGGCAAGCGCGGCGGTCTCGGCCTGGACGTCCGCGACGACTACACCGGCGCCGTCCGCTCGGCCAAAACCCTCTCCGGCGGCGAGACCTTCATGGCCTCCCTCGCCCTGGCCCTCGGCCTCGCCGACGTGGTCGCCGCCGAATCCGGCGGCCTCGTCCTCGACACCCTGTTCATCGACGAGGGCTTCGGCAGCCTCGACGCCGACACCCTCGACGCCGTCATGGGCGTCCTCGACGAACTCCGCGCAGGCGGCCGCGTGGTCGGCGTCGTCAGCCACGTCGACGAAATGCGCCAGCGCATCCCCAGCCGCCTCCACGTCCTGCGCGGCCGCACCGGCTCCCACCTCCAAACCACTGTCGCTTAGCGGTCGCTCCGGCTTCCTGCTCCAAACCACTGTCGCTTAGCGGTCGCTCCGGCTTCCAGCTCTAAACATTATCGCTTAGCGGTCGCACCGGCTTCCAGCTCCACGTCACCGTCGCTTAGCGGTCGCACCGGCCCCACCTCGAGGCGACCGCCGCCTAGCGGACGCTTCGGTTCCCATCTCCAGGTCACCGTCGCCTAGAGGGGCGGGTAGTCGGAAGTCTGGTCGTCCGGCGGCCGGGTTCGTCGGCGCTCAGCGGGCCGGGCAGTCCGATGCCCGGTGGTCCGGCGGCCGGGTTCGCCGACCGCCGGTTCGGACGTTCGATCGACCTCCGTCCTCAGTCGGTGGCGGGCACCGGCTCGGTCGTCGGTGCCGGTTTCGGCGCTGTCGTGGGCAACGCGAATGCGGCGAGGGCGGCGCCGAGGGCGGCGAGGGCGGCCGCGGCGAGGAAGGCTGAGGTCAGGCCGGTGCGGTAGGCGGTGTCGGCTGTCGCGGTGGCGGATTCGGTGACCTCCTGGGCGAGCAGGAGCAGGGCCGTCACGCCGATTCCGGAGCCGATGCGGCCCGCCGTGTTGACGATGCCTGCGGCGGTGCCCGCCTGGGATTCGCCGACCGCGGTGACGGCGGGGACCGTGACGCCGACGAAGGCGGCGGGCAGGCCGATGCCGAGCAGGATCGCGCCGGGGGCGATATCGATCAGATAGTTGGCGTGTTCGGGGAGCCGGGCGAACCACAGCATGGCCAGGGCCTGGATCGCCAGACCCGCCGTGAGCACCCAGCGTGCCCCGAACCGGTCCAGGCACACCGGCAACAGCGTCCGTGACAGCACGATGTTCACCACCGCCACCGGCAGCACGGCCAGGCCGGACAGCGTCGGACTGTAGTCCTGGGTGTGCTGCAGATACAGCGCGATCAACGCGAACACCGGGACGTGCGCGGCGCCGACGAGGAAGTTCACCGCCGCCGAGCCGCTGACCGCGCGCACGCCGAACATGCGCAGCGGCATCAGGGGATGCGGGCTGCGCGCCTGGATCAGGACGAACAGGACGAGCAACACCGCCCCGCCGCCCAACATCAGCGCAGGCCCGGCCCCGGGCGCGGGCTCACCGAGCGCGCCGATGCCGTAGCCGAGCAGCAGCAGCCCCGTCGTCGCGGTGATCGCGCCGGGCAGATCGAGTTCGCGCAGCGCGGCCCCCGTCCGCCGGGTGTCGGCGGGCAGCAGCCGGACCCCGGCCAGGGCGAGGACCCCGACCGGCACATTGATGAGGAAGATCGACGGCCACCCGAACAGATCGGTGAGCGGACCGCCCAGCGCCGTGCCGATCGCGGCACCGGCCGCACCCATGGCACTCCACGTGCCGAAGGCACGGTTCCGGGCCGCTGGCGTGGTGAAAACCGCTGTCAGCAGCGCTAGTTGGGCGGGAATCAACAGGGCGGCACCCACGCCCTGCGCGGCGCGCGCGGCGATGAGCACCTCGGCCGAGGGCGCGAGACCCGCCACCAGCGAGGCCAGGGTGAACAGCCCGAGGCCGAGGGTGAACATGCGGCGCGGCCCGATCAGATCGGCGGTGCGCCCGCCCAGCAGCAGGCAGCCGCCGAACGCGAGGAGATAGGCGTTGGTCACCCAGCCGAGCCCGGACTCGCTGAGCCCCAGCTCGGCGCCGATCGTCGGCAGCGCCACATTGAGCACGGTGGTGTCGAGGAAGACGACGAGTTCGACGGCGGTGATCAACAGCAGGATCCACCGCGCACGCGAAGAAGGAATACCAGGGTCGGCCATCACAGGACCTTTCACTAGAGTAGAACTCTAGCGAGAGTGTCACTGGAGTGCTGCTCTAGTCAAGTAGGATCTTCGGTATGACCGCACGATCGGCGGGCGTCCGCGCCGCCAAGACCAGCGCCAATCGCGACCGGATGCTCACCGCCGCCCGGGAACTCTTCGTCGCGCGCGGCTACGCGGCCACCACGATGAAAGCCATCGCCGAACAGGCCGGAATGGCCGTGCAGACGCTGTATTTCACCTTCGCCACCAAGCGCGCGATCCTGCTGGAATTGCTCGATACCGCGATCGCGGGCGACACCGAACCGGTGGCGACAATGGATCGGCCCTGGTTCGCCGCCGCCCTGGCGGCCCCGCCGGGCGAGCAGATCCGCCTGCAAGTCGCGGCGGCGGCGGAGATCCTGGGCCGGGTCGCCCCGCTGCTGGAGGTGGTGCGCTCGGCGGCCGCGACCGACCCGGAGCTGGCCGAGATCTGGCAGGCCAATATCGCCGCCCGGCGCACCGTGCAACACCGGCTCGTCGCCGAGCTCGCGGCCAAAGAAGGTTTACGGCAGGATGTTTCGGTGGAGCGCGGCGCCGATATCGCGCTGGCGCTCACCGCGCCGGAGACCTACCGGCTGCTCGTCGGCGACCGCGGCTGGTCGGCCGAGGACTGGCGGCAGTGGGTCACCGACCTGCTCGCCACCCAGCTGTTGGCCGCCTGATGGCGCCGCGACCACCGGTTCGGGTCGCGGCACCGGCGTGAAGCCGGGCAACCACCGGTCGACGAACGGGATCATCAGCTGGATCAGCGGCCCGATGCCGAACGCGTAGACCAGGGTCGCGATGCCCACTGTGCCGCCGAGAACCCAGCCGGTGGTCAGCACCGTGGCCTCGATGCCCGTGCGGACCGACCAGACCGGCCACCCGGTCCGGGCGACCAGTCCAGTCATCAGTCCATCGCGCGGCCCCGGACCCATTCCGGCGCCGATGTAGAGCACGGTGGCCGCCGCGTTGACGACGACCGCCGCCACCATGGCCAGCCCCTGCCACCCCAGTCCGCGCACCTCCGGAATCAGCCACAGCCCCACATCCACCGCGACCGCGATCACCACCACATTGCTCACGGTCCCCAGTCCCGGCCGCTGCCGCAGCGGAATCCAGGCCAGCAGCACGACGACCCCGGTCAACGCGGTGACCACACCGAAGCTCAGCGGCAGGTGCGCGGCAACGCCCTGATGGAAGACATCCCACGGATCGAGTCCGAGACCGGCCCGCACCATCACCGCCATCGACGTCCCGTACAACCACAGCCCGGCATAGAGGGCGACCAGACGACGAGTGAGCATGCCACCCAGCATCCGAGGAGACTGGACCTTTCAAAAGAGCCACTCGCCGAATACTGGCCTGATCACCGCTCGTGGTCGAGCAGCCACCGCTTGGCCTCGAGCCCCCAGCGGAACCCGCCGAGCTGCCCGCCGATCCGCAGCACCCGATGACACGGCACGAACAGCGCCGCGGCATTACGCGCGCAGGCATTGGCCGCGGCCCGCGTCGCTGCCGGTCGACCCGCCAGCCCGGCGAACTCGGTATAGGTCACCGGCTCCCCGGCGGGCACCTTCCGCAGCACATCCCAGGCGTGGGAGAGGAATTCACCCGACCGCTGCCGCACCGGGATCGCGTCGATCGCGGTCAGATCACCGTCGTGATAGTCGAGGACCGCCTGGGTGACGGCACCGAGCGCATCGCGCTGCCGCAGCTCGGTCGGGCGCAGGCTCGCGTGCACGACGGCGGTGAGTTCGGCCGGATCGCCGGTCCAGCCGGAGGCCAGTACGGCACCGTCACCGTCGACGATCGCGGTGAACGGGCCGATCGGCGTCGCGACGGTGGCGACCTCGGCGAGACGAGTGGCAGTCATGAGGCTTCACTTCCTATCGGAGAAGGCAGGGTGGGGATGGCGCCGCGCTCTACCAGCGCGGTCTTCCACAGATGCATGGACAGATACGAGCGCCACGGCGCCCAGCGGGTGGTGTGGTCGAGGTCGATCCCGGCCAGCAGCGCGCCCTGGCGCACCACCAGGTCGGTGTCTAGCAGGATGTCGGGATCGGCGAGCAGCCGCATGGTGACGTAGTCGGCCGTCCACGGCCCGATCCCGGCGAGGGTGAGCAGGTCCCGGCGCAGATCGGCGGCGGTGCGGCCGGGGTGCAGGGCCAGTTCGCCCTCGGCGATCGCCCGCGCGGCGGCCACGATCGCGGCGACCCGGCGTGCGGGCCCGGTCAGTATCTCGGCGCCGTGTTCGGCGATGGCTTCGGCGGTGGGGAACAGCAGGGGTGCCGCGCCGTCGATCCGCTCACCGAGCGCGTCGACCAGGCGGGCGGTGTGCGTGGCCGCCGCCCGCACCGAGATCTGCTGGCCGATCATGGTGCGCAGCAACAACTCCGGACCGTCCGGACACCCCGGCACCCGGATTCCCGGCGACCAGCCGGACCCGGCGCCGAGCGCCTCGTCGATGCCGAGCGGGTCCGCGTCGAGGTCGAGCAGATGCCGCACCCGCGCCACCGTCGGCGCCAGATCGCGCATGTCGCGCAGCGCGAGCTCGGCGCGCACATGTCCGGGCTGGAACGACAGCCGCACCGTCGCGTAGCCGTGCGGGGTGCGCAGGCTGCGGGTGTAGACGCCGTCGTCGAACACCTCCATCCCCGGCACGGTGTGCGCGGACAGGAACCAGGTGAGCCAGGCGGTATCCAGCGGCTCCCGGTACGGCAGGCGCAAGGTCAGCAGGCCGGGCACCGCCGGGGCCACCACATCGTTGCGTGGCGAGGATCGCAGTTCGGTGCGCATCGTCGTCGGGCTGACGGCGAACACCTCGCGCACGGTGTCGTTGAACTGGCGGATGCTGGCGAACCCGGCCGCGAACGCGATATCCGACATCGGCATCTCGGTGGTCTGGATGAGCAGCCGCGCGGTGTGCGCGCGATGGGCTCTGGCCAGCGCGAGCGGCCCGGCGCCGAGTTCGGTGGTGAGCACCCGGGTCAGCTGACGCTGCGAGTACCCCAGCGTCGCGGCCAGGCCGGGCACCCCGCCGCGCTCGACCACCCCGTCCCCGATCAGCCGCATGGCGCGGGCGGCGAGGTCGGCGCGGATGTTCCACAGCGGGGAACCGGGCGCGGCGTCGGGCAGGCAGCGGCGGCAGGCCCGGTACCCGGCCTGCTGGGCGGCCGCCGCCGTGGGTAGGAACGAGACATTGACCCGTTTGGGGGTGATCGCCGGGCACGAGGGCCTGCAGTAGATGCCGGTCGTGCGCACCGCGGTGAAGAACTGCCCGTCGAAGCGGGAGTCCCTGGTCGACACCGCGCGGTAGCAGCGTTCGAAGTCCAATGCCGTGATCGTCACGGGTTCCACAGTGGCAGCCCGGTGCCACCAACGCTAGCGGAAATCGGCCACATACCCCCGACGGGGCGCGGACCGGGGTCTACCTGGTCAGCAGCAGCGATTGGTGGGGTTGCGGTCGGCTTCGGCGTAGCGTTCGCGCCAGTAGTCCCGTTCCGAGGCGATCGGCTCGCCGGGATGCGTGCGCCTGCGGTGCTCGACATACCGCCGGTAGTCCTGACCGCCGTTGATCGCGCTGTACCACCAGGCCACACCGCGCGCACCGTCCCGGACCCGGACCAGCGCCTGGAGCCACACGTTGCCCCGGCGTAATCGTGCATTCGTTGCTCGCGCGTGCGATTTTCCGACTGCTGACGAGCCATTCGCACGATCACGCCGGTGGTCGCACCGGGCCTGGTCGGCCGACTCGGTGAACCGGCCGACCACGTCGCGGCGACCAGTCACGACACGTGCGCCGATCCGGGCGCGCTCACCTTGCCCTCGGCGATCAGCGCGTCCCACTCCTTCTGCACGTCCTTCTCCGCCGCCGTGGCCAGGAAACCGCTGGGCGAGAAGATCTTCGAGGGCTGCTCCGCGGACTCGGTGCTCGATACCGTGCCCGAGCGGATGGCCCTGAGACACACATACGCCCCGACCACGGTCACGATCAGCACCAGCACCGCGAACACGATCGAGAGCGTGCCCTGGATGAAGGTGTTGCGGATGGCGGTCTCGACCTGTTCGGGCGTCTTGGCCGTCAGGCAGCCGGTGCCCGCGTCCTTGGCCGCCTGACACAGGCTGTGCTGCTTCCAGTAGCCGAGCTTGGGGTCGGCGGAGAAGATCTTCTGCCAGGACGCGGTCATCGTGACGATGAGGTCCCAGACCAGCGGCACGCCCGGAATCCACGCCCACTTCCACTGCCCCCGTTTGACGATGATGGTGAGCACCACCGTCAGCGCGATCGCGGCCAGCAGCTGGTTGGCGATACCGAACAGCGGGAACAGCGCGTTGATGCCGCCGAAGGGATCGTTGACGCCCATCAGCAGCACACCGCCCCAGCCCGCCACCACCAGCAACGAGCACACCCACGCGCCGACCCGCCAGGACGGATCCTTGAACTTGCGGAAGCCGCCGCCGAAATTGCCCAGCGCGTCCGACACCAGGAACCGCGCCACGCGGGTGCCCGCGTCGATGGTGGTGAGGATGAACAGCGCCTCGAACATGATCGCGAAGTGGTACCAGAACGCCTTCATCGACTCACCGCCGAGGAACTGGTGGAACACCTCGGAGATGCCCACGGCCAGCGTCGGGGCGCCACCGGTGCGCGAGATGACCGAGTTCTCGCCGACATCGGCGGCCGCGTCGGCGAACAGCTCCGGAGTGGCGGGCGGGCCGCTCAGCCCGAGCGAATTGGTGTAGGCCGCAGCGGTTTCCGGGGTGTTGCCGGTGAGCCCGCCCGGCGCGTTCATGCCGAAATACAGGTGCTGGTCGATGATCGAGGCGGTGATGATCGCCATCACCGCGACGAACGACTCCATCAGCATGCCGCCGTAGCCGATCATCCTGGCATTGGATTCCTTGGCCAGCAGCTTGGGTGTGGTCCCCGAGGACACCAGCGCGTGGAAGCCCGAGAGCGCACCGCAGGCGATGGTGATGAACAGGAACGGGAACAGGCTGCCCGCGAAGGCCGGACCCGTTCCGCTGTGCGCGAATTCCGAGACCGCGGGCGCCTTCAGCACCGGCATGGTGATCAGGATGCCCGCCGCCAGCAGCACGATGGTGCCGACCTTCATGAACGTCGACAGGTAGTCGCGCGGAGCCAGCAGCAGCCACACCGGCAGCACCGAGGCGAAGAAGCCGTAGGCGATCAGGCACCAGGCGATCGTGGTGCGCGAGAGGGTGAACCAGTCGGTGCCCCACTGGGTCTCCGACACCATGCCGCCGCCGATGATGGCCGCCAGCAGTAGCACGATGCCGATCGCGGAGACCTCACCGACCTTGCCCGGCCGCAGATACCGCAGATACACACCCATGAACACCGCGATCGGGATCGTCATCGCGATGGAGAACACGCCCCACGGACTCTCGCCCAGCGCGTTGACCACCACCAGCGCCAGCACCGCGAGCAGGATGGTCATGATGGCCAGGATCGCCACGATCGCGGCCACCCCACCGACCGCGCCGAGCTCGTCGCGCGCCATCTGCCCCAGACTGCGCCCACGGCGCCGGGTCGAGGCCCACAGCACCAGATAGTCCTGCACCGCGCCCGCGAAAACGACACCGACAATGATCCAGATGGTGCCCGGCAGATAACCCATCTGCGCGGCCAGCACCGGACCCACCAGCGGCCCGGCACCCGCGATGGCGGCGAAGTGGTGCCCGTAGAGCACCCGCCGGTCCATCGGCATGAAATCCTTGCCGTTGTCATAGATCTCGGCGGGCGTGGCCACGTCGTCGCGCGGCTTGGTGATCTTCCATTCGATGAACCGCGCGTAGAAGCGGTAGGCGATGATGTAGGTACAGACCGCCGCGATGACGATCCACACCGCGTTCACCGACTCGCCGCGCACGAACGCCACCACGGCCCACGCGATGGCGCCGAGCACGGCGATCCCCGCGAACACAGCCTTCTTGGCCGGGGTGATCGGGGTGCGGTCGACGAGGCCGACCGGGGGAAGATCCGGCTCGGTCCGCAGATACTCGATGGTCGCCATTGACTCTCCTGACAGAACGCGCCAAGCCTTGGGTAGAACATCGTCAAGGTAGCGGATCGCTCGGACAGATCGGCCAGGATCTCCGCGCTCGCGGCCAAGATGAAATTTTGTTCAGCGGGTCATTCGCCGCGATAGGTGCCGAAGCTCCAGAGGTTGCCCTCGGGGTCGGTGGCGGTGAAGCCGCGGGAGCCGTAGTCCTCGTCGCGCAGGCCGCGGATGATCCGCGCGCCCGCGGCGACGGCGCGGTCGTGCAGGGCGTCGGGGTCGTCGGTGATCAGGTAGAGGGAGGCCACTCCGGCGGGGCGGGTGCCGAAGGGGGATTCGTCGCGGCCGGTGGAGCCGAGCATGATGCCGCCGCCCGCGGGCCAGCGCAGTTCGCCGTGTTCGACGACGGTGGGGTCGTCCTCGCGGGCGTAGACCGCGGCGACGGTGAAACCGAAGGCGGTGGTGAGGAATTCGATCATGGCGCGGGCGTCGTCGAAGGCCAGGCAGGGCCAGACGCCGGTCTGGGTGTTGGTTGTGGTGTCCATGTGTTCAGCCTCGCGTGTCGGCGGTGTCCGGGTCTTGGACGGATGGAACCTCTTCCTCGGTGAGCCACGTGGTGGGGGAGCAGCCCGCGAGCTCGGCGAAATCGCGATCCAGATGCGCCTGGTCGTAGTAGCCGCAGGTGGCCGCGATCTGGGCGATCGATACGAACGACGGGGTGGCCGCGAGCATGCGCCGGGCGCGTTCGAAGCGGATGATCCGGGCCGCCAGCTTGGGGCTCGCGCCGAACTCGGCGGTGAACTTGCGGGTCAGGTGCTGGCGGCTCCAGCCGATCCGCTCGGCCAGCGGGGTGATCTCGCAGGAGCCGCCGGTGCCGACGAGAGTGCGCCAGGCCCAGGTCAATTCGGGACCGGCCAGGGAATCGGTGCGGGCGGCGGCGAGCAGCGCCCGGTCGCAGGCGGCGAAGCGGCCCGGCCAATCCGGGTGCGACTGCACGGCATCGGCGAGCTGATCACCCAGAATCCGCTGGGCATCGGTGCATTCGATCGAGACATCCCACAGTTCCCCGGCGGGCATCCCGAACAGCACCCGGCTCCCCAGCGGGGTGAGTTCGATGGCGATGCCCTCCTGGAAGCCGGTGTGCGCGATCATCGCCGGGCTCGCCTGCAAGCCGCTCAGCACGCAGCGGTAACTGTCCGGCGCCTGACGCGGGTCGGTCTGGGTGACCACGTCGATCGTGGGCCCGATCGCGACGATGAAGGTCATGTGCCGCGACGGCAGCCCGCGATGCAGGCCGGGGGCGAAGCCCGCCAGCCGATAGCCCACGTACCGGTCGATGAACGCTGCCAGCACCGGCGCGGGGGCCGCGGTCACCACCTCGGTGGTCGGCTCCATACCGGCCACGCTACGCCGGGACGGTGCGGGGCGGCATCCGTCAAGGCCGTGGCGGTGTGGGATGACGCACGCGTCCCGGCCGCGGGGACGGGGTAACCGTTTCGTGAAGGTGCTCTCCGCAGTGTCGCGGAGTCGGTGAGATTTCGCACTCACCCGTCCATGGCCTGTGGAAACGCGCACTCGCCCGGTTAACGTTGCGCCTTCGCCCAAATCTGTAGGAGGTGTCATGCGGCGGGTTCAGTACGAGCGCAGCGGTGGTTCGGAGGCGCTCGAGGTCGTCGCGGCGGAGGTGCCGGTGCCCGGCGCCGGTGAGCTGCTGGTCCGGGTCGAGGCCATCGGGGTCACCCTGTCGGCGATCCGGCGGATCAGCGCCCCGGTGGCGCAGCCGCTGCGCGCCGAGGTCGCCGGTGAGGTCGTCGCGGTCGGTGACGGGGTCGACGGCTACAGCGCGGGCTACCGCGTCGTGGGCCTGTGCACCGCCGACGCCTACGCCGAGTACGTCGTGCTGGCCGCCGACCAGGCGTCCGCCATCCCCGACGGCGCCTCCGCCGTGGACGCGGTCGCGCTGATGCGCAGCGGCCTGGTCGCCCTCGGCGCCCTCGACACCGCCGCCCCGCGCGAGGGCGAGACCGCCCTGATCACCGCCGCCTCCGGTGGCGTCGGGCACCTGGCCGTCCAGCTGGCCCGCGTGCGCGGCGCCGCCTGGGTCGTCGCCGCCGTCTCCGATCCCGCCAAGGCCGATTTCGTCCGCGAACTCGGCGCCGACGAGGTGTTCACCTACGACCAGCTGCACTGCGGCAAGCAGGCCGACTACGCCCTCGACGGCGTCGGCGGCACCGGGCTGGGCGGCACCCTGGCCGGGCTGGCCGAGGGCGGCCGCGTGGTCACCTACGGCACCGGCGGCGGCCTGATCGACGCCGAGGACCTGCTCGCCGGGGGCAAGACCCTCACCGGCTTCCGCATCGGCCGCCTGGCCCAGCGCGACCCCGCCCGCTACGAGGACCTGCGCCAGGAGGTCTGGCAGTACTACGCCTCCGGGCTGCTGCACCCGGTCGTGCACGCGGAGTTCGCGCTCGACGACGCCGCGGCCGCGCACGCGGTGATCGAGCAGCGCGCCAACCTGGGCAAGGTCGTGCTGGTTCCCTGAGCGGTGGGGACCCGCCCTGTCAGGGGCGGGTCCCTCCGGCGCGTAGACTCTCGATTCCGTGAGCCTCACCCTCGGAATCGTCGGACTGCCCAACGTCGGTAAGTCGACGCTCTTCAACGCGCTGACCAAGAACGACGTGCTGGCCGCGAACTACCCGTTCGCGACCATCGAGCCCAATGTCGGCGTGGTGCCGCTGCCCGACCCGCGGCTGGACAAGCTCGCCGAGATCTTCGGTTCCGAGAAGACCGTGCCCGCCGTGGTGTCCTTCGTCGACATCGCGGGCATCGTCAAGGGCGCCTCCGAGGGCGCGGGCCTGGGCAACAAGTTCCTGGCCAATATCCGCGAGGCCGACGCCATCTGCCAGGTGGTGCGCGTGTTCGCCGACGACGACGTGGTGCACGTCGACGGTCGCGTCGACCCCACCGCCGACATCGAGGTCATCGAGACCGAGCTCATCCTGGCCGACCTGCAGACCCTCGAGAAGGCCATCCCGCGCCTCGAGAAGGAAGCCAAGGTCAAGAAGGACCGCAAGCCACTGCTCGACGCCGCCAAGGTGGCCCAGGAGTTCCTCAACGAGGGCACCACCCTGTTCGCCGCGGGCAAGAAGATCGACGGCGAGCTGCTGCGTGAACTCTCGCTGCTCACCATCAAGCCCTTCCTCTACGTCTTCAACGCCGACGAATCGGTGCTCACCGACGAGGCCAAGGTCGCCGAACTGAAGGCCGTCGTCGCCCCCGCCGACGCCGTCTTCCTCGACGCCAAGGTCGAAGCCGAACTCCTCGAACTCGACGACGAGTCCGCCCTCGAACTGCTCGAGTCCATCGGCCAGACCGAACCCGGCCTGCACGCCCTTGCCCGCGCCGGTTTCCACACCCTCGGCCTGCAGACCTACCTCACCGCAGGCCCCAAGGAAGCCCGAGCCTGGACCATCCACCAGGGCGACACCGCCCCCAAGGCCGCGGGTGTCATCCACACCGACTTCGAACGCGGCTTCATCAAGGCCGAACTCGTCGCCTTCGACGACCTCGTCGACGCGGGCTCCATGTCCGCCGCCAAGGCGGCAGGCAAGGTCCGCATGGAGGGCAAGGACTACGTCATGGCCGACGGCGACGTCGTGGAGTTCCGCTTCAACGTGTAATCCGTTGCGCCTGGGGTGAATTGAAGGAGCCCAGGCGCATGAATTACTTCAGAGGCGACACGGGGGCGTTCCCGGCCAGGATAGCAAGTGCCGGTGCCAGGGGGCCGTGTCGCGACGGATGTGAGTGGCCTGCTGTCCGAGCATCGGCTCGACCCGTTCTTACGGGCCGCTGACGGTGATCGCGATGCCGCACTGGCTCTCTACGCATGGTCGAGCCGGACAGCGGCGGTCGCGTTCGAGGCGGTCGGTCATCTCGAGGTGTTGCTACGGCGGGCCTGTGAGTCGCGGTCTGAGGTGGGGGTGGGGCCTATTATCAGGGGATGGCTGAGGACTGGCGGGTCGGTCGGGTCGATGACATTCGTTCCTTGATCAAGGAGGCGGAGCCGGGTGTCGTCGAGGAGATGAAGTGGAAGAAGCCGTCCAATCCGGACGGGGTGCCCGCTTTTTCGCTGGACGGGTTGATCTGCACCTTGGAGATGTACAAGGGCAAGGTGAAGGTGAACTTTGCCAAGGGGTCTTCGGTGAACGATCCGGGCGGGTTGTTCAATGCCAGTCTGCATGCGCCGCGGGGGCGGTCGATCGATCTGCACGAAGACGATGAGCTCGACGCCGGGGCTTTCAAGGCGCTGATCAAGGACGCGGTGCGGGTCAATCGGGCGCGGTGACGATCGTCAGCCGAGTTCCTCGGCGAGGCCGAGGAGGATGCCTTCGGGGCCGCGGAGGTAGCAGAGGCGGTAGGCGTTTTCGTAGCGGATGACCTCGTCGCTGACGAGTTCGGCGCCGTGGGTGCGGAGGCGGGTGAGGGTGTCGTCGATGTCGTCGACGGTGAACATGACGCGCAGGTAGCCCAGGGAGTTGACCGGGGCGGTGCGGTGGTCGGCGATGACGGCGGGTTCGAGGAACCGGGAGAGTTCCAGGCGGCTATGGCCGTCGGGGGTCCGCATCATGGCGATCTCGACGCGCAGGTCGCCGAGGCCGGTGACGCGGCCTGCCCATTCGCCTTCGACGGCGCCCTGGCCTTCCAGCTCCAGGCCGAGTTCGCGGAAGAAGTCGATGGCCGCGCTCAGGTCTTCCACGACGATGCCGACATTGCCCATCCTCACGGTCATGGTGTGAGCGTAGGGGAGTTCCGGACTTTCCGTAACGGCAAGTTGAGGGAGGTCGCGGATGACGCGGGAAGATCAGGCTCGGGACGCGCTCGCGGCGATCGGGCAGGTGCGCGACGATGTCGCGCGGCGGGTGTCGACGCCGGGGTGGTACTGGCCGGTGCTCGGCGCGGGGGCGGCGTTGCTGGCCTTGGGCAGTGGGATCGGCGGGCTCTGGGGTGGGGTGTTGCTCGCGCTCGGGCTGCTGGCGCTGGTGGGCGACATGGTCGCGTACGCGCGGGTCACCGGCAGCTGGACCATGGCGACCATGCGCGAGCAGGGAGCGTGGACGGCGTGGGTGATGGTGGTGGTGATCGTGGGCGGGGTGTTCGCGTCGATCGTGGCGGGCAGCGTCGTGGTGAGCGCGGTGGCGGCGGTGGTCATGTTCGTGACGGTGTGTGTGCTCGGGCCGCGATGGAACGCGGCGTGGGTGCGCAGTCTGCGGGAACAGCCGTGACGGCGGCGTTCGACCCGCTCGTGCACGCGCCGCACCGGCTGCAGATCTGCGCGATCCTCGACACGGTCGAGCGGGCCGAGTTCGCCCTGCTGCGCGATCAGCTGGGGGTGAGCGAATCGGTGCTGAGCAAGCAGGTCAAGGCACTCGAGGACGCGGGATACGTGACGGTGTCCAAGGGTCTGCGGGATCGGCGGACCCGCACCTGGGCGGCGTTCACCGCGCAGGGCCGCGACGCCTACCGGGGGCATGTGCGGGCGCTGCGGGAGATCGTGGGCCAGGCCGAATTCGGCTGAGCGCTACCAGGATGAGAGCAGCCACACGAAGAAGATCGAGGTCAGCAGCGAAGTCGCGAGGGCTGTGGCCAGCGCGAGCCGGATCCGCGGCAGCGTGACCCACAGGACCGCGACGATCCCGGCGGTCACCGCGAACGGCAGCAGCCAGACATCGAGCAGCCACGGCAGCGTCCAGCCGGTACCGATCTCCACCTGGAGGATGCCGAGCAGCGTTCCCCAGTTGACCAGGTACCCGGCGACCACACCGAGCGCCACCTGCGCGGTCCCGATCAGCACCCGGAACCCCGTGGAGCGCTGCGGCACAGCGGATCTCTCCCCATCGACGGTCACATGTCCCCCTGTTCGCCGGTGTTGTCGAGGGTAGCGGTCAGGTGTCCGGCGGCAACTCGAGTGCGATGGCCCCGGCGAGGAGCTCGCGGGCGCGGGCGAGCGTGAGCGAACCACTGTGCCAGCGTTCGCTGAGTCCCTCGACCAGCGCCGTGAGCCGCTCGGCGGCATCGGCGGGGGCGACCCCGGTGGCGACGCCGCCGGATTCCCCGGCCGCGCGGATCAGGGACTCGATATCGGCGTTCCAGGATGCCGTCGTGGTGCGCAGCGGCTCGCGCAGGTCGGCGTTGAACGCGGCGGTGGCGCGCAGTTCGCCCCAGGCGAGGCTGGTTTCGCGCACGTCGGGGGCGTCCTGGAGTTCCTGGAGCAGCATCTGCTCGAGGCGGGCGCGCGGGTCGGTGACAGGCGCGTCGGTGTAGGTCTGGGCGCGATGGTTGATATGGGCGAGCGCGGCCTGCAGGATGCCCGCGCGATCCTTGAAGTGGTAGTAGATCAGGGCTGTCGAGACCTCGGCGGTCGCGGCGAGCTTGTCGACCCGCAGTCCGCGCACGCCGTCCTGGGCGATGACGCGGACGGCGGCTTCCATGATCTGGGTACGACGATCCGACACGATTCCTCACAGTAGGTCCCCGGCGCTCACCCGGGCACGGCTCAGGCGGCGGGTTCCTGCTGGGTGGTGCAGTGGATGCCGCCGCCACCTGCGGCGATGCCGTCGATATTGATCTGCACCACGTCGCGTCCGGGGAACAGTCGGGTCAGGGTTGCCGCGGTGGCGGCGTCGGCGTCGGGATCGCCGAACTCGGGGGCGATGACGGCGCCGTTGCACACGTAGAAATTGATGTAGCCCGCGGCGAAATCATCGTTCTCGAAGGTCTCGCGCACGCTCGACGGTCCGGGCAGCACCTCCACCCGCAGCGGACGCCCGCGCGCGTCGGTCGCCGCGCGCAGGATGTCGAGGTGGCGGCGGGTGACGTCGTAGTCGAAGGAATCCGGGTCGTCGTCGAGGCCGGCGACCACCACGCCGGGGCCGGTGAAACGGGCGTAGAAATCGGTGTGGCCGTCGGTGATGTCGTGACCGGCGATGCCGGGCAGCCAGATCACCTTCTCGATCCCGAGCAGGTAGGCGAGTTCCGCTTCGACGTCGCGTTTCTTCCAGCCGGGGTTGCGATTGCTGTTGAGCACGCAACTCTCGGTGATGATCGCGGTGCCCTCGCCGTCGACCTCGAGCGCGCCGCCCTCCAGCACCAGATCGGTGTGCAGGGTTTCGACGCCAGCGCGGCCGGTGACGAACTCGGCGACCTTCGCGTCGGCGCGGTACTCCTGCTTGTCGCCCCAGCCGTTGAAGTTGAAATCGACTCCGGCCCTGGTGTTTCCGTCGTGGACGAAGACCGGGCCGGTGTCGCGCATCCACAGGTCGTCGAGGTCGGTGGGGATGAGTTCCACGTTCGCGGCGCCGATCAGTCGCTGGGCCAGGGCCTGGTCCGCGGGGCGCACCAGCATGGTGACCGGTTCGTAGCGGGCGATCGTGGTGGCGATGGTCGCCAGGTCGCGCTGGACCTCGGGGACCAGATGCGCGCCCCAGATCCGCTCGTCGGCCGCGAAGGCCATCCAGGTGCGCTGGTGCGGCTGACCTTCCTCCGGCATCAGCCAGGTCCTCCCGTCGTGGTCCTCAGGGCTGTCGCTGTCGGCGCAACCGGCCCACAGCACACTGCCGAGCGCGGCCATCGTGGTCTGGACGAACGTGCGTCGTCGCATCTGTCATCTCCTTCTGGTCGTCTCCAGGCTAGACCTGACTGAATTTTCAGTCAAGGATGGTGGTGCACCTAGGTGGGGATTCCGTGCACCCTCGGGGGTGCGGAGCCAGCACTCGGGGCCCTGCTGACGAGGCCTTTTCCAGGAGAGAGTGGAACCTGTCACCCCACTCGAACCGGAGGCTCGCGATGTCGACCATCAGCACTCTCGCCCAGGAGCGTCGTGTCGCGGTCTCGGCCGAGGACGGCGCGCGGCTCGCGGTGCGGGAATACGGGCGGCGCGACGCGGCGCTGACGGTGGTGCTGATCCACGGGCACTGCCTGCGGACCGAGTCGTGGACCGAGGTGCGCGATGCGCTGTTGCGCGACAATCCCGGCGCCCGGGTCGTCTGCTACGACCATCGCGGCCACGGTGATTCGGCCACCGCCGCCCGGCACAGCTACCACCTCGAACAGCTCGGCCACGACCTGCGCGCGGTGCTCGACGCGGTCGCGCCCACCGGGCCGGTCGTGCTGGTCGGGCACTCGATGGGCGGGATGACCGTGCTCACCTATGCCGACCAGCACCGCCACGAGATCGGCACCCGGATCGTGGGTGTCGCGCTCATCGCGACCGCCGCGAGCGGGCTGGCCGACGCCGGGTTCGGCCGGTTGCTGCGGCACCCGATCATCGCCGGATTCCAGGCGGCGGTGCGGCGCGCGCCGCGGCTGATGCAGCGGGTCAAGCAGGTCGCGTGCACGGTGTTCGCGCCGGTGGTGCGGGCCGCCGAGTTCGGCGATCGCCAGGTGAGCCCCCGGGTCCTGGCCCTGGCCTACGCCATGCACAACGAGACCCCGATCGTCACCATGGCGAGCTTCCTGAGCGCCTTCATGACCTACGACCGCACCGACGTCCTCCCCGCCCTCTCCGCCATCCCCACCCTCATCCTGTGCGGCTCCGCCGACCTGATGACCCCGCCCTCGCACTCCGTCGCCATGGCCGCCGCCATCGACTACGCCGACCTGGTACTGGTCGACGGCGCGGGCCACTCGGTCATCCTCGAACAGCCCGCCAGGGTGGCCGAAGCCCTCACCCGCCTGGTCAGCCGGGCGAGTGGTCATCGGACGTTGAACGCGGTTCTGGCCGCGGCAGCCTGACGCGTCGGCTCCGCAGCGGCCGATATGGAGCCCGCAGCCACCGACCGACGACATGTCGCGGATCAGCTCGCTTCCTGAGTGAAGCACCACGCTCCGCTCAGCTGAGGCCATCACTGGGCAGGGCACGGTGAACTCCGGTGCCGTGGGCTGTACGGACGAACGTCAGGAGGCTGTGGCGGCCAGGGCGGAGTAGGGGCGGGTGGTGTCGCTGGCGGGGTGGTGGCGGCGGGCTTTCTCGGTGAAGCCTGCTGCGGCGAGGGTTTCGGCGAGGGTGGGGGTGGGGTAGCGGTAGGCGGTGGTGACCTTGTGGGGGAAGGGTTCGACGGTGTGGGGGGATTCGAAGAAGCCGAGGATGAGGGTGCCGCCGGGGGTGAGGGCGCGGTGGAATTCCGCGAGGAGGGGTGGGAGTTCGGTGGGGTGGAAGTGGATGAGGGAGAACCAGGCCAGGATGTTGGTGATGGTGTGGTCGGGGGTGGGGAGGGTGGTGAAGGAGGCCTGTTCGAAGGGGAGGGTGGGGTAGGTGGTGCGGGCGTGGGTGATGAATTCGGGGACCAGGTCGATGCCGGTGGTGGGGTAGCCCGCGTCGGTGAGGGTTTTGGTGAAGTGGCCGGGGCCGCAGCCGAGGTCGAGGGTGGGGCCGGGGGTGAAGTGGTTCAGGACGAAGGTGACGTCGTCGGGGTCCAGGTCGCTGGGGGAGCCGAAGGAATCGATGTAGAGCCGGTGGACCGCGGAATAGGCGGTGCGGACGATGTCGGACACGGGGGCGAGGGTAGTGGTCACTGGACAGGGCATGCCCGGGTCGGCGCGTCGTTTGTGTCGGTGGGGGCCGGGTAGTCGAATGATGAGGAGCCGTTCTCCCCAGTCGTAGACGAAGGGATTCCAACGATGCCGATCAAGCCTGTCCGCCGTCTGGCCCGCACCCTGCTGGCGACCACCTTCGTCGCCGGGGGCATCAACGGGCTGATGAATCCGAAACCCCGGGCCGCCGCCGCCACCGCACTCGCCGACAAGGGGCGCAGCGGCCTGCCCGACGCGCTCGCCGCGAAGGTGCCTGATGATCCGGGCCAGTGGGTGCGGATCAATGCGGCGGTGCAGGTCGCGGGCGGGTTGTTGCTGGCCAGCGGGCGCGCGCCGCGTCCGGCCGCGCTGGTGCTGGCGGCGACGGTGGTGCCGGGCACGGTCACCGAACAGGACTTCTGGGCCGAACCCGACCCGGACCGTCGCGCGGCCAAGCGCGTCGGCTTCCTCAAGGATCTCGGCCTGCTCGGCGGCCTGCTGATCACGGCCTCCGACACCGCGGGCAAGCCCTCGCTGGGCTGGCGGGCGCGTCAGGCCATGTCGCGCCACGATTCGCGCGCCGAAGGCGCGGCCCTGGTCGGCGCCGCCAAGTTACGCGGCGCGCAGCTGGCCGACGCGGCGCAGGGCCAGGGCGAACACCTCGCCGCGATCGCCAAGGAACGCGGTCCGCAGGTCGCCGATATCGCGAAGGAGCGTGGTCAGCAGTGGAGTGAGCTTGCGCGCGATCGCGGCCCGCAGTTGGCCGAGGCGGCGAGGGAGCGTGGTCAGCAGTGGAGTGAGCTCGCGCGCGATCGCGGTCCGCAGTTGGCCGAGGCGGCGAGGGAGCGTGGTCAGCAACTGAGTGAGATCGCGCGCGATCGCGGCCCGCAGCTGGCCGACGCGGCCAAGGAGCGGGGCGCGCAGTGGAGCGGGCTCGCGCGTGAACGCGCACCGCAGGTCGCCGAGGCGGCGACGCACTGGAGTGAGGTCGCCCGCGAACGGGCACCGCGACTGGCGGAGGCCGCCAAGGAACGCGGTGCGCACCTCGCCGAGATCGCGCGGGATCGCGGGCCCGAACTCGCCGAAGCCGCACGTCAGCGGGGTACGGCCTGGGTCGAGGTACTTCGCGAGCGCGGCACCCACGCGGCGGACACGGCCCGCCACCGCGCCGAAGCCACCGGCGGCGGCCGCTTCTCGCGCTGAATCCACGGCGGGCCGCATTCACACTGATTCCACGGCACGCCCGCGACCGCGTCGAACCCACTCTGCTCGCACGCCTCCGCGTCCGAGTGCATGGCGCATTCTGCCCGGGCGCCGCGATCTCCCAGGCGTCGGCGCGTCGCACGGCATCGCTGGTCGTCGGGTACAAACGCTCCGATTCCCGTGTGCTGCCCCGAGATCCGGTGTCTATCGGCTCTTGCCGAAGGACGTCATGATGAGAAAGGGTCGGGCTGAAGGATTCGCGCGCGGGCCCGCGCCGGGAGGCAATCCCGGCGAATCGGGCTCGGTGTCGAGTTGTGGCGTGAATACTGCATACTCGCAGTGATTTTCGAGAGTGGGTTCGAGTTGATGTCGTCCGGTCGTGAAACGTCCAAACCGTCTGTCGTGCGGGCCGCCCTGGTGGGCGCTGTGCTGACGATCGGGCTACTCGGGGCGGCGGCGCCCGCCTCGGCCGTGCCCGGAACGGGGTCGGCGACCGGCTCGGCCACCGGGTCGGCGAACCTGGCGACCGGCTCGGCCCGGCTCGCGACCGGTTCGGCCGATGCCGCCGCGGCCGCGGCCGATTCCTATTTCACCTGGCAGTCGGCGCAGTTCCTGCAGAAGGCGCTGCAGCTGCTGCTTGCCGTGCCGCCGAACCTGTAGCGATCACTTCCAGGCCTGCTGCCAGCGCTCGGCGGCCCAGTCGCGCACATCGGGGCTGACGACGATCGCGGGCAGCAGGATCGCGAAACCGAGGACCAGAACCGCCAGGCGCACCCAGACGCTGAGTTCGATCACGGCGCGCACCAGCGCGGGCAGCACGCAGAGCCCGGCGAGGACCACCAGCACGATCGCCGCGAGGTTGCGGCCGGGCCCGGCGATCAGGGCCGCGCAGGTCCCGAAGCACAGCCCGAGGACCAGGCCGCCGACGCCGACGAAGTAGTTGTCCCAGGCGAGCCAGCTCGGACGGGCAGACCGGTGAGTGACCACGCGGCGCAGCTTAGCGCGCTAGCTGTCGGTATGCGGCGGTCTCGGCCACGGATTGTGCTCGATCTGTTCGACCGAGCGATTGAATTTGCGCATCAGCCTGCTCAATTCGCTGATGTCGTGCTCGTCCCAGTCCGCCACGACGATGCCGATGCCCTCGGCGCGGTGCTTGCGGTCGGCGGCCAGTGCGGCCTTGCCCTCGGCGGTGGCGCGGATCTTGCGGGCCAGCCCGCCTTCTGGATCGGGCACCCGTTCGACGAGTTCCTGCTTGAGCATCGCCCCGACCTGCCGGTTGATGGTGGAGATGTCGAGCTGGAAGGCCTCCGAGAGTTCCTTCAGGCTCAGCGGTTCGCCCAGGTCAAGGCGGGTGAGGATGAGGAACGCGGAGCGGTCGAGCTGGAAGCCGGGGCGCCGCCGCGAGGTCGTCGGGAAGTGCCGGGAGATCAGGTTCAGCTCGAAGACCAGGCGGGCGAACGGGGTGTCGTCGGCGGGACCGGAATCGGACATGTGCCAACTATGTCGCGTGAGTCACCCGAATCCAAATTGTGTAGTATGCACATGCTGTGTACGGTGCATATTCGTGTCCGTAACTACCGCCGACGTCTCGCCGGCCACCCCCGAAACCCGTCGGATCGCCCCGGTGGTACTCATCGCGGTGCTCAGCACGGTCGGCGTCGTCGTGTCGCTGATGCAGACGCTGGTCATCCCGATCATCCCGTCGCTGCCGACCCTGCTGAACACCTCGGCCGCCAACGCCTCCTGGGTGATCACCGCGACGCTGCTGGCGGGCGCGGTCTCCACCCCCATCTCCGGCAAGCTCGGCGACATGTTCGGCAAGCGCCTGGTGCTGGTGGTGAACCTGGGGTTCATGATCGTCGGCTCGGTGGTCTGCGCGAGCTTCTCCTCGCTGCTGCCCGAGATCGTCGGCCGCTCGCTGCAGGGCGCGGCGGTGGGCGCGATCCCACTGGGGATCAGCATCATGCGCGACGAACTGCCGCCCGCCAAGGTCGGCAGCGCGATGGCGGTGATGAGCGCGACGCTGGGTGTTGGCGGTGCCATCGGCCTGCCGTTCGCCGCGCTGATCGCGCAGAACGCCGACTGGCACATGCTCTTCTGGGTCGCCGCGGGCCTTGGCGTCGTCTGTGCCGTGCTGGTGTTCGTGTTCGTGCCCGAATCGCCGGTGCGCACCCCGGCCAAGTTCGATTTCGGTGGTGCCGTCGGCCTGTCGATCGCGCTGCTGACCCTGCTCGTCGCCATCACCAAGGGCGCCGACTGGGGCTGGGCGAGCGCCTCGATCATCGGCCTGTTCGCGGCCTCGCTGGTGAGCTTCCTGGCCTGGGGTTTCTACGAACTGCGCCAGGGCGCGCCGCTGGTCGACCTGCGGGTCTCGGCGCGTCCGCGCGTGCTGTTCACCAATATGGCCTCGATCGCCGTCGGTTTCGCGCTCTACGGCATGTCGCTGACCTTCCCGCAGCTGCTGATGGCCCCCGAGGAGACCGGCTACGGCTTCGGGCTGTCCATGGTGGTCGCGGGTCTGGCGATGGCGCCGACCGGCCTGGTCATGATGCTGCTCTCGCCGGTCTCGGCGCGGCTGTCGGCCGCCAAGGGGCCCAAGCTCACCCTGGCGCTGGGCTCGGCCGTGATCGGCATCGGGTACCTGTGCGCGGTGCTGATGATGGACAGCGTCTGGCAGATCATGCTGGCCTCGGTGATCGTCGCCGGTGGCGTCGGCCTGGCCTACGCGGCCATGCCCGCGCTGATCATGGGCGCGGTGCCGATCACCGAGACCGCCGCCGCCAACGGCCTCAACTCGCTGATGCGCTCGATCGGCACCTCCACCTCCGCCGCGGTGATGGGCGTGGTGCTCGCGCACATGACGATGCAGCTCGGCCCGCACGTGCTGCCCTCGCGCGAGGGTTTCCACACCGCGTTCTTCATCGCGATGGCCGGTGCGGTGGCCGCGATCGCGCTGACCGCCTGCATCCCGATGCGCAAGGCCGACTAGCTCGGGTCCGGCACCGGGGAGAACACCACCAGCGACCACTCCCGGCGCGGAATGGTGTAGTCCAGCGCGTGCATGGTCATGGTGACCGATTCGCCGGTCTCCGGATGCCGGATCCGCTGGACCGGGGAGTCGAGGTGGGTGGGCGCGTCGGGTTCGGTGGTCCAGAACTCGGTCCACTCCGCGGCCTGCGAACAGGCCGCCACCAGCTCGTCGATCCGGCGCTGCGGCACCACGCCCGGGCTCATCACCCGGAACCCGTAGACGCACAGGTGGACTTGCTTGTGCCAGTCCAGCATCGCCACCCGCGACCGGGGGTCGAGCATCATCCACTCGAGCAGGGTGGTGCCCGCGCTCAGCCCGGGGAAGTACTGCTCCCAGGCGGTGTTGGCGGCCACGATGTCGAAGGTCGAGTAGATCTGCAGGCTGGCCGGGTACGGGATGGCGTTCAGCAGGGAGAGATCGGTGGCGGGCACGGTGCCGCTGGTATCGGGCGCGGAGTTGTCGTAGCGGGCGGCGTAGGACAGCGAGACCAGGTGGTCGCGGAACAGGTCGGGCACCTCGAGCACATCGAACAGGGAGTTGAGTGCCTCCACGGTGGGAGTGCGGGTGCCCTGTTCGATCTTCTGGATGAGCGCGGGGGAGATGCCAGCGGCGGCGCTGAGCGCGGCGCGGGTCAGGCCCGCCGATTCGCGGCGATCGCGCAGGTAGCGGGCGATCGAGGCGTGCGGATCGTCCTTCACAGTCACTCCTCCTGCGCGGTTCGGGGCGCCACGGTCACCAGGGCCCAGGGGCGGCGCGGCAAGCTGAATTCCAGGTTGTGCAGGGCCATTCTCGTCGGTTCGCCGGTGTCGGCGTGGCGCAGCAGCAGCTCGGGGGCGTCGGCGTTGTCCGGGGTGGCGGGCACCGTCGTCCACAGCCGCTCCCAGACCGCGGCCCGCGCGCAGGAGGCGACCAGGGCGTCGATGCGGTCCTGCGGCACCACCCCGGGGCCGGTGACGCGGAAGCTGTAGACGAACAGGTGGATCTGGCGCTCCCAGTCCAGCACCACGGCCGGGGCCATCGGATCCAGCAGCATCCACTCCATCAGCGTCGTGCCCGCGACCATGCCGGGGAACTGCCGGGCCCAGCCCGCGTTGGTCGCGAGGATGTCGGAGGTGGGGTACACCATCAGGCAGGCGGGGCGCGCGAGGTCGGCCAGCAGCGCCAGATCGGCGGCGGGGACCTCCGGCGAGACGACCGGCGCCGGGGTCTCGTAGCGCGGCGACAGCGTCAGTGACACCAGGTGCTCACGGAACAGCTCCGGCACGTCGAGCGCCTCGAACAGCGAGGTGAGCGCCTCGAGGGTGGGCGTGCGGGTGCCCTGTTCGATCTTCTGGATGAGGGCGGGGGAGAGTCCGGCGCGGGTGCCGAGCGCGGCTCTGGTCAGGCCCGCTGACTCCCGGCGTTCGCGCAGGAATCGCGCCACCGGTGCGTGCGGGTCTTCCACGCCACGTTCCTCCGCTGCGTCGATGGGACAAATTGGGACAGCCGTCTAGCTTGACCGACAGTAAAGCGTTCGCAAAAATTCTCACAGCCGGGCGGGACACCGCGCGGCTACCAGTCCAGCACAGCCGGGTGTTCCATGCCGGTCTCCGTGCTGGTCGGTCAGTGTGTTCCGGAGCGGTACGTGTTCGAAACCACGTCCATGCCGCGGTGCGTGGACGTCGCCGGAGGGGATGGCACGCACGATTGCTGCGCGCCGAGAGCGTGGTTGCCGAGCCGACGCCCGGGTGGTGCAGGGGTCCACCCGGTGGTCGTGCTCCCGCCCGGCCCGCTCCGGAGCACATCGACCGATTTTCGTGATCCGGGGGAACCCGGAGCGCCTCCGGTTCGTCTGAGAAGGTAGAGGCACAACGGAAAGCGGGGGGCGATGACGCAAATACAGACCGAACCCACCGGTCGGGTGGGCCGGTGGATGCTGGGCATCTCCGGGGTGCTCGCGGCGACGGCGGTGATCGTCGGCGGGCTGGTGTGGTGGCAGCACGACTGGGGCGAGCCGTTCCCGGCGCTGGACACCGAACAGCTCGACGAACAGCAGATCGCCCTGGTAGACGTGCTGCGCCGCGAATACGAGCAGCCCGGCGACGGGCGCAAGTACGCTGAGGGCGTGGAGGAGGCCTGGTGCGCCGACTTCGTCAGCTGGACCATGCGCGAGGCGGGCAGGCCGCTGGCCAATCCGAACTCCGGTTCCTGGCGCATTCCGGGCGTCTACACGCTGCAGGAGTACTACCAGCAGGTCGGGCGGTTCACCAGGGGCGATGTCGGTTACCGGCCGCGCGCCGGTGACGTGGTGCTCTACGGCCCCGACAGCCCGATGGGTCAGCACACCAATATCGTGCTGAAGTCCGACGGCGAGACGATCACCACCATCGGTGGCAACGAACTGGGCACCATCCGGGTCAGCACCATCACCCTCGCCGAGACCGCCGATCTGGTCGGCTATGGACGTTTCTGAAATCGTTTGTCGCTCAAGACAACTGCGATGAACCTGGACGGCGGTACCACGCGGGTGCCCGTACCATGGAGATCGCGGCGCCCGGCAGCGCCGCCGATGGCTCCTCCGTCCTGCTTCCCCCTCATCGGCAGGACGGAGGAGTTGTTACGGTGTCCGATGTGCAAGCGCAGGTGACCGAAGACGCCCGTCGTGAACCGACGTGGATCGACTACGCCGATTTCGGCGAACGGTTCGTCACCTACGCGGTGACCGAGGACCGCATCGCCGCCGCCGTCTCGGGGATGACCGGCCGCGGGGTGCAGATCGGCCCGTTCTCGCTGGGTCCGGCCGGTCTGGCCGGTTTCGCAGCCGAGGGCACCCTGGGTACTCCGGTGGTCACCCGTACCCCCGGCGACGCCCTCGCCTTCGGCGTGAAGATCCCGCTCACGCTGGCGGTCAACCTGGTGCTCGGCGGGCGCAAGCTGGGTCTGGCGGCCGTGGTGGAGATCGGCCTGAAGCTGCACGCGCGCACCGCCGCGCCGCTGCTGGTGGTGATCGACGTGGCCCCGGTGACCGCCAGGGACGTGAGCTTCACCCTGCGCGCCGAGGCCGTGGACAGCGCCTGGGAGATGCTGCTCGACCCGATCGCGGGTCTGGTGCAGCGTGAGGTGGCCGGACGGGTCAACGCCATCGTGGGCGACCCGAAGGTCCGCTCGGCGCGTGTGTTCGACATCGAGGCCATCCTGGACGGCTACCGCTCCCCGCACCGCAACGACACCATCTTCGAGTGGATCGATTACCGCGAGTTCGGCCTGCGCTTCTTCACCACCATCGTCACCCGTGACCGCGTGCACGGCGTGGTCGGCCAGCTGGCGGGCAGCCCGATCGAGGTGGGCCCGCTCTCGGAGGGCCCGCGCGGCGCGGCCACCGTGACGGTGCGCGGGGCCATCGAGGAGCCCCGCGTGCTCGACCGCGGCACCGGCGCGCCCGGTGACCTGCGGGTGTTCGACATGGTGCTGCCGGTGGGCCTCGACATCACCGTCGACGTGCTCAAGGCCAACCACTACCGCGCCGACCTGCGGATTCCGCTCGTCCTCACGGCCAGGGCCGCCGAGCCGCTGCAGATCGTCATCGATGTGCCGCCGCCCGCGATCGAGGACATCTCGATGGAGTTCAGCGCCAAGGGCTTACGCGCGGCCACCCTGGCCCGCCTGGCCGGTATCAAGAAGCAGATCATCTCCCAGGTCGTCGCGGTGGTCAGCACCGAACTGGCCGATCCCACCGGCCGCACCATCGACGTGGGCGCGGCGATCGACGGCGCCACCTGACCCCTGTGACTCGTGGGGCGAATGTTGTCGTTGGTTCTGGCGGTTCCCCTGTGGTTGTGGTGCAATGAGTGAACGTTCGAGGCTCCCGGCGCGCAGGTTTCGGGGAAGGCGCACCGGGCACGCCGCCGGTTGACCGTCGGGTTGCGCGAAGGAGTCCTGCGATGCGTTCTGTCCCTGTGAGCCGACGGGAGTTCTTCGGATTCGCCGCCGCCGCGGCCACCGTCGGGATGGGTCTGTCCGCGGCCCCCGCCGCCGCCCGGTCCTTCGGCACCATGGTCGATTACGCCGGGGGTGTGCCCTCGGCGGCGGCCATCCGCGCGGCCGGGCACATCGGGGTGATCCGCTATGTCTCCGATCGCAGGCCCGGCGCGGAGTGGATGGCGGGCAAGCCGCTGCGGGCCGCCGAGGTCGAGGACCTGTGGTCGGAAGGGCTCTCGATCGTGTCGAACTACCAGTTCGGCAAGGGCCCGACCGCCGATTGGCGCGGTGGCCGCGAGGCGGGCAAGCGCCATGCCGAGCGTGGCTGGCAATTACACAGTGCCGCGGGCGGACCCGATTCCGCGCCGATCTACGCCTCCATCGACGACAATCCCAGCCAAGCCGAGTTCGACGACATGATCGCGCCCTATATCGAGGGCTGGGAATCGGTGCTCGGCCACGACCTGGTCGGCATCTACGCCAACACCCCCACCATCGACCGCGCCGTCGACGCGGGCCTGGCTTCCTGGTTCTGGCAGCACAATTGGGGCACCCCGCGCGGCTACGTGCACCCGCGCGCCCAGCTGCACCAGTTCGAGATCGACAAGCGCAGCATCGACGGTGTCGGCGTCGACCTGAACCGGGTGCTGGCCTCGGACTACGGCCAGTGGTGACCCGCTAGGTCTGGCAGTGGCAGGTCGGCGCCACCCGCAGCTCCGGTTCGTCGTCGGGCACCACGCGCAGCGCGGTCCGTGCCTCGGGTTCGGCCAGCACGCCGCGCCACGACAGCAACGACCAGCGCGACAGCCCCGACAGCGCGGAACCGATACTCACGAACGACCCCGACGAGATCGCCGACCCGAACGAGCCCACCGACCCGATCGAGAGCACCGACCCCACGCTGCCGATCGAGAGCACCGAATAGGCCGAGCCGATCGACAGGATCGACCCTTCGGACCGCCACGACAGAATCGACCGGCGTGACTTCCGGCTCCGAATCGACCGCAGATCCTGAACAGAATTCTGGTTGGTCGCCATCGTCCCGGTCTACCACATCCCCTGCGCCACCGGAACACCCCGGAAACGACCGAACCCGGTCCGTTCGGGGAACGGACCGGGTTCGGCGACTGCCCTATTCCTAGACGGTGAAGAAGCCCAGGGTCGGCATGAACGAGCAGGTGCGCGGGGCGGCGTCCTCGGCGGCGGTGGTGAGCGAGCCGGAGACGACCGCGACGACGCGGCCGTGGCCGGTGTTCGCGATGGCCGAGAGGGTGGCCGGGCCGCCGGGGTTGATCTTGGCCTCGTCGGTCAGCGTCTGGATCGCCGACTGGCGGGTGTCGAGGTTGAGCCACTGGACCGTCATCGGCGGGTTCTGCTCGGCGGTCGGCGCCTTGGTGCCCAGCGCGGTGAACACGAAACCGGCCTGACCGGCGGCGGGGCCGGGCGGGGGCAGCTGGGCCGGACCGGCGACCGCGAGCGCGGTGCCCACCGAGTCGGCGCCGTCGCCGATGCAGCCCTTGCCGATGGTCGGGTACAGGAACTGGGCGATGACCGGCCCGTCCTCGGGGATCTCCGGGCCGCCGCCACCGCTGCCGTCGAGGAAGGTGATGATCCGCTCGAGGGTGGACTTGATGGCAGGCGGGAGGTTCAGCGTGGCCAGCAGGGCGCGCGCCTGGTCGAGCAGGGCGGTCTGCGGGTTCGCGATGTCGGCCGGGCCCGCGATGAGTCCGGCGACGGCGGGGGCGAAGGCGGCGAGCGCGTCGACCGGGACGCCCTCGGGCACCATCGGCACGCTGATCGGTGCCGCCTGCGGGGCAGGCGCGGGAGCGGCGATGGTCGACGCCGGCGCGGCGAGCATGGCGCTGGCCGCGATGGCGAGAGCGGTCGTTGCGATCCGCGATCCTCGGCTACGAAGCACTGGTCTAGCCGTCCTTACCTCGGTGTGGCGATGGGGACGAGGTGTCGAACCCGTCTATGTCGGGGTCACTCTAGGGACAACGCCGCTGTGTTGTACAGCCGCCCGGCCCGATGTCGCGTACCGACCCGAAACCGTGTTCATCGACGCTAACCCCCGTTCCTGTTACAGATGGGGATGTTGATGCAACTGTTACCGGTGGTGTCGAGGGTCGCCCGGTCAACCCGTGCGCGTAGGCGCGCGCACGAGCCCGGTTAAGGTTGTCTCACCATGGCATCGAACCGACATCTCCGATGGGCTCTCGTGCTGCTCGGACTGTCCGTGCTCGCCCGCCTGGCCTGGATGCTGTTCGCCCCGAACGGCCTCAACGTCGTCGACCTGCACGTCTATGTGGACGGGTCGGCCTCGCTGCTCACCGACCGGCTCTACGACTTCACCTATTCCGAAGTGACGCCGGACTTCCCGCTGCCGTTCACCTATCCGCCCTTCGCCGCGCTGGTGTTCTTCCCGCTGCACTATCTGCCGTTCACGCTGGTGGCGGTCGGCTGGATGCTGGCCACCGTCGCCGCGCTCTACGGCGTCATCCGGATCAGCCTGGAACTGCTGGTCGGCGCCGAGCGCGCGCGGCAGACCCGCTGGATCACCGTCGCGGTGGCCTGGACCGCGCTGGGCGTCTGGCTCGAGCCGGTGCGGACCACCATCGACTACGGCCAGGTCAATGTGTTCCTGGTGTTCGGCGCGATGTTGGCGGTGCGCAGCGCGCGCTGGTGGATCTCGGGCACGCTGGTCGGCGTGATCGCCGGGATCAAGCTGACCCCGGCGATCACCGGCCTGTACTTCGTGGCGCGGCGCCGCTGGGCGACGGTGCTGTGGTCGGCGGCGGCCTTCGGGCTGACCGTGGCGGTGAGCTTCCTGATCAACGCGCACGAGGCGCGGCGCTACTTCGGCACCCTGCTCGGTGACGCCGACCGGATCGGGCCGGTGGGCTCGGTCTGGAACCAGTCGCTGCGCGGCACGATCAGCCGGATCCTGGGCCACGACGTGCAATCCGGGCCGTGGTGGATCGCGGCGGTGCTGGTCACCGCGGTGCTGGCGCTGCTGGCCTGGCGCACCCTGGACCCCGACGACCGGCTCGGCACACTCGTGCTGGTGCAGCTGTTCGGCCTGATGATCTCGCCGATCTCCTGGTCGCACCACTGGGTGTGGCTCATCCCCACCTCGCTGTGGCTGCTCTACGGCCCGCTGCGCGAGGAGCGGATGGCGCGGATCATCGCCGGGTTCTGGGTGCTGACCATGCTGGTCGGCGTGCCGTGGGTGCTCTCGTTCGCGCAGCCGACCATCTGGACCATCCCACGGCCGTGGCCGCTGGCCTGGCTCGGCGCGGTCGACGCGATCGGGGTGTTCGTGCTGCTGGGCTGGCTGATCTGGCGCGGTCGCGACACCTTGCGCGCGCAGACGCGCTCGCTCGGCCGCAAGCAGGCCGAGGTGACGGCGAACTGAGCCTCAGCCGACGATCTGGTCGATGCTGTGCGCCAGCGCCGTGTCCTTGGCGGTGATCCCGCCCGCCGAATGCGTGCTCAATGTGAAATGCAGTGTGCGCCAGCGGATATCGATATCGGGATGATGATCGGCCGCCTCGGCCGCCGCCGCGATCTTGCGCACCCATTCGATGCCCGCGAGGAAATCGGGCGCCCGCACCGTCCGGGTGAGCGTGGTGCCCTGGTGGGACCACTCCGGCAGGGTGGCCAGGGCGATGGTGATCTCGGGGTCGCTGAGCAGTGCCGGTTTCGGAGTACCCATGTCTGCAGTTCTACGCCGGTTCCGGGCACGGCGCATCGCCCGTCGTCACGGCGTCAGGCGGCGCGCGCTTTCTTCAGCGCTTTTTTGAGATCTTTGCCGCATATTCCGGCGGCCTCGGCCTTCTTCATCCGCATGATGACGACGGGGCATTTGAAGCAGCGAGTCTTCTTTCTGCAGCACTTCTTCTTCGGCTTCAGGCTCGACACCTTCTTGGCCTTCACCTTGCCCATGCGGGTTAGCGTACCCTAAGTACAAAGCCTGACACGTGTGGCCCACCGGGGTACCGGTAGGGTGTAACAGGCCGCGATGCCAGTTGAATGCGCGCCAATACACCAACATGCAGGAGGATTGAGGCGTGTCGTCTACACGCGATTTTCGCAACGTCGCCATCGTGGCCCACGTCGACCACGGCAAGACGACGCTGGTCGACGCCATGCTTCGTCAGTCGGGCGCGTTCGCTGAGCGGGCCGAGCTGGTCGATCGGGTCATGGACTCCGGTGACCTCGAGCGCGAGAAGGGCATCACCATTCTCGCCAAGAACACCGCGGTGCACCGGCACCACCCGGACGGTTCCGTCACCGTCATCAATGTGATCGACACCCCCGGCCACGCCGACTTCGGTGGCGAGGTCGAGCGCGGCCTGTCCATGGTCGACGGTGTCGTGCTGCTCGTCGACGCGTCCGAGGGCCCGCTGCCGCAGACCCGGTTCGTGCTGCGCAAGGCGCTCTCGGCCAAGCTGCCGGTGATCCTGGTCGTCAACAAGACCGACCGCCCCGACGCCCGGATCGAGGAGGTCGTCGAGGAGTCGCACGACCTGCTGCTCGACCTGGCCTCCGACCTCGACGACGAGGCCGCCGAAGCCGCCGAGCTGGCGCTGGACCTGCCGGTCCTCTACGCCTCGGGCCGCGAGGGCAAGGCGTCCAAGGAGCGTCCGGAGAACGGTCAGGCGCCCGACGCCGAGAACCTCGACGCCCTGTTCGACGTGCTGCTCAACAACATCCCGGCGCCCAAGGGCAACCCGGAGGAGCCGCTGCAGGCCCACGTCACCAACCTCGACGCCTCCGCGTTCCTCGGCCGTCTGGCCCTGGTCCGCATCCACAACGGCGAGCTGCGCAAGGGCCAGAACGTCACCTGGATCAACGCCGACGGCGCCAAGCAGGTCAAGATCACCGAGCTGCTGCAGACCGTCGGTGTCGAGCGTCAGCCGGGCGAGGTCGCCGTCGCCGGTGACATCGTGGCCATCGCCGGTATCCCGGACATCATGATCGGCGACACCCTCGCCGACGTGGACAACCCGGTCGCGCTGCCGCGCATCTCCGTCGACGAGCCCGCCATCTCGGTGGTCATCGGCACCAACACCTCGCCGCTGGTCGGCCGGGTGCAGGGGCACAAGCTCACCGCCCGCATGGTGAAGTCGCGCCTGGATCAGGAACTGATCGGCAATGTGTCGCTGCGCGTGCTCGACATCGGCCGCCCGGACGCCTGGGAGGTGCAGGGCCGCGGTGAGCTGGCGCTGGCCATCCTGGTCGAGCAGATGCGCCGCGAGGGCTTCGAACTCACCGTCGGCAAGCCGCAGGTGGTCACCAAGCAGGTCGACGGCAAGGTGCACGAGCCGTTCGAAGAGCTGACCATCGACTGCCCCGACGAGTACCTGGGTGCCATCACCCAGCTGCTGGCCGCGCGCAAGGGCAAGATGGTGCAGATGAGCAACCACGCCGCGGGCTGGGTGCGGATGGAGTTCATCGTCCCCTCGCGTGGCCTGATCGGCTTCCGCACCGTGTTCCTCACCGAGACCCGCGGCACCGGCATCGCCAACGCCGTCTCGCACGGTTACGCGCCGTGGGCCGGTGAGATCCGCGCCCGCCACACCGGTTCGCTGGTGTCGGACCGCGCGGGCACGGTCACCCCGTTCGCGATGATCCAGCTGGCCGACCGCGGTCAGTTCTTCGTCGAGCCGGGCGCCGATACCTACGAGGGCATGGTCGTTGGCATCAACCCGCGTGCCGAGGATCTCGACATCAACGTCACCCGCGAGAAGAAGCTGACCAATATGCGCAGCGCGACCGCCGACGTGATGGAGACCCTGGCCAAGCCGCTCACCCTGGACCTCGAGCTGGCGATGGAGTTCTGCGCCGGTGACGAGTGCGTGGAGGTCACCCCCGAGGTGGTCCGCGTGCGTAAGGTCGTGCTCGGCGCCAACGAGCGCGCCCGCGATCTGTCCCGCCGCAAGGCGCGCGATCGCGCGGCCGCTGGTTCCTAGGTAGTACGCGAATCGAGGGGACGGTGCTTCGGTGCCGTCCCCTCGATGCGTTTCGGTGGGGTGCGCGTGCGCGTCCCCGGACAGATGGGGCAGGTAGAGTGCCGGACGTGAGTTCGGGGGTAGGGCGCGCGAAGTGGCGCGGAGCGTTGGTGGCGATGACCGCGGCGGTGGTCCTCGCCGGTTGCACCGCGAATCCGCCACCGCCGATCGAGAGCACCGATTCCCCCAAGACCACCCAGGCCAAGCCGGGCAAGAACACCGTCGTGGTCGCGATCGACGACATCGGCATCGGCTTCAATCCGCATCTACGCTCGGATCAGTCGCCTGCGACGAATGCGGTGAGTTCGATGGTGCTGCCGAGTCCGTTCCGGCCGGTTCCGAACCCGGTCGAGCCCACAGCGGTCGACTGGATACCCGATGCATCCTTGATCGAGTCGGCTGAGGTATCGGCGCAGAATCCGTTCACCATCACCTACGTTCTCCGTAACCAGGCGAACTGGTCCGATGGAGCGCCGATCGCGGCTGAAGACTTCCGATTCTTGTGGCAGCAGATGGTCACGCAGCCCGGGGTGGTCGATCCGGCAGGCTATCGTCTGATCTCCGATGTCGCGTCGGCGGGAGGTGGAAAAACTGTCATCGTGACCTTGTCGCAGCCGTATCCGGCTTGGCGCGAGCTGTTTTCGAATCTCCTCCCTTCGCATCTGGTCAAGGACTCACCAGGAGGGTTCACCAGCGGTCTGGCCGAACGGATTCCGGTGTCGGGGGCAAACTTCACGATGCGTGTCGACCGGGGCCGCGACGAGATTCTGCTGGAACGCAATGATCGCTTCTGGGGCACCCCGGCGGCACCCGACCAAATCTTGTTCCGTCGCGGTGGGACCTCGTCCCAGCTTGCTGAGTCGTTGCGCACCGGTGATGCACAGATGGCGCTCGTGCACGGCGGCGTGGCTACTCGGGCGCAACTCGCCGCGATTCCGTCGGTTCGTACCACGATCATGCCGCAGGCTCGTGAGCTACAACTGGCACTGAACGGTCGCTCTGGCGATCTCAGCGACGCGCGGGTGCGCAAGGCCGTGCTTGCGTTGCTTGATCCAGGTCTGCTCGCGACAGTCGGGGCGCAGTCGGGCGGCTGGGTGGAGCCCGCGCGCGCACAAATACTTCCACCGTCGAGTCCCAGCTACAGTCCGACAGCGCCAGGGCGGATGAGTACCGATGAAGCGTTCGCCCTTCTGGCCGAGGCAGGATTCGGGCGCGCACCGGAAACGGTGCAGACCAATTCGCCCACGTCGCCAGCTCCGCAGCCGCGCTCGATAGTCCGCACTGGTAAGGCGTTGACGGTCCGCATCGGCGCGGTCGCCGAGGACACGGTGGCCTTGGCCGTCGCCAACACTGCCGCAGACCAATTGCGCAGCGCCGGTATCGATGCCACGGTTCGAGGCGTTCCGGCCGACGAACTGTACGGGAAGCAGCTGGTCGACTCAGGTGTCGATGCCATCGTCGGCTGGGAGCTGGCGGGAGCTGATCCGGCGACGGTACTAGCGTCGCGTTACGGCTGCGCGCCACGCGAGGCAATCGGCGCGAACGGTGCGGCTACAGCTGCTGCCGACGCGTATCAACGGGCACCGAGCAATCTCGGAGGAGTTTGCGATCCGGTGATCCAGCCGTTGATCGATGAGGCGCTGCGAGGCACCGATGTCGGCCGGATCTTGGCCGAGGTCGAGCCTCGGCTGTGGGAACTCGCCAGTGTTCTACCCATCGTCCAGGACAACGTCGTTGCGGCGGCCGGTCCGCGGGTGGATGGCGTGTCGATGTCCGGCGCCATCCAGGTGGGTATCTTCGGTGATGCGGCGCAATGGCGGAAGTTACCGTGACGATTGCTTCGGATGTGCTGGACACACGCACTTGTCAGGCTCAGCGTTGTCCTTTACGCTCGTCAGCGTGCGATCACATCATGTCGCACTCTTTGGGAGGGGTTCCATTATGGGTATGCGATTCAGTGCTGCTGTTGCCGCGTCGGTAATTTCGGTAGGTTGTCTGGCGGCATTGGCTGCGCCCGCACATGCCGATACGTATGTGGGAAGTTGCCGCTATACCGACGGCTCGTGTAAAAATGCTGTCGATCAGCAGTGCCCGGGCCAGTACAAGATCGTTCAGAGAAATGATGGTTCGCTGATCGATGATTGGTACTGTGTCCAGCTGTAGCGGGTCGATCGAGTAGATCTCCGCAGGTCAAGCTGCCGAGGGGTGGTCGGCACCTGGTCGCAACCCCTCGGCGGCCGATCCGCCGCCGCATGTCAGGACCGAAGTTTGCGGGAGAGCGCCGGTGTCATCCGGGCTTCTATCGGCTGAAATGTTAATTTGATCAATCTATCTTCGATTCGTTTTCTGTCGACTCTATTTGCAGTATTTCGAATTTTCGCCCTTCCTTGTTCGTGCATTCATGAGCAAAGAGGTCTCGATATCGCAGCTGAATCGAAAGGATGCCCGGGGCGTCCCATTGGCTTCTTTTCGTTTACGGGAATTTCGATCATTCCAGGGTTCGAATTGGGAGCCAGCTAGTATCCAACGGTCGCCTCGAACGGGCTGACGATGGGACGAGAGGGACTTCCAATGCATGGAATCAGCGACACCGGCGGTCTGCTGCTGGTGCACGCCCACCCCGACGACGAGTCGCTGACCACCGGCGGCACCATCGCGCATTACCGGCGCCGTGGGGTGCCGGTGACCGTGGTGACCTGCACGCTCGGGGAAGAGGGTGAGGTGATCGGCGAGCGCTGGGCGCGGCTGGTCGCGGGGGAGGCCGATCAGCTCGGTGGGTACCGGGTCGGTGAGCTCACCGCCGCGCTGGCGGCGCTGGACGCGGGGGAGCCGTGGTTCCTCGGCGGGGCCGGGCGGTGGCGGGATTCGGGGATGGCGGGGACGCCGTCGGCCGAGCATCCGCGGGCCTTCGTGCGCTCCGGGGACGCGGCGGTCGACGAGCTGGTCGCGGTCATTCTGGCGCTGCGCCCGCGCGTGGTGGTCACCTACGATCCGCGCGGCGGCTACGGGCATCCCGACCACATTCGCGCGCACCAGATCACCACGGACGCCGTGGCCGCGGCGTCCGGGCAGGGCTGGGACGTGCCCAAGTTCTACTGGACCGTCACCGATGCCGAGCTGCTGCGTCAGCACACCGCGGCGCTGGCCCGGCGGACCGTCGACGAGCTGCCCGGCGCGCTGCCCGCGGGCTGGCGGCTGCCGGTGGAGGCCGAGCTGGCGGCGGTGTCGACCGATACCGCGACCACGCTGGTCGACGTCTCCGATGTGGTCTCGGCCAAGCGGGCCGCCCTGCGCGCGCACGCCACCCAGGTGAGTGTGGCGCCCAGCGGCCGGGAGTTCGCGCTGTCCAACAACATCGCGCTGCCGGTGCTGCCGGTGGAGCACTTCCGGCTGGTGCGCGGCGCGCGCGGGCCGGTCGCGGCCGACGGGCTCGAACACGACCTGTTCGCCGGACTGGACTGAGTCCGCCGGGGGATACGCGGCGCCTTGTCGATCTGCCTGCCGCGCGGCCGGTCGCGTGGTGCGGCCGCATAGACTCGGCCGCATGACCGACCAGCTCACCGCCGTGACGCGGCGCCTGCCCGCGCTGCCGGACCCGGTGCTCTCGGGACTCGTCGTGGTGCTGCTGCTGTTCAACGCGCTGCTCACGCTGGTCGTGGAGGTGCTGTTCCTGCCGCTGTACATCGGCTCGGTCCCGATGCCGATCTCGGCGCTGCTGGCCGCGCCGATCAATGTCGCGCTGGTCTACGGCATGGAGTCGGTGACCGGGCGGCTGGGCTTCGCCTTCGCCCCGATCGTGGTGTGGGTCTTCGGTTTCCTGGTCTGCGCCTCGCGCGGGCCCGGCGGTGACATCCTGCTCGGCAGCGACGGCCGCACCCTGTTGCTGCTGGCCTGCGGGGTGATCCCGCCGGTCGCGTACCTGTACTACCGCTCCAACGCGAACCTGTTCCGCACGCGCTAGGTGCTCGCCTTCGGCTGATTCCACGGCCAGTGCCCGGTCAGCTCCAGCTGCATGGAATAGCTCAGGAAGGTGCGGACCAGCACGATCAGGGCCAGCACGCCGACACTGGTGAAACTCGGTGCGACGGCGACGGTCCGGATGATGTCGGCGGCGACCAGGAATTCCAGGCCGAGCAGGATCGCGCGCCCGAGGCCGCGTCGATAGGTGCTGTAGGCGGGCTCGAAGTTCCCGCGCCAGCTGAGCGCGAACCGCACGGTCGCCACCAGCGCCCCCACCACGATCGCCGCCACCCCCGCCCCGTCGAGGGCCTTGCCTGCGGTCTCGATGATCTCGGTGAACTCCACGAAGCACCCCTTGCGTGAGCGGCCGGGCGAGCTCTTCGCAGCCTACGCCGCACCGGGACGGCCCGCGGCCGGACACTCGCGCCGTCGGGGACGGGCGCGGCCATCTGCTCGCGGCGTCGCGGCGCGGGCGCGGCCGATCACGTGCCGCGTCGCCGGGAACGACCGGTCAGGACATGCGCGGTGGTCGGGCACCCCGGTGGGAAACGGGGGTCAGCGGTGGCCGAGCCGTCCCGGGGTGACTTCCTCGATGAGGGCGTAGGCGCGGTCGAGCGGGATATCGACGACGAGGTAGGCCTTCTTGCCCGCCGCCGTCGCCGCGACCACGGTGGCCAGTCCCGCGCGGCGCTGCCAGAAGGTCTGGCGGATGGTCCAGCCGATGATGCCGGGCGCCTCGAGACAGTCGCGATTGCGATCCAGGCTGCCGCGCCGGGTGATGAGCCAGGTCGGTCCGGTGGTGCCGGGCAGGACCCGATGCCCGAGCCCGCGATAGCGATCCTCCGCCAGCGCCGCCATGACGAGTGCCAGCAGCACCGGCGTGCTCCAACTCCAGCTGGGCAGATCGCCGCCGAGCAGCACGGCCAGCAGCATCACCGCGATCAGGATGCCGACCGGCCACGCGGCTTTGGTGTAGCGGCGCCGCCGGGCGGCGGGGCCGTGGCGATGGAGCTCGACCGTCCCGAGGGTGGCACCGGTGACCGCGCCGACGACCTCGGACGCACCGGCACCCGCGCCCGGCGAATCAGCGCGGGCGGGTGTGGCGTCGATGCTCGGCGAATCAGTGCGGCCGGGTGTGGCGTCGATGCTCGGCGGACTGGCGAGGTGAGATGTGGTGTCGGCGTGCGATGCCTTAGCGGCGAGGCTCGAGATGGTGCCGCCGGGTGGTGTCGGCACCGGCTGGTCCGGAGCGGGGGGCCGGGCAGGTGCCGCGCTCGGCAGGGTGCTCTCCGGCGACGACCCGGGAGACCGTGTGCCCGGTCCGGCTTTCGTCAGGGTGGCGCTGCCCGGACGACGACGGGTCCGCAGCAGTTCGTCGAGGGTGCGTTCGACGGCGGTGCGCGGGGCCTGGGGCAGGATCTTCTGTCGCGGGTTCTCCCCGGTCATGATCATTTCCAGCTGGGCGGCGCGAGCGGCGCGCAGCAGCAGCGGTTCGCTGAGGGTGGCGCCGCGGAAGCGGGCCAGGTCCAGGGTGATCTGGCGGGTGGTGAACAGGCCGTGGCGCAGATGCAGGGTGCTGCCGTTGTCGAGCACCCGCAGACCGAACCAGGTGGCGAGGTACTGCCCGCAGGCGGCCAGGCTCACCAGGGCCAGGGAGAACACGGTCAGGCCGAGCACGACGATCGTCACCATGGAGACGCTGTCGTCGCCGAGATGCTGCACCGGCGCCGAGTCCGAGAGCACGTCGATGAGCCCGTACTGGGCGCCGATGCCTGCGATCGGCGCGACGATCGCCAGCCCGGTCAGCGACAGCGGCGCGTACCGCACCCAGGCGGCCTGCCAGTGGCCGATCTCGGTGCCCGCCTCAGCGGCGGCGTCATGCGGCGAGACATGCGGCACCACCGGGGAATCCGGGTCGCCCGCGACCTGCTGCCTGGTGTGGGCGAGTAATTCGGCGCGTAACGCGGGGATCTGGCTGGTGTCGAGGGCGTCGAGCTTGAACTCCTCGCCCTTGCCGGTCTGCTTGCCGGTGCCGATCGCGAGCACCGCCAGCCCCAGCATGCGGTGCAGCAGATCGGCTTCCACGTCCACCGAGCGGATCCGCGGCCGTGGCACCGACAGCGTGCGGCGCTGCAGGATCCCGGAGCGCAACTGCACGTGGTCGGCGTCGATCCGGTAGGAGGTGGTGAACCAGCGGGCCACACCGTAGGCGGCGACCAGCGCCACCGGCCCCAGACTCCACAGCGGATTGCCGCTGGTGGTACCGACGATCACCGTGCCGAGCAGCACCGGAATGTATTTGATGATCTCGGTGACCGGGTACACCAGCAGCATCCGGGGATCGAGCCGCTGCCACTCGAGCGGGCCCACCGTGCTCACGTGGCGTCCCCGCGGTGCTGGGCGGCGATGGCGGCCAGCCGGGTGACGGTCTGTTCGGCGACCGGCAGGTCCAGCGCGTTGATCTGCACCGCGCCCGCCGAGGACGCCGTGGTCACCGTGACCGTGGCCAGCCCCAGCATCCGTTCCAGCGGCCCGCGCTCGGTGTCGACGGTCTGCACCCGCGAGATCGGCGCGACCCGCGATTCCTGGTCCACCCACCCCACCCGGGTGTAGACGGCCTCGTCGGTGACCTCCCAGCGGTGCACCGCGTAGCGCCACAGCGGCACGACCACCACCGCGAGCACAGCCAGCAGCACCAGCAGCAGCGCGGCCAGCCCCTGCCAGTTCCGATGCGTGCTGTCGAGGACCGTCCACACCACCAGCACGGCGGCCAGCACCACGATCCCGAGGGCGTTCTCCAGGGCCCACAGCAGCTTGGCCTTGGAACTCGGACGCCAGGCCGGTGCGGCCAGAATGGTGGAGCGCGGCAGTGACATGCTGCCCATGGTTCCATGCGGAGGCGACGAGTTCACCCGGTCGGGAATACCGGTGCGCGTGCGCCGGGTTGTCGTTCGACGGGACCGAACGACGCGCGCCGGTCATGCTCGTGACCAGCCCACCGCACGTTCTGGAAGGAAATAGCGCATGATCGACGGGGTGAGCCATCTTCCGAAGCCGAGCTTCCCGCTGCCGCCGCCGACGCCCGCCGCCATGCGCCGCGCGTTGCGCCGCGCCCGCGACGGCGTCACCCTGAACGTGGACGAGGCCACCGTCCTGCTGCACGCCACCGGCGCGGACCTGGCCGATCTGTGCGCCAGCGCCGCCCGGGTCCGCGACGCGGGCCTGGAATCGGCGGGCCGCCCGCGCACCATCAGCTATTCGCGCAATGTGTTCATCCCGCTCACCAAGCTGTGCCGGGACAAGTGCCACTACTGCACCTTCGTCACCGTGCCGGGCAAGCTGCGCGCCGAGGGCAAGGGCATGTTCCTCGAACCCGACGAGGTGCTCGAGATCGCCCGTCAGGGTGCCGCGCTGGGCTGCAAGGAAGCGCTGTTCACCCTGGGCGACCGCCCCGAGGACCGCTGGCCCGAGGCCGCGCAGTGGCTCGACGAACGCGGCTACGACTCCACCCTGGACTACCTGCGCGCCGTCTCCATCCTGGTGCTCGAGGAGACCGGCCTGCTGCCGCACCTCAATCCCGGTGTGATGAGCTGGGCCGAGATCGCCCGGCTCAAGCCGGTCGCCCAGTCCATGGGCATGATGCTCGAGACCACCGCGACCAGGCTGTTCACCGAGAAGGGCGCCTGCCATTACGGCAGCCCCGACAAGGACCCGGCCGTGCGGCTGCGCGCGATCACCGACGCGGGCAGGCTCTCGGTGCCCTACACCACCGGCATCCTGGTCGGCATCGGCGAGACGCTCACCGAGCGGGCCGAGTCGATCATGGCCATCCGCAAGCAGCATCGCGAGTTCGGGCACATCCAGGAAGTGATCGTGCAGAACTTCCGCGCCAAGGACGACACCGCCATGCGCGATGTGCCCGACGCCGGGGTCGACGAGTTCCTGGCCGCCGTCGCGGTGACGAGATTGCTGCTGGGCCCGGACGTTCCGGTGCAGGCCCCGCCGAACCTGGTGTCGCACAGCGATTGCCGCGCGCTCATCGACGCGGGTATCGACGACTGGGGCGGGGTCTCGCCGGTGACGGTCGACCACGTCAACCCCGAGCGGCCATGGCCGAACCTGGACACCCTGCGTGAGATCACCGAGGCCGCGGGCTTCACCCTGGTCGAGCGCACCTCGGCGCATCCCAAGTACGTGCGCGCCGGGCACCCGTGGGTGGACCCGCGCATCGGCGCCCACGTGGACGCGCTCACCGACCCGGCCACCGGCCTGGCCCGGCCCGACGCCCTGCCGGTGGGCCTGCCCTGGCAGGAGCCCGACGAGTCCTGGGATTCGGTCGGCCGCGTCGACCTCAATACCGCCATCGACAGCGAGGGCCGCAAGACCGACAGCCGCAGCGACTCCGGCCTCGGGCAAGAGGTCGTCGGCGCGTTCGGTGACTGGGAGACCATCCGCGAGCACGCCCGCGAGCTGGCCGTCACCGCGCCCGAACGCCTCGATTCCGAGGTCCTCGACGCCCTGCACGCGGCCGAGAAGGACCCGGCCGGACTCACCGACGACCAGTACCTGGCCCTGGCCACGGCCGACGGCGTGGCGCTGGATGCCGTTGCGGCACTGGCCGATCAGCTGCGCCGCGAGGTCTCTGGCGACGAGGTCACCTACGTGGTGAACCGGAACATCAACTTCACCAATATCTGCTACACCGGTTGTCGCTTCTGCGCCTTCGCCCAGCGCAAGGGGGACGCCGACGCGTTCACCCTGAGCACCGACGAGGTCGCCGACCGGGCCTGGGAAGCCCACGTCGACGGGGCCACCGAGATCTGCATGCAGGGCGGCATCGACCCCGAACTGCCGGTCACCGGGTACGCCGATCTGGTGCGCGCCATCAAGACCAAGGTCCCGTCGATGCACGTGCACGCCTTCAGCCCGATGGAGATCGTCAACGGCGCCTCGCGCGGCGGCCAGAGCATCCGCGACTGGCTCTCGGCGCTGAAAGAGGCCGGGCTGGGCAGCATTCCGGGCACGGCCGCCGAAATCCTCGACGACGAGGTGCGCTGGGTGCTCACCAAGGGCAAGCTGCCCACCTCGGCCTGGATCGAGGTGATCACCACCGCGCACCAGCTGGGCATCCCGTCGAGCTCGACGATGATGTACGGCCACGTCGACAACCCCAAGCACTGGGTGGGTCACCTGCGGGTGCTGCGCGGCATCCAGGACGAGACCGGCGGCTTCACCGAGTTCGTCCCGCTGCCGTTCGTGCACCAGAGCGCCCCGCTCTACCTGGCGGGCGCGGCGCGCCCTGGCCCCACCAACCGCGACAACCGGGCCGTGCACGCGCTGGCCCGGATCATGCTGCACGGGCGCATCCACAACATCCAGACCAGCTGGGTCAAGCTCGGCACCCTCGGCACCCAGGCCATGCTCTCCGGCGGCGCCAACGATCTCGGCGGCACGCTGATGGAGGAGACCATCTCCCGGATGGCCGGTTCGCAGCACGGTTCGGCCAAGACGGTGGCCGAGCTCACCGAGATCGCCGCGGGCATCGGTCGCCCGGTGCGCGAGCGCACCACGACCTACGATTCGGTGGCAGCGAAAACGGTGCCGTTGTCGCTGTCCATCGGGTGAGCGAAAGCTCAGGTTAGGGTTGGCTGACCTGGGGGTAACGTGGAGTCACGCGATAGGGTTTCGGGGGCGGAGTAACCCCGCAGGTGAGGACAGACTAGGAGAACGGCAGTGCCGTACATCATCGCTGAACCGTGCGTTGACGTGAAGGACAAGGCGTGCATCGAAGAGTGCCCCGTGGATTGCATCTACGAGGGTGGCCGCATGCTCTACATCCAACCCGACGAGTGCGTTGACTGTGGTGCGTGTGAGCCGGTCTGCCCCGTGGAGGCGATCTTCTACGAAGACGACACCCCGGACCAGTGGAGCGGTTACATCAACGCCAACGTCGACTTCTTCGACGAGCTCGGTTCCCCCGGTGGCGCGACCAAGGTGGGCAAGGTCGACTACGACCCGGCCTTCATCAAGGCGCTGCCCCCCATGGCCGAAGAATGAGGGTCAGCAGCCTGCTGCCCGATTTCCCCTGGGACACCATCGCCGGGTTCAAACAGAAGGCGGCCGCGCACCCCGGCGGGCTGGTCGACCTGTCGGTCGGCACGCCGGTCGACCCGGTCGATCCGCTCATCCAGGCGGCGCTGAACTCGGTCGCGGCCGTCCCCGGTTACCCGACCACCCACGGCACCCCCGAGCTGCGTGAGGCCGCCGTCGCGGCGCTGGCCCGCCGGTTCGGGGTCACCGGGGTCGACCAGGCGGCCGTGCTGCCGGTGATCGGCACCAAGGAGCTCATCGCCGGGCTGCCGCGCCTGCTCGGGCTCGGCGCCGACGATCTGGTGGTGATCCCCGAGATCGCCTATCCGACCTACGAGGTCGGCGCGCTGCTGGCGGGCGCCAAGCCGTGGCGCGCGGACGGACTCACCCAGATCGGCCCGCAGAACCCGGCGCTGATCTTCGTGAACTCGCCGTCGAACCCCACCGGCAAGGTGCTGCCCGTCGAGCACCTGCGCAAGGTGGTGGCCTTCGCCCGCGAGCGCGGCGCGATCGTCGCCTCCGACGAGTGCTACCTGGGCCTGACCTGGGAGGGCGAGGCCGTCTCGATCCTCGACCCGCGCGTGTGCGACGGCGACCACACCGGTCTGCTGGCCATCCACTCGCTGTCGAAGACCTCGAACCTGGCCAGCTACCGCGCCGGTTTCGTCGCCGGTGACCCGGAACTGGTCGCCGAACTGCTCGAGGTGCGCAAGCACTCCGGCATGATGCTGCCCTTCCCCATCCAGGCCGCCATGACCGCCGCCCTCAGCGACGACACCCACGAGGCCCAGCAGCGCGAGCGCTACCGCGCCCGCCGCGACACCCTGCGAAAAGCCTTGCTGGCCGCCGGTTTCCGCATCGACCACTCCGAAGCGGGCCTCTACCTCTGGGCTACCCGAGGCGAACCCTGCCGTCTCACCCTCGCCTGGCTCGCCGACCGCGGCATCCTCGCCGCCCCCGGCGATTTCTACGGCCCCCGCTCCCCGGAACACGTCCGCATCGCCCTCACCGCGACCGACGAACGCATCGCAGAGGCGGCCGCCCGCCTGGCCTGATCTCCGTTTCGCGCCTCGGCCGCCGGATCGGCTAGTGTCCGGCAGGTCGGGGCGACACGGGATCGGAAGGCGCGCAACGCATGCATGGGGTGGAACTCGGTGTCGGCACGGTGTTCGCCGGATATCGGATCGTGCGGATGCTCGGCCGTGGCGGGATGGGCACGGTCTATCTGGCGGCGCATCCGCGACTGCCCCGGCAGGTGGCGCTCAAGCTGCTGAACCGGGAGCTCTCGACCGATGCCGAGGTGCGTGGGCGGTTCGAGCGCGAGGCGGATGTGTCCTCGCGGCTGGATCATCCCGGCATCGTGTCGGTGCTCGACCGGGGTGTCGAGGACGGGCTGATGTGGATCTCCATGCAGTACGTCGACGGGACCGACGCCTCGGTCTTCCGTGGCAAGCCCCTGGACCCCGCCCGGGCCATCGGCATCATCGCCCAGACCGCCGAAGCCCTCGACTACGCCCACGAGCGCGATGTGCTGCACCGGGATGTGAAGCCCGCCAACATCCTGCTGGCGGCCGCGCGGACCGGAGATCGCGTGGTACTCACCGATTTCGGCATCGCCCGGCTACGCGGTGACGCCCGTCAGCTCACCCGCACCGGCGATTTCCTCGCCACCCTCGCCTACGCCTCGCCCGAACAACTGTCCGGCGCGGAGATCGACCACCGCTCCGATCAGTACTCCCTGGGCTGCACCCTGTACACCCTGCTCGCCGGTGAAAGTCCTTTTCCCGCAGACAATCCCGGTGCAGTGGTCGCGGCCCACCTGACCAAGCCCGTGCCCCGGGTCTCCGCGGCGGTCGGTCACCTACCGGCCGGGATCGATGCGGTGATCGCCCGGGCGCTGGCCAAGGCGCCAGGCGAAAGATTCGACAGCTGTGTGGAATTCGCGCAGGCTGCCGCTGAGGCGCTCGCGGGGGAGCCTGGTCGTGGTGGAGCGAATCCGGTGCTCGCCGACACGAGCCCGGCGCCGACAGGTGGGGGCTCGCCGGACCATTCCGGTAGGCCGCTCTCCGGTCCATCGGCGCCACCTGCCCGCCCGATGACGCCACCCGCCGCGCCCGTATCGCCGGGCGGTGGTCCGCATAACCAGACCGTACGGACCGCGCCTGCCGAGTCTGTGTCCCGTCGGCCGAGCAACCCTGTACACGGCGGTGCGAGCAGTCCTGCACACGGCGGTGCGAACAACCCTGCGCACGGCGGTACGAGCAGTGCCGCACAGGCGGCGAACAGCCCGGCCGCCCTTCGAACAGTAAGCGTTCGGCCCGGTCCGGCGCCCACGCCGCATCACCCGTCGGGCGCCCATCCGACCTATCGCGACCCGGCCCGCCGCGCCGGTGACCGCCGGGTCTCCGCGGGCTGGCGCACGCTCTCGGTCCTGCTGGTCGGGCTGGCCGTGCTGGGCGTGGCCGCCATCGGCGCGGCGGGCGTCTACTGGAAGTTCATCCGCCCCCACCGCCTGGCTCCCACGATGCCCTGGGGTCAGCACCACTCGATCGCCGTCGCCTACCCCCGGATGATCCCCACCGATCCCCAGGGTGTGGGCTGGCGCGATGCGCGTTGCTCGGGTGTCGGCACGGTCGTCGCTCTGGCGGGCGACCCGGTCCCGCTCGGCCAGATCATCTGCACCCAGCCCGACGGCGTCACCATCTGGTATACGAAGTACGGCACCAGCGACGAGGTGACCGCCTACCTCACCGCGCACACCGACCGCGTGGCCGAACGCGACTTCACCCGCATGGGCACCCTCGTCCTGTTCCGCCCCACCGATCCCGCCGCTCCCTTCACCCTCGCCACCCACGCCTGGATCACCCCCGGCCCCGACACCGTCCTCGTCGAGGTCGCCTGGCCCGACCACACCTTCGACGACCTCCGCGCCCACTGGTGGGACCAAGCCCCCTTGTGATCGTGACAAGGCACTGGTCGCCACCGCGCCAGCCGCATGTGGCGCGCCCGCTGAATCAGAGGAACCCTGCCTCGGTACCGGGGACCAACTATCGGATGTCTACGTAGGGGGGCGTCCTCGCCGTTGTAGGGCCGCAGCATCTCGGAGGCGTCAGACCAGAGGCTTTCCCCGCCGCTGACGGCGCCGCATGTCGGCCAACGTGACGTTGAACGGGAAGTTGCGGATCGGGCGGGGCATCCGGCCGACGATGGTGCCGGTGGTGCGCATGAGGCGGTTGAGGCGGCGTTCGTCTCGGGGGGTCCAGGTCATGCCCATTTCGGTGCGGAGGTGTTCGGGGAGGAGGCCGGTGGTGTACCAGCGGTGGAAGCGGGCGAAGGGGAGGCGGAGGGGGGCGGCGAGCATGCGGAGGTCGAGGAGGCGGTCGAAGTAGGCCTTGATGGTGGGGTCGATGCTGGTCTGGGGGAGGTGGGTGGACCAGTAGCGGTCGAAGGCGGCGCGGTCGGCGGGCCACATGTCGCGGGGGACCTGCAGGGTGGTGCCGAGGTGGTGGGCGTAGGTGTAGAAGACGTCGGCGATCTCGTCGTCGGTGGGGCCGTGCAGGCGCTGCATGACGTCGACCGAGCCCCAGTACAGGCAGGCGGCCACCCACAGCTGCAGGTCGCGGTCGAAGGCGTTGTACTTCACGGGGCTCTCGGCGGTGGAGCGGACGTGGCGGTGCACGCTGTCCACGGCGGCGCGGAAGGCGGCGCGGTCCTCGTCGGTGCCCATCAGGGCGACCGAGAGGTAGGTGAGGGTGGTGCGGGTTCGCTTCACGGGGTGGCGCATGATGCTGCCGCTGGGCACGCGGGATTCGGCGACGCCGTAGCCGACGGGAGGCAGGCTGAGCTGCATGATCACATTGGCGGTGGCGCCGTAGAAGGCGGCGGCCCCGTCGATGTAGTCGCGAATATCGAAATCGGCCGGTTCGAACTTCGGCGAACGCGAGCGCGCGAGGATGGTCATCGTTGACCCCGTCTGCAGTGGTGAGAGAACTATACGTCGAATGTCTCATTCTGTCGCCGGGGTGTCAACGGACGGCGGCGCACCGCGCCGGTCCGCATCCGGCTAGCGTGGACGGATGCCTTACGGTCCGCCGCTGCTGCTCGCCTCGCTCGATCCGATCGCCGTCGCCGCCGGGGCCGACATTCCCGACGCCGTCACCATCGATGATGCCACCGTCTCGCGCTCGGATCTGCTGGGTGCGGCGACCTCGGTGGCCGAACGGGTGGCCAGGGCCGAGCGGGTCGCGGTGCTGGCCGAGCCGACCTTGCGGACCGTGCTCGCGGTGGTCGGCTGCCTGATCGCCGGGGTGACGGTGGTGCCGGTGCCACCGGATTCCGGCAGCGCCGAACGCGAGCACATCCTGCGCGATTCGGGTGCGCAGGCCTGGGTCGGCGCCGCCCCCGATGGCACCGAACTGCCGGTGATCCCGGTGCGCCTGCACGCGCGCTCCTGGCACACCTATCCCGAACCCGATCCGGCGCGCATCGCGTTCATCCTCTACACCTCCGGCACCACCGGCGCGCCCAAGGGCGTGATGCTCAGCCGTGGCGCCATCGCCGCCGGGCTCGACGCGCTGGCCGAGGCGTGGGCATGGACCTGGAAAGACACACTGGTGCACGGACTTCCGCTGTTCCACGTGCACGGTTTGATCCTGGGCCTGCTCGGTCCGCTGCGGGTGGGTTCGCCGGTGATCCACACCGGTAAGCCGACGCCGGAGGCGTACGCGCGGGCGGGTGGCAGCCTGTATTTCGGGGTGCCGACGGTCTGGTCGCGGATCGTCGAAAAGCCCGAACTGGCCAAGGAGTTGAGCGCGGCGCGACTGCTGGTGTCGGGCAGTGCGCCGCTGCCGGTGCCGGTGTTCGAGCGGCTGACCGAGCTCACCGGGCAGGCGCCGGTGGAGCGCTACGGCATGAGCGAAACCATGATCACCCTGTCGACCCGGGCCGACGGCGAGCGCAGGCCGGGCTGGGTCGGCACGCCGGTGCGGGGCGTCCAGACCCGGTTGCGCGATGAATCCGGCGCGCCGGTGCCGCACGACGGCACCAGCATCGGCGGTCTCCAGGTGCGCGGCCCGATGCTCTTCGACGGGTACCTGAACCGTCCCGAGGCCACCGCCGCCGACTGGACCGAGGACGGCTGGTTCCGCACCGGCGATGTCGCCGTCATCGACCCCGACGGCTGGCACCGCATTGTCGGACGCGAGTCGATCGACCTGATCAAGTCCGGCGGCTACCGGATCGGCGCGGGCGAAATCGAGACCGCGCTGCTCGGGCATCCGGCGGTGGCCGAGGTCGCCGTGGCCGGGCTGCCCGACGACGACCTCGGCCAGCGCATCGTGGCCTTCGTCGTGCCCCGCGACGCGGGCTCGGCCGAGCTGGGTGCCGAGCTGACCGCCTTTGTCGGCGAACAACTCTCGGCGCACAAGCGCCCCCGCGAGGTGCGCTTCGTCGACGCCCTGCCGCGCAATGCGATGGGCAAGGTGCAGAAGAAGCTGCTGGCCTGAGGCGCGCGCCCAGCACCGGCCGGGGGTCGGCTCGCCAGCGGTGCCGGGCGGGTGCGTTTCAGTCCGGCAGCCGCACCGCCGTGAGCTTGTCCGGATTGCGCACGCAGTAGATCGCGGTGATCCGGCCATCGGTGACCTCGACCGAGGTCACCTGGTCGAGCACGCCGTCGATGGTCGCCACGATCGACGGCATCGCGTTGTAGTGGTCGAGCCGCACCCCCATCTCGCCCATCTTGCGCCCCTTGTCGAGCAGGCCGATGACCAGCCGGGCCACCTTGTCCCGGCCCAGGACGGGCCTGCGCGAGGCGCTCACCACGCCGCCGCCGTCGCCGAGGAACACCACCTCGGGCGCGAGCACGTCCATCAGCGCCTGCACATCGCCGGTGGCGGCCGCGATCGCGAACCGCTCGACCACCGACTTGGCCTCGGCCGGAGTCGCGATGGTGGTGTGGCGCTGGGCGTGCACGCGGTCGCGGGCGCGCTGATTCAGTTGCCGCACCGCGGCTTCGGACTTGTCCACCGCCGCGGCGATCTCGCGATAGTCGAACGCGAAGACCTCGCGCAGCACGAACACCGCGCGTTGCAGCGGGGTGAGCGTCTCCAGCACGAGCAGCATCGCGGTGGTGACGTCCTCGCCGGTGAGGACGTGCTCGATCCCGCCCTGTTCGTCGGTGGCCAGGGGCTCCGGCAGCCACGGTCCGATGTACTCCTCGCGGGTGCGCGCGGCCGAGCGCAGCACCCCGAGCGCCTGCCGGGTGACGATCTGGGCCAGGTAGGCGCGCGGATTCTCGACCAGGTCGAGATCGACCGCCCGCCAGCGCAGATAGCTGTCCTGCAGCACGTCCTCGGCGTCGACGACGGTGCCGAGGATCTCGTAGGCGATGGAGAACAGCAGCCTGCGATTGTCGGTGAAGGTGTCCTCGTGCAGGGCGGTCATCGGCGCGGCCCGGGCAGTGCCACGCTGACGCCGGAGCGCGCGCTGTAGGCGGCGTAGCGCACGATGCGTTCCTTGAACACGGCGGCGACGCGGCCGGTCAGATGCAGGGGCAGCGGGGAGTCGTCGCGGCGGGTGGACTGCAGGACCGCGTCGTGGCGGCCCAGGCTGATCCCCTGCCCGGCGTAACCCATCGAGAACGGTTGCGGCGCATCGCCTCTGAGGATCCGGACCAGGGTGTCGGCGGCGTGCGCGCCCTGCGGTCCGGCGGTGGCGCAGGCCATCCGCATGCCGGGGACGGCGGCGCAGTCCCCGACGACGAACACGCGCGGATCGCTGACGCTGCGCAGGGATTCGTCGACCACGGCCCGGCCGGTGGCGTCGACGGCGAGTCCGCTGCGCGCCACCAGATCGGGCACCGCCGAGATCACCGACCACAGCACCAGATCGGTCGCGAGGGTGGCACCGGAGCTCAGGTGGACCCGCCCCGGCTCGACCCGATCGATTTCGTCGGTCACACATTCCACGCCGAGTCGCCGCAGCACGCGCAGGGCGCTGCGCTGCCCGCGCGCCGACAGGCTCGCCCCGATCTCCCGGCTCACCAGCCGCACCCGCAGCCCGGGCCGGGCCTCGGCGATCTCGGACGCGGTCTCCATGCCGGTCAGCCCGCCGCCGATCACGGTGACCGAGCTGTCCGCGGGCAGCGCGTCCAGGGCGGCGCGCGTCTGCTGGGCCCCCTCCCAGGTGCCGGTCGTCAGGGTGCCGGGCAGGGGGTCGGCGGTGCTGCCGACCGCGACGACGGCGTAGTCGAAGTCGAGCTCGGTGCCGTCGTCGAGGACGAGCGCGCCGTCACCGATCTTGCCGACGGCCCCGAGATAGGTGGCGATGCCCGGCGCGAGCACCTCGCTCAGCGGGGTAGCCGCCGAGCCGGACCCCGCGAGCTCCTGGTGCAGGCGCACCCGTTCGATGAAGTCGGGCCGTGGATTGACGACGGTGATCGCCGCGTCCGGCACCTTCTTCGCCAGCCGATTGGCCGCCACGGCCCCCGCGTACCCTGCCCCGATCACGACGATGTTCATCGTTGCCTCCCTGCTGTGAGTGGATTCGACCATGTGATGCGCGGGGAAACACGGGTGTGACGGTGATCCGTGTCACGGTATGGCAAAGGCCCCGCGCCACGGGGACGCGGGGCCTCGACCGGGGCTCGCGATCAGTCGTTGGCGTGCAGGGCGGCGTTGAGTTCCACGCCGGTGCCCTTGCGCGGCACGACCTCGACGGCGCCGGTGGTGGAGTTACGACGGAACAGCAGGTTCGACTGCCCGGACAGCGACGCGGCCTTGACCACGGTGCCGTCGGGGCCGGTCACCTTGGTGCCCGCGGTGACGTAGAGGCCCGCCTCGATCACGCAGTCGTCGCCCAGCGAGATGCCAAGGCCCGAGTTGGCGCCGAGCAGCGAGCGCTCGCCCACCGAGATGACCTGGGTGCCGCCGCCGGACAGGGTGCCCATGATGGACGCGCCGCCGCCGACATCGGAGCCGTCGCCGACCACGACACCGGCCGAGATGCGGCCCTCGACCATGGAGTTGCCCAGGGTGCCCGCGTTGAAGTTGACGAAGCCCTCGTGCATGACGGTGGTGCCCGAGGCCAGGTGCGCGCCGAGACGGACGCGGTCGGCGTCACCGATGCGCACGCCGGAGGGCACCACGTAGTCGACCAGGCGGGGGAACTTGTCGACGCTGAGCACCGTCACCGGGCCGCGGGCGCGCAGCTTCAGCCGGGTCTGCTCGAAGCCGTCCACCGCGCACGGGCCGTGGTTGGTCCACACCACATTGCTGAGCAGGCCGAACTGGCCGTCCAGGCTCAGGCCGTGCGGGCGCACCAGGCGGTGCGAGAGCAGGTGCAGGCGCAGGTAGACGTCGTGCGCGTCGACCGGGGCGGCCGACAGGTCCGCGATGGTGGTCCGCACCGCGATCACCTCGACGCCGCGCGCCGCGTCCACGCCGAGCAGCTCGGCGAACTCGCCCGCCTCAGCGGCCTCGAGGCGCTTGGAGCCGGTCTCGGTGAACTCACCCAGCTCGGGGCTGGGGTACCAGGTGTCGAGGACGGTGCCGTCCGAGGTCACATTGGCGATACCGACTGCGGTTGCTCCCTGAATACTCACGTCCCCCATTTTGCCGGGTCGGCCCGGCGAAGTGTGCGCTACCCCCGGCCGCCGACGAGAAAGGGGTGTGCGGGCCGCTGTGGCCCGCACACCCCGCACGGTGCTACCGCGTCAGATCAGGGCTGACCGGTGGCGAACGCGATCACGGCGTCCAGGAACTCCTGGCCACCCATCACGTAACCGCCGATGAGCATCCCGGCGGGGATGGTGATCAGCCACAGGAACGGGATGAACGCGCCGATGATGCCGCCGATGGCGATACCCGGCAGGTTCTTGTTGACCTGCTCCATGAGCCGGTCGTAGGAGCTGATGTCCTTGAGCTCCGCGATGTTGCCCAGCTTGGTGGTGTCCTCGGGGGTCATCGAGGCGGCCAGCTTGACGCTGCGGCCGTCCGCGCTGATCTCCTGGGCCACCGCGATCGGCAGACCGGCGACCTCGGACTTCAGCGCCACCTGGTCGACCGTCGCGCCGTTGTCGGCGATCAGGGCGACGGCGGAGCCGTCCTCGGTCAGCTGGAAGCGGCCGCTGTCCACCGACCAGGTGATGGTCTTGTCGACCGGCGAGACGGTGGTGTTGTAGTTGATGCCCTGCGCGACACCGGAAGTCACGCCCCCCGAAGCCACCACGGCCGGCTGCTCGGTCGCCACGGCGGGCTGACCGTTCGCGGTCGCGGCGGTGATACCCACCGCGGCCACCGCGAGGAAAACGGCACTGGTGATCTTTCCGAACTTCATTCTGCTGAACCCCTCCATGTGATTCCGCCCCGAGCGGAGCGGCGGCTGTAACGCTAGCGAACCGAAAAACGATGGGACACACCCGGGTTCGTCGTCATGAGATCGTCATATTTGCTCGAGCTGGGGTTTCGCGGGTTCGTGACGCGAGGTCGCCGAGCGTCGCGCGGGTTATCACCGGTTCGCTGGGACGATGCTGCGCGTGACCGGACGGCCGATCGCCGCGTCTGCCCGCGAACGCCGGGTGCGGGCCCGCGGGCGTACTACTGTCGAGATGTGACTCTCGATTTGCGCGCCGATCCGATCCAGCTGACAGCCGCCCTCGTCGACGTCCCCAGTGTGTCGCGGGACGAGGCCAAGATCGCGGATCTGGTCGAGCAGGCCCTGCGGGAGCAGACCAGCGGCTTCGAGGTGCTGCGGCACGGCAATGTGGTGCTCGCGCGCACCCGGCGCGGGCTGCCGACCCGGGTGATTCTGGCCGGGCACCTGGACACCGTGCCGATCGCCGACAATGTGCCAAGCCGCCCCGCCGAGGTGGACGGGCAGCCGGTGCTGTTCGGCTGCGGCACCGTCGACATGAAGTCCGGTGACGCGGTCTTCCTGCACCTGGCCGCCACCATCGCCGACCCGGCCCACGACCTGACGCTGATCTTCTACGACGGCGAGGAGATCGCCGCCGAGTTCAACGGCCTCGGCCACATCGAGCGCGACCTGCCCGAATGGCTCGAGGGCGACCTCGCCATCCTGGGCGAGCCGTCGGCGGGCTGGATCGAGGCGGGCTGCCAGGGCACCCTACGCGTGCGGCTGACCACCTCGGGCGTGCGCGCGCACTCGGCCCGCGCCTGGCTGGGGGACAACGCCATCCACGGGCTGGCGCCGGTGCTCGAGCGCCTGTCCGCCTACGAGGCGCGTCAGGTCGACATCGACGGCTGCGTCTACCGCGAGGGCCTGTCGGCGGTGCGGGTGTCCGGTGGGGTGGCGGGCAATGTGGTGCCCGATGTCGCCGAGGTGGATGTGAACTTCCGTTTCGCGCCCGACCGCAGTGTCGAGCAGGCGATCGAGCACGTGCGCGAGGTCTTCGCCGGGCTCGCGGTGAGCTTCGAGGTCACCGATTCCTCGCCCGGCGCGCTGCCCGGCCTCACCGCGCCCGCCGCGCGCACCCTGATCGACTCGGTGAACGCGCACGGCGGCGGCGGGGTGCGCGCCAAGTACGGCTGGACCGATGTCTCACGCTTCGCCGCGCGCGGCATCCCGGCGGTGAACTTCGGCCCCGGCGACCCGAATCTGGCGCACAAGCGCGACGAGCACGTGCCGCTGGCGCAGATCACGGCTGTCACCGCCATGCTGCGCACCTACCTCACCCGGAGCTGAACGCCCACGGCAAGTAGGTTGGGAAGCATGTCTACCGATTCCGCGGACGAGCAGGGTGGGAAGGTCAGATCGACGGCGAAGTTCCGGGGGCCGGTGATGTTCCGGCGCGAACGCAAGCCCGGCGTGCGCACCGCCGACCGCAACCTGCTCGACTCGCGTCAGGACGCCGACTGGGTGCACACCGATCCGTGGCGGGTGCTGCGGATCCAGGCCGAGTTCGTCGAGGGCTTCGGCGCGCTGGCCGAGGTGCCGCCCGCGGTGACGGTGTTCGGCTCGGCCCGCACCCCGCGTGACCATCCCGAATACCAGGCGGGCCGGGCCATCGGCGCCGCGCTGACCGAGGCCGGGTTCGCGGTGATCACCGGCGGCGGCCCCGGCGCGATGGAGGCCGCCAACCGCGGGTCCTCCGAGGCGGGCGGCTACTCGATCGGCCTCGGCATCGAGCTGCCGTTCGAGCAGGGCCTCAACGAGTGGGTGGACCTGGGGATCAACTTCCGCTACTTCTTCGTGCGCAAGACCATGTTCGTGAAGTACTCGCAGGCCTTCGTCTGCCTGCCCGGCGGTTTCGGCACCCTCGACGAGTTGTTCGAGGCGATGACCCTGGTGCAGACCCGCAAGATCACCCGGTTCCCGATCATCCTGTTCGGCACCGCGTTCTGGTCGGGCCTGGTCGACTGGCTGCGGGACACGCTCGCCGCCTCCGGCAAGATCTCGCCCGAGGACGTCGACCTGATCCAGGTCACCGACAGCGTCGAGGAGGTCGTGCGGATCATCCAGGGCGAGCACGTGGGCCACCCCGATATCGAGCGCCTCGGCACCGAGGACCAGTGGTGAGCTACTCGATCTGCGTCTACTGCTCGGCCAGCACCACCGACCCGGAACTGATCGGCCTCGCCGCGCGGGTGGGCACCGAGATCGCCCGGCGCGGGTGGGGGTTGGTCTCCGGTGGCGGGCACGTGTCGATGATGGGCGCGGTGGCGACCGCGGCCAGGGCGGCGGGCGCGCACACCCTCGGCGTGATCCCGAAACACCTGGTGCACCGGGAAGTCGCCGATGTCGACTCCGACGAACTGATCGTCACCGACACCATGCGCCAGCGCAAACGCATCATGGAGGAGCGCGCCGACGCGTTCCTGGCCCTGCCCGGCGGCATCGGCACGCTGGAGGAACTTTTCGAGACCTGGACCGGCGGCTACCTCGGCGAGCACGACAAGAAGGTCGTGGTGCTCGACGCGAACGGCTTCTACGACGGGCTGTTCCGCTGGATCGACGAACTGTACGAGCGCAACATCATGACCCGGCAGGCGCGGGACCGCATCATCGTGGTCACCGATCTGGCGGCCGCGTTCGCCGCGCTGGAACCGGCTGCGGCGCAAGGGTAGGAGAGATCGACGTGAGCAACGACGCCCGCGACACGGTGAGCGTGTTCGACCTGGCCAAGGCACTGCCGGGGATGGCCATGGACGCCCCCGGCATGCTGCGCAACGCGCGCGGAATGCTGGTGGGGCCCAAGGACAAAGCCTCCATCGGGCGGTACTTCCAGCGGGTGGCGCACCGCCGCCCGGACCGGGTGTTCCTGCGGTTCGAAGGCAGTTCCTACACCTATCGGGCCGCCAACAGCGAGGTCAACCGGTACGCGGCGGTGCTGTCGGCGCGCGGGGTACGCCGCGGCGAGGTGGTCGGCGTGCTGATGACCAACCGGCCCGAGACGCTGTTCACCGTGCTGGCGGTGCTCAAGCTGGGCGCCACCGTCGGCCTGCTCAACTACAACCAGCGCGATCAGGTGCTCGCGCACAGCATCGGCCTGCTCGACAGCGTGCTCAACGTGGTCGGCGCCGAATGCGCCGAGGCGCTGGACTCGCTGCCCGAACCGGCCGCGAACGTGCTGCCCGCCGAGGAGCTGGCCGAGGCCGCGCGCACCGCCGCCGACGCCGACCCGGCTGTCTGCGCGCAGGTCACCGCGGGGGAGCGGGCCTTCCTGATCTTCACCTCCGGCACCACCGGTATGCCCAAGGCCAGCGTGATGACCCATCACCGCTGGACCAAGAGCATGTCCGGGCTCGGCGGGCTCGGCGTGCGGTTGCGCGCCGACGACGCGCTGTACTGCTGCCTGCCGCTCTATCACAACAACGCGCTCACGGTCGCGCTGTCGTCGGTGCTGGCGGGCGAGGCGACCTACGTGCTCAGCCGCAAGTTCTCCGCCTCCGGCTTCTGGGACGAGATCGCCCGCGAGCGCGCGACCGCGTTCATCTACATCGGCGAGCTGTGCCGCTACCTGCTCAACCAGCCCGAACGCCCGGCCGAAAAGGGCAACCGGGTGCGCCTGGCCGTCGGCAACGGGCTGCGGCCGGAACTGTGGGACGAGTTCCGCCGCCGCTTCGGGATCGCGCGGGTGGTGGAGTTCTACGGGTCCAGCGAGGCGCCGCTGGCCTTCGTCAACGCGTTCGGCGTCGACCGGACCGCCGGGCTGTGCCCGCTGCCGTACGCGGTGGTGGAGTACGACGACGAGACCGGCAAGGCCAAGCGCGGTCGCGACGGGAAGCTGCGCCGGGTGCGTTCGGGTGGGGTCGGGCTGCTGCTGGCCAAGGTGAACGACCGCCAGCCCTTCGACGGCTACACCGACAAGAAGGCGTCGGAGTCCAAGCTGGTCCGCGACGGCTTCACCAAGGGCGACTGCTGGTTCGACACCGGCGACCTGGTGCGCGACCAGCACTTCTGGCACATCGCCTTCGTCGACCGGCTCGGTGACACCTTCCGCTGGAAGGGCGAGAACGTGGCCACCACCGAGGTCGAGGGCGCGCTGGACCACGACGAGAGCATCGAGCAGGCCGTGGTCTACGGCGTCGACATCCCCGGCACCGACGGCAAGGCGGGCATGGCCGCGGTCACCCTGCACCCCGGCGCCGAGTTCGACGGCCGCGCCTTGGCCACCACCGCCTACACCCGCCTGCCGCTCTACGCGGTGCCGCTGTTCGTGCGGGTGGTCGCGGAACTGGAACAGACCTCCACCTTCAAGAGCCGCAAGGTGGAACTGCGCAAGCAGGGCTACACCCCGGACTCGGACAGTCAGCTCTACGTGCTGTCGGGCCCCTCTGAGGGCTATGTGCCCGCCTACGACGCCTACGCCGCCGACGTCGCGGGCGGTCGAGCCCCGCGATAGCCCGGAATCGCCCGGAGACCGCAAGGTAACGTCTGATTTCGCATGAACATGGGTAACTCGTCGGGCACGCCCGAACCGCCACCAGCCACCGAACCGCCTGCCCGACACACCACCGGCAGCGGCTCTCAGCCGTCGGCAAAAGGCGCGGAGAGGCGGGGCGAGCCTGCCCGACACGCGACTGGCAGCGGCTCCCAGCCGTCGGCAAAAGACGCGGAGACGCGGGGCGAGCCTGCCCGGCACGCCACCGGCAGCGGTTCCCAGCCCTCGGCACAAGGTGCGGAGACGTGGTTCTGCGGGCGGCGGGTGGCTGGGGATCGGGCACTGGTGATGGCGATCGTGAATCGCACGCCCGATTCCTTCTACGACCGCGGCGCCACCTTCACCGACGAGGCCGCCATGGACCGGGTGGCCCGCGCCGTCGACGAGGGCGCCGACATGGTCGATATCGGCGGGGTCAAGGCGGGACCGGGGGCCACCGTGGACGCGGCCGAGGAAACGCTGCGGGTGGTGCCGTTCGTGGCGGCGATCCGCGCCAAGTATCCCGACCTGTTGATCAGTGTGGATACCTGGCGCGGCGAGGTCGCGCGGGCGGCGGTGGCCGAGGGCGCCGAGCTGATCAACGACACCTGGGCCGGGGCCGACCCGGAGCTGGTGCGGGTGGCGGCCGAGACCGGCGCGGGGATCGTGTGCAGTCATACCGGCGGGGCGATACCGCGCACCCGCCCGCACCGCGTGCGCTACGCCGATGTGGTGGCCGAGGTGACCGCGACGGTGGTCGCCGCGGCCGAGCGCGCGGCCGCCGCGGGTGTGCGGCGGGACGGGATTGTGATCGATCCCACGCATGATTTCGGAAAGAACACCTACCACGGGCTCGAGTTGTTGCGTGGAATCGACAGTCTCGTAAAAACCGGGTGGCCAGTACTGATGGCGCTGAGCAACAAGGATTTTATCGGGGAGACTCTAGGGGTAGGTCTCACCGAAAGGGTCGAGGGCACCTTGGCGGCCACCGCGTGGTCGGCCGCCGCGGGCGCTCGGATCTTCCGGGTTCACGAAGTCGCCGAAACCCGGCGGGTCGTGGACATGATCGCCGCGATCCAGGGCATCCGGCCCCCCGCACGAACTCTGCGAGGTCTGGCATGAAAATCCAACACCGCGAGCCCGCCTGGGCCACCACCCACACCTGGGACACCCCCGACTGGACAGTGGACGAACTCGTCGCCGCCAAGGCGGGCCGCACCGTCTCGGTGGTGCTGCCCGCGCTCAACGAACAGGACACCGTCGCCGATGTGGTGGCCAGTATCCGGCCGCTGCTCGGCACCCTCGTCGACGAACTGCTCGTGCTCGACTCCGGCTCCACCGACGCCACCGCCGCCCGGGCCCGTGCCGCGGGCGCCGAGGTGATCACCCGCGAGGAAGCCGTCCCCGAACTCGAGCCGGTGCCCGGCAAGGGCGAGGTGCTGTGGCGCTCGCTGGCCTGCACCACCGGCGACCTGATCGCCTTCGTCGACTCCGATCTCATCGACCCCGACCCGGCCTTCGTGCCCAAGCTGCTCGGCCCGCTGCTGACCACACCCGGCACGCACCTGTCCAAGGCGTACTACCGGCGCCCGCTGCGTCAGGGCGAGTCGGTGGACGCGCACGGCGGTGGCCGGGTCACCGAGCTGGTCGCGCGCCCGCTGCTGGCCGCGCTACGCCCCGAACTGGCCCAGGTCCTCCAGCCGCTCGGCGGTGAATACGCGGGCACCCGCGAGCTCCTCACGGCCGTCCCCTTCGCCCCCGGCTACGGCGTGGAGATCGGCCTGCTGCTCGACACCTACGACCGCCTCGGCCTCGACGCCATCACCCAGGTCAACCTGGGCGTGCGCACCCACCGCAACCGCCCGCTGTCCGACCTGGGCGTGATGAGCCGCCAGATCCTCGGCACCGCCCTGCGCCGCAGCGGCGTCCCCGACTCCGGCGCGGCCCTCACCCAATTCCCCCTCATCGGCGGCGAATTCATCGCCCACTCCACCGAGGTCTCCCTCGAGGACCGGCCCCCGATGAACACCCTGCGCCCCGAACAGGTCGCGGCCTAGGACAATGGCGCCGCACCTGTCCCAGCGGCGGCGCGTCGGTTGAGGATGACGGCGAGCGCCAGCAGGGCGAGCAGGATCAGCGCCAGCAGGACCTGCGGGTGCAGCCCCAATATCTGCGGGTTGTCGAAGCCGGGGTCCTTGATGGCGGTGCTGGGGAACAGGAACGCGCCGAGCAGGCCCAGCCACGGGACGGCCAGGATCGCGCAGGCCGTGTCGATCCGGGCGTGCGAGACGCCGGGGCGCAGCAGCAGGATCAGCGCGAGGGCGCCGAGCAGGATCGACATCACGATGTACTGGGCGTCATGGAATTTCGCGTGCGGGGGCCAGGCCGGATTGTGCAGGTGCTGGTCGGCGCTCGCCGGAATCAGGTAGTCCGCGAGCAGGGCGCCCGCGGCGGTGATCACCGCCAGGAGAATGACGAGAACGCGTGTCGTGGACAGGGTTCGGGTGGGTGAGGTGCTCATGCGGGGCCTCGCAGGAAGTCGTCGATGACGTCGTCGACGTAATCGAGGTCGAAGGTCCGGTCGGCGAGGAGCCGCCGGAAGAACAGGGGACCGAAGAGCCGGTCCACGGCCCGGTCGATATCCAGCCCGGCCGGGAGCTCGCCGCACGCGACGGCGTCGGTCAGCACGGCCCGCACCACCCGGGTGCCCGACCGATAGAGCGCCCGCTTGATCCGCGCGAATTCCGGTTCGACAGCGGCCCTTTCGATCACCACGCGCATGGCCTGGTCGCTGCCGGGATCGTGCAGCATGGCGCGGGTGCCCGCCAGCTCGCGGCGCAGGTCGGCCCGCAGCTCGCCGGTCGGTGTGGACTGGGCTCGCGCGATATGCCGGGTGAGGGTGGCGAGCACCAGCTCGGTGGGTTCGGGCCAGAGCCGGTACAGGGTGGCCCGGCTGATGCCGCTGCGGGCGGCGACGGCGCCGTGGGTGAGCCCGGCGAAGCCCTGTTCGATCAGTAGTTCTCGCGCGGCGGCCAGTGCGGTGTCGCGGCTGCGCACGGTGCGGGGATCGGGTGGACGCATCGGACCTCGTTGTGAGACAGGATGTTACGAACTTTCGAGACAAACTGTATCAAAATCTGAGCGTGTGCGTCAGTGCCCGAGGTCCGGGACGCTCAGCGCGGCGGATGGATGGGGCCGTCGAGGTCGGCCAGGGGCCGGGCCGAGGCGTGCGAGCGGGCGGCGAGGATCTCGGCGAGGATGGAGATGGCGGTTTCCTCGGGGGTGTGGGCGGCGAGGTCCAGACCGAGGGGGCTGTGGACGCGAGCGAGATCGGCGGAGGTGCAGCCGGATTCGCGTAGGCGGGTGACGCGGTCGGCGTGGGCGCGGCGGGAGCCGAGGGCGCCGAGGAAGGCGAGGGGGAGCGGCATGGCCGTGGTGAGCAGGGGGACATCGAATTTCGGGTCGTGGGTGAGCACACAGACCACGGTGCGGGGGTCTACCCGGCCCGCCCGGTATTCGTTCGCGAGGTAGCGGTGTGGCCAGTCGATGACCACCTCGTGCGCGGCGGGGAAACGCGCCGGGGTGCAGAAGGTTTCGCGGGCATCGACCACGGTGACGTGAAAGCCCAGCGGCGCGGCGGCGGCCGCCAGCGCGCGGGTGTAGTCGTCGGCACCGGCCAGGATCATCCGGGCGGGGGTGTGGAAGACCTGCACGAAGGTGCGCGGGCGGGTGGCGGCGGCCGGGGTGCCGTCCTGGGCGCCGATGATCCCGTGTCTGCCCGCCGCGAGCAGGGCGGCGGCATCGCGGTCGATCCCGTGCCAGGGTGCGGTGTCGCCGGGGTGCAGGAGTTTCCGGTCCGGCATGGTTTCCAGGGTGGTGGCCAGGGCGACCGGGCGATGCGCGGTCACCGCGTCGTGCAGCTCGCGCAGCAGCGGAATCGCGGTGTGGTCGAGGCGTTCGACGAAGATCTCGACCTCACCGCCGCAGGGCAGGCCCACGGCGAACCCGTCGGCGGCGGCGAAGCGCTCGCCGCTCGCCTGGCCGTCGCGCAGCACCTGGCGGGCGGTGTGCAGCACGGCCGCCTCGACACACCCGCCGGACAGCGAGCCGAGCACCCGGCTCGCGCCGGTCACCGCCATCGCGGCACCGGTCTCGCGCGGCCCGGCATCGGTGCGGGCGACGATCCTGGCCAGCGCCACCGGCTGCGTGGTGAGCAGGTCGAGGACCGGTCCGAGCAGTTCGCGCATGGCCCACCGGCCTCTCCGCGGCCGACCCAGTGACCGCTGTGACCAGCCTAGCTATCACCGGGCATCCGCGCGCGCCGAGCGCGGCGGGTCAGTCGAGGATCTCGCGGCGCTGTAGCCCGGCCGGGACGGTGCCCGCGTGGAAGAAGCCGCGGAAGATCTCCGTCGCGTGCTCGGCGGTGAAGACCTCTTCGGGATAGACGTAGGTGTCCGCGTCGCCGTGCGGCAGGTACACCGTGGGCAGGCCGAGGCGGCTGCCGGTGAAACCCAGCGTGTAGCGGCGGGTGACGTGGTCGATGGTCGTGCGTAGCCGCAGGGTCATCGCGCTCGCCGAACCCGCGCACTGCAGCGCCAGATCCCCGCGCGCCGAACTCGCCGTCGCGGTGACGTCGGTGGCGGGCATGGGCTCGGGGAGCAGGGTCAGTTCGAGCGCGTAGCGCTGGTGGCCGTCCATCCGGCGCAACGGGCGCAGAAAGCTGTCGACGTCCTCGTGCGGGCCGATGAAAACCTTCAATCGGTCGCTGTAGGTGACGCGATGCGTGGCGACGATGACCTCGTCGGCCACGGGCGCGGCGTCGAAGGAGGGTACGGGGCGTGGATCCGGGGTGCCTGCCGCGCGGACGGGCAGGACCCGGCATGCGCTGGCCTCGGGAGACGAGAACATGTGAAGCTCACCTACTCACACTCGGTTACTCGCTAGCAATCTAACCATCGTGGACGACATGTGATCCATAACAATACCGTGATGCAGATCACAAAGCATGGTTAGTTTAATGCCAGTTATGGATGAACCCGGGTCGTAGCCAACCTGGGGTCGGTTTCGTGCCGGTAGACCGGGGTGAGCAGGTCCGCGTCTACCGGTTCTCCGGTCGTGCGGTCGTACCGAACCGCGATCAAAACGGAGAACAACTGGGTGCTCGCGCGTTCGTGCAGGGTCGCGAGGCGGGTCGCCAGCAATCGGATCGCACCCAGGGAGCCGGGCGGATGCAGGCCGTCGATGAGCATGATGCTGCCGCGCCGGTCGGGGCGGGGCAGCCGGGCCAGGTAGGCGATGTCGTGCGGTTCGGTGCCACCGGGCCGGTAGACGCGCCGCGCGGCCCGGTCCTCGATGCCGCGGCGGGTGTCACCGGCCCGGGTCACCGTGCGGCGCAGCCGGGGATCGGCCACCACCAGCTGACGCAGGCTGGGTGAGAGTTCGGGGCCGCCCAGGATCACCAGGCCGTCGCGATTGAGATCGATCGGTCTGCCGGGCAGGAAGGTCTCCACGTTCGCCACGAAACCGAGCTGGCGCAGGAGCTCGGCCAGGCGCTGCGGGGCGGCCGGATCGGGCGCGCCCAGGAGTCTGCCCGCGCGCACCTCGGGCGCGAGGACGGTCAGCGAGCCGTGCCCGAAGAACAGTCCTTCGGGGACCGGACCCTGGGTGCTGACCTGATGGATCCGCGCGCGGGACAATCCCGCCGCGGCGCCGATCCGGGCGAACGTCCAGCCCTCGGCATGGAGTTCGCGGATCACGGCGCGCCTGATCCTGGTGAGTTCGTTGATGGTCTGCTGGGCAGCCGCCACCCCGTCGGTGGCCGCTTTGAGTCTCTCGACCTTGTCCTCGATCGCGAAGACTCTTGCCACGTCATCGGCCGACATGTGCGAAGTCTAGACAGCTGAACAGCATTCCGTGTCTATATCGGTTGACATCCAACTGTCCTGTGCGACAAGGAGAATTCCCGAACCGTTGTCGGCAATCACAAGGACGCGAGGTCGTCGCGGCCATGTCGGCCCCGCGCGATCCCGTGGCAAATGCCGACCGTGCGGTGTGTTCTGCCGGTCAGGTGGCGTCGAAGTCGATCGGCGGGCGCTCGTTGGGGGTCAGCGGCTTCTGCAGCGAGGGCTTGCCGACGGTGTCGGGCATGCCGCTGCTGGCACCGAACAGCTGCTGCTTGTCGGGCACCGCATTCTCCAGATCGCGCAGCACCGAGTCGTCCCCGCCCAGCAGGTGCTTGGTGACCGCGGCCCGCGGGCTCATCGAGCGCAGCTCGTTGAGCTCGGCCAGCGGCTTGCGCAGCTCGTCGAACTCCGGTCCCAGTTCCTGCTTGAGCTGGCTGGTGGCCCCGCTGGCGTAGTCGCGCACCTGGCGCAGCGAACGGGTGGTCCAGCGCACGGCGCCGGGCAGGCGCTCCGGGCCGAGGATCACGAGGGCGGCGACGAGCAGGATCATCATCTCGCTCCACCCGATGTTGCTGAACACGAATCCAGGTTACCCGGCGCGCGACCCTGCTGATCAGTCGGATTCGAGGGTGACCGACACGTCCACCTGCCTGCCGTCCCGGATCAACTGTACGTTCACCTTGTCGCCGATCTTGTGCTGCTGCACGGCCACGACCAGCTCGTCGGGACCGGTGACCTCCCGGTCGCCGACCTTCACGATGACATCGCCCTCGACGATGCCCGCCTTGGCCGCCGGGCCGTCGGGCGCCACATCGGCCACGGCCGCGCCGCTCATCACCTCGTTGGCGACGGTCTTGGTGCGCGCGCTCAGCCCGATCACCGGGTGGTGCATCTGGCCGTCGTTGATCAGGGTCTGGGCTACGTTCTGCATCACGTCGACCGGGATGGCGAAGCCCAGGCCCACCGAGCCACCGGTCTCGCTGCGGATGGCGGTGTTGATGCCGACCACGCGACCCTCCATGTCGACCAGGGCGCCACCGGAGTTACCCGGGTTGATCGCGGCGTCGGTCTGCACGGCGTCGATCACCGCGTCGGTGTCGCTGCCCTCGCCCTGCAGCTTCACGGGGCGGTGCAGGGCGCTGACGATGCCGGAGGTGACGGTCTTGCTCAGGCCCAGCGGCGAGCCGATGGCCAGCACGTCGTCGCCGACCTGCACGTCCTCGGACTTGCCGAGATTGGCCACGGTGAGGTTCTCGGCCTCCACCTTCAGCACGGCCAGGTCGGTCTTGGGATCGCGGCCGACGATCTGGGCGGGCACCCGGGTGCCGTCGGAGAACTGCACCTGGATGGCGGCGCGGTCGGACTTGTCGGTCGCGGCCATCGAGATCACGTGGTTGTTGGTGACGATGTAGCCCTTGCCGTCGATCACCACGCCCGAGCCGGTCGCGCCGTTGTCGCCGACGGTGACCCGGATGGACACCACCGAGGGCAGCACCGCGTTGGCGACCGCGGCGATGCGGCTGTGCGGCTGCTCCTCGGTGCCGCCGGTCTGATCGAGGGTGACCTCCCGCGAGGTCAGCGTGGAGGCGGTCTCGGCGGTGATCCGCCCGACCAGCCCGCCGACCACGGCGATGCCCAGTGCCAGCGCGGCCAGCACAGCCAGCGCCTTGGGTGCGACGGTGGCGCCGAACAGCACCTCGCGGGCAGTCAGCTTGGGCGCGTCCGGTGGACGCGAGGTGGGGGCGGCGGCGACGGCGGGGGCGCCCAGCCGGGCCGCGGCGGCCGGGTCACGCCAGGGATCGACCGGTCCGGCGACGACCGGCTTGTCCTCAGCGGAGCCGGGCTCGCGCTGCAACAGCTCGTCGGAGCCCTCGGGCCGCGCGAACGCCTCGGCCAGCACGCCGTCGGGCGGGCGCTGGGTGACGAGCTGATCGGTCTCGGCGGGCCGGTCGGTGGGGCGCGGTTCGTGCGGGGCGAACGAGCCGGACTGGCCGTTCGGGCGGCGGAACGCGCGCGCGGTATGGCTGTCGATGTGGGGCCGGTACACCGGGCGCGGTCCGAGGTTCGGCGCGTCCGAGGGACGCAGGTTCCCCCGCTCGGCCCCCGATTCCGCGTGCTCGGTCGATCCGGAATTCGTCGATTCGCCTGTCACGTGTCGAGACTCTACTTGCGCCGCCAGGTTGTCCACCGGGTCGCGGTGAAGGAATCGGTGATGAATCCGAGAAACGCCTCGTTACGGCGCGGCGGCTGGGCCTGCGTGCCGGGCAGTTCGGCCAGCGGGATGCGGGTGAGGCTGTCGTGCAGGCTGCGCGGCACGGCCACCTCGGCGGCGCGGCGCAACGCGATCCGGGCCTGCTGCTGGGCGTCGACCTCGGCGGCGCACTCGGGGCAGACCGAAAGATGCTGGGCGGCGCGCAGATAGGCGTTCATGCGCAGCTCGCCGTCGACATAGGCCGCGACCGCCTCGCTGGCCAGGTGCTCGGTGGGCTGGAAGCGCGGCGACCGACCTGCCGCCCCGGGGTCCACACTCATGCGGAGAACATCCTTCCGACCGACATCGACCGAGATACCGGGGACACCGGATCCGGTGCCACCCAGCGTAGGCGTCAGCGGAATACCGCTGCCGTAGTTCCATTATGCGCAAGGTGCTCGCGCAGCGCCTGCCGCCCACGGTGGATCCGGCTGCGCACGGTGCCCAGCTTGACGCCGAGCGTGGCGCCGATCTCCTCGTAGGACAGACCCTCGATGTCACACAGCACCACCGCGGCGCGGAACTCCGGTGCCAGCGCGTCCAGCGCTTTCTGCAGGTCGGGGTCGAGCCGGGCGTCGTGGTAGGCGTCCTCGGGGGTCGGTCCCTCGGCGGGCACCCGGTCGTAGTCCTCGGGTAAGGCCTCCATCCGGATGCGGTTGCGCCGGCGGACCATGTCCAGGAACAGGTTGGTGGTGATGCGGTGCAGCCAGCCCTCGAAGGTGCCCGGCTGGTAGTTCTGCAGCGAGCGGAAGACCCGGATGAAGGTCTCCTGGGTGAGGTCCTCGGCGTCCTGGGCGTCGCCGGAGAGGCGGTAGGCCAGGCGGTAGACCCGGTCGGCGTGTTCGCGGACCAGTTCGTCCCAGGAGGGCATGACGGTGCGGTCACCGGTCGCGTCGAAGGCGGCGGTGCCGGTGAGCTCGGCATCGAAGGCGTCGTCCGCCAGGTCGGTGACGTCGGCGGGGAGAGTGTGATCGGGCAGTGTGGCGTTGCGACGCGCCGTGTCTACCATCGGGATGGGACACCTCCTACTCGGGACCGCTGGCACGAAACCGTCCGGTCCGGGTCAGCGAACCTTGCTGTTCGGAATCAACCAGCAACGGTGTGTGGTTGTTCCCGCGTCTCGTGCCCGCCGCGATCGGCTGGCCTTGCGTAGGGCAACTATTTCCTGTCGCGATATGGGACAGGTGTGGGGATCCTGAGTGTGGCCTGAGAATCGACATTTCGCCGCACCCGCGCCTTCGCTGAATACACAGACCCCTCCCGTGGCCTAGCCTCTTAGCTGTGGCATCGAACGTGGAGCGGAACCTGGCGTACGTGGAGGAGTCCGTCGTCGAGGACGAGGTCCTCCTCGACGCGCGTGAGCGGGCCACCGAACTGGGCGCCGCGCCCGTGCCCGCCTCGGTCGGCGCGGTGCTGAGCATGTACGCGCAGATGCTGGGCGCCCGCGCGGTCGTCGAGGTCGGCACCGGCGCCGGGATCAGCGGGTTATGGCTGCTCGACGGAATGCGTGAGGACGGCACCCTCACCACCATCGATTCCGAGCCCGAGCATCAGCGCGCCGCCAAGGAGGCCTTCCGCACCGCCGACATCCCGCCCGCGCGCACCCGGCTGATCAACGGCCGCGCCCTGGACGTGCTGCCCCGGCTCGCCGACGGCGCCTACGACCTGGTCTTCGTCGACGCGGCGCCGATGGAACACCTGCACTACGTGGAGCAGGGCGTACGACTACTCCGCGAAGGCGGCGCCTTCATCCTGCACAACGCGCTGCTCGGCGGGCGGGTCCCCGACCCGGCCCAGCGCGACCCGGCCACCATGGCGGTGCGCGCCGCCACCCGCGCCATCGCCGAGAACCCCGACCTGACCAGCGTCCTCATCCCGATCGGCGACGGCCTACTCTGCGCCTCGAGGTGTTGAGGCGAGAACCCGCGGCGCCAGCCGCCGTGATTCAGCTCAACCGACCCAGATGCCCTTGCCGACGGTGACCACCCCGCCGTTGCTCACCGCGAACCGTTCCCGGTCGCGATCCAGGTCGACGCCGATGATCTCGCCCTCGCCGACCACCACGTTCTTGTCCAGGATGGCGTGCCGCACCACCGCGCCGCGCCCGATCCGCACGCCGGGCATGAGCACACTGCCCTCGACGGTGGCGCCGTCGTCGATCATCACGTTCGAGCTGAGTACCGAGTTGCGCACGGTGGCCGCCGACAGGATCGAGCCGGAACCGACGATCGACTCCTGCGCCAGCCCGCCCTGGGCGAACTTGGCGGGCGGCAGGTTCTCCGCGGCGCCGCGGATCGGCCAGTGCTTGTTGTAGAGGTTGAACACCGGGTGCACCGAGACCAGGTCCATGTGCGCCTCGTAGAAGGCGTCGATGGTGCCGACATCGCGCCAGTAGCCGCGGTCGCGCTCGGTGGCGCCGGGCACCTCGTTGTCGGCGAAGTCGTAGACCGCGGCCTGGCCCGCGGCGACCAGCGACGGGATGATGTCGCCGCCCATGTCGTGGTCGGAATCGGAGTTCTCGGCGTCGGCGCGGATGGCGTCGACCAGCACGCGGGTGGTGAACACGTAGTTGCCCATCGAGGCGAAGGTCATGTTCGGGTCGTCGGGCGTGCCGGGCGGATGCGCGGGCTTCTCCAGGAACTGGGTGATCCGGCCGGACTCGTCGGAGTCGATACAGCCGAAGGCATTGGCCTCGCTGCGCGGCACCCGGATGCCCGCCACGGTGACGCCCGCCCCGGAGGCGATATGGCTGGCCACCATCTGCTCCGGGTCCATCCGGTAGACGTGGTCGGCGCCGAAGACCACGATGTAGTCGGGGTCCTCGTCGTAGATCAGATTGAGCGACTGCATGATCGCGTCGGCGCTGCCGGTGTACCAGCGCGGGCCGAGGCGCTGCTGGGCGGGCACCGGGGTGATGTACTCGCCGGTGAACCCGGACAGCCGCCAGGTCTGGGAGATGTGGCGGTCCAGCGAATGCGACTTGTACTGGGTGAGCACGCACAGGCGCAGATAGCCCGCGTTCACCAGATTGCTGAGCACGAAATCGATCAGGCGGTAGGCGCCACCGAACGGAACCGCGGGCTTGGCGCGGTCTGCCGTGAGCGGAAACAGTCGTTTGCCCTCGCCACCGGCGAGCACGATCCCGAGTACGTGCGGCTGGCTCCTCACCCTGCTCAAAGTACAGGTCCGCGCAGGCGTCGGTGGCTCATGTCGACCCGACGGTCTAATTTGGACCGGTGAGTTCTGGCACGCACAGCGAGCAGGCGCGGGCCGACGCGTTGCGCGTCGCCGTGCTGACCCGGGAATACCCGCCGGAGGTGTACGGCGGGGCGGGCGTGCACGTCACCGAGCTCACCGCGCGGCTGCGCGCGCTGTGCGACATCACCGTGCACTGCATGGGCGCGCCGCGCTCCGGTGCGGTGGTGCACCGGCCCGATCCGGAGCTCTACGCCGCCAATGCCGCCCTACAGATGATGTCGGCCCAGCTGCGCATGGCCGATGCCGCCGGTGGGGTCGAAGTGGTGCACTCGCACACCTGGTACGCGGGCCTGGCCGGGCATCTGGCAGCCACCCTCTACGACATCCCGCACGTGCTCACCGCGCATTCGCTCGAGCCGCGCAGGCCGTGGAAGGCCGAGCAGCTCGGCGGCGGCTACCGGTTGTCGTCGTGGTCGGAACGCACCGCGATGGCGAACGCCGACGCGATCATCGCCGTCAGCGCGGGCATGCGCCACGACGTGCTCGACGCCTACCCGGCCATCGATCCCGCGCGGGTGCACGTGGTGCACAACGGGATCGACGCGGGCGTGTGGCATCCCGGCCCGCCCGCGCCGGGGGAGACGCCGGTGCTCGAACGCCTCGGCGTGGATCCCGGCCAACCGATCGTGTCGTTCGTCGGCCGGATCACTCGGCAGAAGGGCGTCGGCCACCTGCTCGCCGCCGCCCACGATTTCGACCCCGGCATCCAGCTGGTGCTGTGCGCGGGCGCCGCCGACACCGCCGAGCTGGAACAGGAAGTGGCCGCGGCGGTCGAGGAACTGCACCGCCGCCGCGGCAAGGTGTTCTGGGTCCGCGAGATGCTGCCCACCGAACAGGTGCGCCAGATCCTGGCCGCCTCGACGGTGTTCGTGTGCCCGTCGGTCTACGAGCCGCTGGGCATCGTGAACCTGGAGGCGATGGCGTGTGCCACGGCGGTGGTGGCCTCGGATGTCGGCGGGATTCCCGAGGTGGTCGCCGACGGGGTCACCGGCACACTGGTGCACTACGCCGCCGACGAGCCGGAGGTCTACGAGCGCGGACTGGCCATGGCGGTGAACGCGGTCGCGAGTGATCCGGACCTGGCACGACGCTACGGCGAGGCAGGGCGGGCCCGCGCCATCGCGGAGTTCGACTGGGCCAAGATCGCCGAGGACACGGTCGCGGTGTATCGCAGCGTGCTGCGGTGAGGCGGGTGCTCGGGGTGGGAGCCGCGCCCGGGTGCTGAGGTCTGCGGATGGCGAGGCTGGCGAGGCCGGTGGCGCGGGTACGTTCCAGCAGGGTGTCGAGAGCTCGATGGGGTTCGCTGGAAGCCCGGGACTGGTGGCGTCCGTCGGCGGGCAGGTATCCGAAAGGTAGACGTGACCGTCGCCGAGGTGGTGACTGCGGGTGGTGGGGCGCTGATCGGCTGCCTGGCTCCGGTTCGTGACAGCCGGGCGAGGCGGTTCTCGCAGGCGAGAGTCAGGTGCGCGGGAGGTGAATCGAGACCGTGACCGAGGCGGTGACCTTGGTGATGTCGGGGAGGGCGGCGATGCGTGGGTCGTCGGTGGGGGTGCCGTGGAAGGCCGACGGGCCCATGGCGACCACGTTCGTGACATCGGCGCGGGTGAGTTTCATCGGGAACTCGACGAGGGTGTGCTCGACGCGGGTGAAGGTGGCCGACAGCGACTCGGCCAGGCGGCGGTCCTTGTCGGGGTCGACCCGGACCATGCCGAGCGGGGCGATCAGCTCGCCCAGGTGCCGGTCGGTGGGGGTGACCACGACGAAGCGGCCGCCAGGGGCCAGGACGCGGGCGATCTCGCCGGGGTTGCGTGGAGCGAAGACCGAGAGCACGCCGGTGAGCGTGTGGTCGCGGACCGGCAGACCACGCCAGGCGTCGGCCAGGATCGAGGCTGTGCGGGGGTGCGCGCGGGCGGCCCGGCGCGCGGCCGGTTTGGACACGTCCAGGGCGATCCCGAAGGAGCCGGGCCGGGTATCGAGGACCGCTGCCAGGTAGTAGCCGGTGCCCGCGCCGATCTCGAGCACCACGTCGTCGGCGGGGGCGAGCCTATCGGCGCCGTCCCCATTGTCGGCTATCGCGGTGACTGGTGGGACGGCCGTGCCGGTGTCGTCCGTGCTCAGGGCGTGGGCGGTGGCCGCGGCGATGGGGGCGAAGTGTCCGGCGCCCTGGAAGGCGGCGCGCGCGTCGAGCATGGCGGCGGTATCGCCGGTCATCTTCGTCGACGCGCCGGTCAGCAGCCCGACATAGCCTTGGCGGGCGATGTCGAAGCTGTGCCCGGCCGCGCAACGCAGCGCACGGTCGCGCTGGTGCAATGCGGCGCCGCACTCCGGACAGGCCAGGAGTGCGGCGACCGTGTCGAGCGCTGTCAGCTGGTGACGCTCTTCAGCTCGTCACCGAGCGCCGCAGCCTCGTCCGGCGTGAGTTCGACGACCAGACGCCCGCCACCCTCGAGTGGAACCCGCATGACGATTCCACGACCTTCCTTGGTTGCCTCGAGGGGACCGTCCCCGGTACGGGGCTTCATGGCCGCCATCCTCTGCTCCCTCCAGATCTGCGCGGTCTGTCTGCGCACTGTTTCTCGTCTGCCGGTTGTCGCCAACCAGCGGGCTCGCCGGGTGTTCGGCGGGCCACACCGGTCCTATTCTTCCCTATTGCCCGCGCGGGCGGTCACCTGAGTAGGAAATGTGACTCTCGAGTCGGTTCCTTCCGGGGCGGGGCGTACCCAGCAAACTTCCAGGTGATCGTCGACCATCCCGGTCGCCTGCATGAGGGCATAGGCCGTGGTCGGGCCGACGAAAGCGAAGCCCCGGCGCTTCAATTCCTTTGCCAGAGCAACGGATTCGGGTGTGGTGGCGGGCACATCGGCGAGCGAGACCGGCCGCGGGCGCGGCGGGGGTGCGAACGACCACACCAGCTCGTCCAGGCTCACCGGCAGGTCGCGAGCAACCCGGGCGTTGGTGATGGCCGCGTCGATCTTGGCGCGATTGCGCACGATGCCCGCGTCGGCGAGCAGCCGGGCGCGGTCGGCCTCGCCGAATTCGGCCACCTTCGCGATCTCGAACCCGGCGAAGGCGGCGCGGAACGCGGGCCGCTTGCGCAGGATGGTGATCCAGGCCAGCCCCGACTGGAACGCCTCCAGGCAGAGCCGCTCGAACAGCGCGTCGTCACCGTGCAGGGGCACGCCCCACTCGGTGTCGTGGTAGTCGCGGTAGAGCTGGGAGCCGGTCGACCAGCCGCAGCGCACCAGCCCGTCGTCGGCGGGCTCGCTCACGGCCGGTCCTGGCTCGCCAGCACCTGCGCCTGCCAGTGCCGCGCCTGGGCCAGCTCGAGCTCGAGCTCGTCGATGCGCTCGGCCAGCCTGCCCAGCGCCCAGTCGACCTCCCCGGCCTTGTACCCGCGCACCACCTGCTGAAATCGCAGCGACCGCACATCGGCCCCGGTCACGCCCTGGGCGGGCAGCACCGTCGCCGTGGTCCCCTCCGGCAGCGGCCCGAGCTCCTCGGACCGCCCGAACACCGCACTGGCGACCAGGAACAGCATCGCCGCGACCAACCCGACGATGAGCACGTATAAGAGCAAGGTCAGCACAACTCCACCTTAGGCTGTTCCGCCTCTCCGGGATTTCTGGCCGGACCGAGGCGCGGGGCGAGTCAGGCGTGCGGCCGGCGGCCCCAGCGCGGCGAGTCAGCCGGTGCCCGACGAGTTACCCATGTTCTCGCGAGATCAGCTGTCTTTTTTGCAGGACGAATTGTCGCTACAGATGACGGGTGGTGTCGATGCCCAGCGACATGCCCGCCAGGCCGCGCTTGCGGACGGCGAGCTTGTCGGCCACGCCGCGCAGCGCGACGGCGGCGGAGTTCTCCGGGTCGCCCAGCACGATCGGGGTGCCCGCGTCGCCGCCCTCGCGCAGGGCCTGCTCGATCGGGATCTGGCCGAGCAGCGGCACGTTCGCGCCGACCGCGCGGGTGAGGCGTTCGGCCACCACCTCGCCGCCGCCGGAGCCGTAGAGCTCCATCCGGGAGCCGTCGGGCAGGTCCAGCCAGGACATGTTCTCCACCACGCCCGCGATGCGCTGGCGGGTCTGCAGCGCGATGGCGCCCGCCCGCTCGGCCACCTCGGCGGCGGCGATCTGCGGAGTGGTGACGACCAGGATCTCGGCATTGGGGATCAGCTGGGCGATGGAGATGGCGACGTCACCGGTGCCGGGCGGCAGGTCGAGCAGCAGCACGTCCAGATCGCCCCAGAACACATCGGCCAGGAACTGCTGCAGCGCGCGGTGCAGCATCGGGCCGCGCCACACCACGGGCGTGTTGCCGGTGGTGAACTGCGCGATCGAGATCATCTTCACGTTGTGCGCGACCGGCGGCAGGATCATCCGCTCGACCTGGGTGGGCTTGGCGTCGGAGCCGAGCATGCGCGGGATGGAGTGGCCGTAGATATCTGCGTCGAGCACACCCACCGACAGCCCGCGTTCGGCCAGCGCGACGGCGAGGTTGGCGGTGACGCTGGACTTGCCGACGCCGCCCTTGCCGGAGGCGACGGCGTAGACGCGGGTCAGCGAGCCGGGCTGGGCGAAGGGGATCACCGGTTCGGCCGAATCGCCGCGCAGCGACTTGCGCAGCTCGGTGCGCTGCTCGTCGCTCATCACATCGAGGTCGACGGTCACCGCGCCCGCGCCGGGCACATCCGCGACGGCCTTGGTGACGCGCTGGATGATCTCGGTCCGCAACGGGCACCCGGACGTGGTCAGGTACACCTCGATATGCACATCACCGCTGTCGGCGATGGCGATGGACTTCACCATGCCCAACTCGGTGATCGGTTTGCGGATCTCCGGGTCGTCGACCTTCGCGAGCGCGGCCCGCACATCCGCTTCCGTCATCACTGCCATATGACCGATATTATGCGGCTCAGATCCGCGGCAGGTCCTGGGGGCGGGGCGCGAGGCCGCTCGAGTAAGAGCCCGACCACGCCATGACATTGGCGACGTAGGCCATCGAGTTGTTGTAGCGCAGGATCGCCTTGGACTGCTGGGACAGGTCGCGCATGTTCAGGCCGCCGTCGCAGAGGTAGCGGCCCGCGGTGAGTGCGGCGTCGAAGAGGTTCTGCGGGTCGGCGATGCCGTCGGCGTTGCCGTCGGCGGCGTAGCGCTGCCAGGTCTCGGGCAGGAACTGCATCGGGCCGATGGCGCGGTCGTAGCCGCCGAGGCCGTCGAGCTCGCCGCCGTCGCTGTCGTAGATGACATTGTTGCCGTAGAGGCTGCCGTCGAGGACCGGGCCGTAGACGGCCTTGATCGGGTTGCCCTGCGCGTCGGCCTTGCCGTAGGCGTGGGTGGACTCAACCCGGCCGATCCCGGCCAGCAGCGACCAGTTCATGCCGCAGTGCGGATTCTCCACGGCCAGTTGCTCTTCGGCGTTCTGATAGGCGGCGACCGCGATGCCGGGAATGCCGAGCGGCCCGGCGGGCAGGTCGGCGGCGACCCGATCGTCCGGCAGCGCAACGGTTTTGACCACCGGCGCGGCCGAGGCCGACTGCCGTGCTTCCCTGTGCGCCACCTCGGCGACCTCGGCCTGGGGTGCCGCGGCGAGTTCGGGCGCGGCCTCCTGGTCGAGCTCGGGCAGGTCGTGTTCGACCGCCGCGGTGGCTGCTGTGGTCACGTCGGTCGCGGCGGCGGTGACGGCCACGAGTCCGGCGGGGACCAATCCGGTCAGTGCGATGAGCGAGCTACGCCGAACTGTCGTAGCAGGCTGTTTCCGATGACGACCCACTGTGTGGTGCCCTCCTCAACCGTGTTGGATGAGAAGAGATTACCGCACCCGAGATCTTTTTGTTACCCCTCTGTGATCTGAAATCCGGTTTGATTTCTCAGGGCACCACGGGGGCGACCGGCAGCGGGATGACGATGTCGAACGGCAGCGTGATCGCCGGGGGCGCCGGGGCCGCCGGTGCGGGCTCGGGCGTGGGTTCCGGAGCGGGCTCCTCGGTCGGCGCGATGCCCGGCTCCGGGGTCTTCTCCGGCGCGGCGGGGGCGGGCGCCTGGGCGGGGGCGGGCTCGGCCTCGGCGGGCGTGCACTTCGCGGCGCCGGTGGTCTCCGGCTCGGCGGGCTGGGCCGGGTCCTTCGGCGCGGCGGCACCGTAGGTCTGCTCCACAGGCTGCTGCACCGGCTGCTCGGCCGGGGCCAGCGGATCGGGCATCTGCGCGGGAGCCGGTTCGCTGACGCAGGTTTCGGGCACCACCGGCGCCGGGCAGAAGATGCCGCACGGGATCGGCGGCAGGCCGGGCAGGGTGATCATCACCTGGGTCGGCGTGGTGACCTTCGGGGTGTTCGGCGGCAGCTGGTTGGCGGTCGAGGGCGGGGCCGCGGTGGTCGGGGTATCGGTCGAGGCGGCCAGCACGTTCGGCGAGACCAGCGGGGCGCTGCCCGGCGGCACGATCTCCGGGGAGATGGCGACCTGGCTGGGCGCGCCACCGTTGCGGTAGGCGGCCGACCAGCTCAGCACATTGGCCGCGTAGGACATGGAGTTGTTGTAGCGCAGCACCGCCCGCAGTTCCTGGGACGCGTCGCGCAGGTTCATTCCGCCCGAGCACAGGTACTTACCCGCGCCCAGCGCGGCGTCGAAGACATTGTGCGGATCGGCCACACCGTCGCCGTTGCCGTCGGCGGCGTAGTGCGCCCAGGTGCTCGGCAGGAACTGCATCGGGCCCACGGCGCGCACGAACCCGCCGTCGGCCTCCTTGATGATCTCGTTGCCCGGCAGCGTGCCGTCCAGCGCCGGACCGAAGATGGGGGTGGTCGTGGTGCCCGCGGCGTCGGTGCTGCCGCTGCTGGCGTGCCCGGACTCGATCCGGCCGATACCGGCCAGCAGGTTCCAAGTGAGCCCGCAGCCCGGCTCGGCGGTCTCCATCGCGAGCTCGGCATTGCGGTAGGCGGCCAGCACGATCTCCGGGATACCGAGGGCGCCGCTGCCGGTGGGCAGCGAGATGCTCTGTAGCGGAACGGTTCCGGCGAACGGGGCGGCACTGTTGGCCGACGGGCTCAGCGCGCGCAGCCTGCGCGGGGCCTCCTGGGAGACCGGCAGCAGCCCGACGACCTCGGAGAGCGGCTCCTCGCCCTGGTCGGTGCTGCTGGCGCTGGCGGCCAGCAGTGCTTCCGGCGCCTGCGGCGCGGTGCTGGGGTGGGTGGACTGCGCGGCCGATCCGGAGGCGACGAGCCCCGCGACTACCAGGGCCGACATCGTGATCGGAGTAGAGATTCGCATTGGCGACACACCAGCCCTTTACGTCGAAGCAGCGGCACCGCAGAGTCCCCCCTCCGGCCCGCCCGGAACAACGTGATCCAGGTTACCTACCGGTCAGGAAGTTGTTGAGCATTTCCGGTCATGCGTCTGGAGCACCTGGCGAAATCGGGGCGGAAGAGGGCGTTTGACCGGACGTTTTCTTGCGAACGGCTTTTCGCTTTTTCTCCGCCGTCGGCGCGCCGTCGGGCGTGGTGACCGCGTCGATGCGGTCGAGCACCTCTTTGATCTCCTCCAGTTCGCGGCGCAGGTAGTCGCGGGTGGCCACGTCGCCGACCGCCAGCCGCAGCGAGGCCAGCTCGCGGGCCAGGAACTCGGTGTCGGCCTTGGTCTGCGCGGCCCGGGTGCGGTCCTCCTCCAGCGCGACCTTGTCGCGGTTGTCCTGGCGGTTCTGGGCCAGCAGGATCAGCGGCGCGGCGTAGGCGGCCTGGGTGGAGAAGGCCAGATTGAGCAGGATGAACGGGTACGGGTCCCAGCGCAGCGACACCGCGAACACATTGAGCAGCACCCAGACCACGACGATCACGGTCTGGATGGCCAGGTAGCGGCCGGTGCCGAGGAACCGGGCGACCCGCTCGCTGGCGCTGGCGAACGCGTCGGAGTCCCAGTCGAAGCGCAGGCGCGAGCCGACCGGCGTCTCCAAGCGCTGCCGGGCGGGGTTCTTCTCACTCACGGGCGGCTCCTGCCTCGGTCTGGGCGAGCGGCGGCGCTTCTTCCTCGCGCCAGTCCTCGGGCAGCAGGTGGTCGAGCACGTCGTCGACGGTCACCGCGCCGAGCAGATGGTTCTCCGCGTCGACGACCGGGCCGCAGACCAGGTTGTAGGTGGCGAAATAGCGGGTCACCGCGGCCAGCGGCAGATCCGGGGTCAGCAGCGACAGATCGGTGTCGACGATCCCGCCGACCAGGTGCGCGGGCGGTTCGCGCAGCAGCTGCTGGATGTGCACGCAGCCCAGATACCGGCCGGTGGGGGTGGCGGTGGGCGGGCGCACCACGAAGGCCATCGAGGCCAGCGCGGGGGTGAGGTCGGGATCGCGGACGCGGGCCAGCGCCTCGGCGACGGTGGTGGACGGGCTCAGCACCACCGGTTTGGGCGTCATCAGGCCGCCCGCGGTGTCGGGGGAGTGCGCCAGCAGCCTGCGCACCGGCTCGGATTCCTCCGGGTCCATCAGCGCCAGCAGCGATTCGGCCTCGCTCTCGGGCAGCTCGCCCAGCAGGTCGGCGGCGTCGTCGGGGTCCATCGCCTCGAGCACGTCGGCGGCACGGTGCACCTCGAGATGGCCGAGCAGGTCGACCTGGTCGTCGTCGGGCAGCTCCTGGACCACGTCGGCGAGGCGTTCGTCGTCCAGCGCGATGGCCACCTCCACCCGCCGCTTCTCCGGCAGTTCGCGCAGCCGGTGCGCGACATCGGCCGGGCGCAGACCCTCGAACTGCGACAGCAGCGTGGTCACGTCCTGTCCCGGCCTGCCGACCCCGGCCGGGGTCAGCCCGACCACCTGCGACCAATCGACCACGTGCACCGTGCGCCGCCGCCCGATCCGCCGGTGCCCGCGCACCGCGACCCGCCCGATCACCCAATCGCGGGTGCGGGTCTGCTCGATGCCCAGATCGGCCACGAACACCGGCACCCCGTCCAGGTCGGGCAGGCCCGGATCGTCGACGCGCACCTGGGTGTCCACGATCTGTGCCAGGGCCAGCATCTCGCCCGGTCGCTGCGCGAATCGGCGCAGGCTGACGGTGCCGGTATTGAGCGTGATCATGCCCGGTTCGATCGCGGTCACCCGCAGCATCGGCACGAAAATCCGCCGCCGGGTGACCAATTCGACCACCAGCCCGTGCACCCGTGGCTGCTGGCGCCCGTACCGGACGGCCACGACCACGTCGCGGACCCGGCCGATAGACTCCCCGTCCGGACCCAGCACCGTCAGTCCGGCGAGCCGGGCGACGTACACCCTGGTGGTTGCCATGATCATCAGGCTAGGCGGTCCGCTACGGCCGGTCACCACACGCCACGGCCGGTGTGACGAACAACAGGAGGCCCCATGCAGCCCCGCCGCTCGGTGCTCGCCGTGCCAGGGAGCAATCCCAAGATGATCGCCAAGGCCAAGGGCCTGCCGGTGGACGAGGTGTTCCTCGATCTCGAGGACGCGGTCGCCCCTGGTGCCAAGGTCGCCGCGCGGGCGAACATCGTCGCCGCGCTCAACGAACCCGGTTGGGGCAATCAGCTACGCGTGGTCCGGGTCAACGACTGGACCACCGAGTGGACCTACGCCGATGTCATCCAGGTGGTCGAGGGCGCGGGCGCGGTGCTCGACGCCATCCTGCTGCCGAAGGTGACCGACGCCGGTCAGGTCCAGGCACTGGATCTGCTGCTGACCCAGCTGGAGAAGGCCAGCGGGCTCGAGGTGGGCCGCATCGGCATCGAGCCGCAGCTCGAGAACGCCCTCGGCCTGCGCAATATCGACGCCATCGCCACCGCCAGCCCGCGCGTGCAGACGCTGGTGTTCGGCCCCGCCGATTTCATGGCCAGTATCAATATGCGCACCCTGGTGGTCGGCGAGCAGCCAGAAGGCTACGACGTCGGCGACGCCTACCACCACATCCTGATGACCATCCTGCTCGCCGCCCGCGCGCACGGCCTGCAGGCCATCGACGGTCCCTACCTGCAGATCCGCGATCTCGATGGGTTCCGCCGCGCCGCGAGCCGCACGGCCGCACTCGGTTTCGACGGCAAATGGGTCCTGCATCCCACCCAGGTCGACGCGGCCAACGAGATCTTCAGCCCCCGCCAGAGTGATTACGACCGCGCCGAGCAGATCCTCGACGCCTACGCCTTCCACACCTCGGCCGAGGGCGGCGCGCGCGGGGCGGTGATGCTCGGAGATGAGATGATCGACGAGGCCAGCGCGAAGATGGCGAAGGTGATCGCGGAGAAGGGTCGCGCGGCCGGAATGAAGCGGTCGGACGCCTGATCCAGGAGCCCGTGATCACAGAACGGGCATTCCGGACATTTTGGAGACGCGTTTCACTCCACCACACCCACCCCGGACCTAGCAGAATGGGACTATGACGAATCCCTTGGGCAACCCGAATCGCGGACGGCAGTTGCCGACGCCGCCGTCGGGCTGGCCGGTCGGCTCGTATCCGACCTACGCCGAAGCGCAGCGCGCGGTCGACTACCTGGCCGACGGGCAGTTCCCGGTGCAGGACGTGACCATCGTCGGCGTCGACCTCATGCAGGTCGAGCGGGTGCTCTACCGGCTCACCTGGGGCAAGGTCATCGGCGGCGGCGTGGTCTCGGGCGCCTGGCTGGGCCTGTTCCTCGGTCTGCTGCTGAGCCTGTTCACCACCACCGGTGGCGCGCTCGGCCCCCTCGCCGTCGGCCTGGTCGGCGGCATCATCTTCGGCGTTATCACCACCTCGATCCCGTACGCGGCCACCAAGGGCCAGCGCGATTTCGCCTCGACCATGCAGCTGGTGGCCGGTCGCTACGACGTGCTGTGCGACCCGAAGACCGCCGAACGCGCCCGCGACATGCTGGCCCGATTGGCGCTGTGACCCGATGGATGTGGTGAACACGGTCCGCACCGCGGTGCTGGACCACTACGGCGTCGAGCGCGACCAGGTCGACGCGGCCTCGGTGACCTTCCTCGGTCTCGAACCCATCGAGATCCTCCGGGTCCCCGGCGACGGCGTAGTCCACTACGCCACCCTCGGCGGCTCCCGCCACCCCATGGGCGACCCCTCCGACCTCCTCGCCGACCCCCTCCGCGGCCCCCGCGCCGAACTGGTCCTCACCCTGCTCCTGAGCGCCGGGCCACAAGCCGGAGTCGCCCGCACCCTGGGCGTCCTGGTGGCCACCCCGTCGGTGGAAGGCGTTGTCCTGCAAGCCGACGCCCTGCTCGACCTCGGAGAACCGCTGTGGCACAACGCGATCTTCACCGCGGTGCTCCTCGGCGAGAGCGAGGTACCCGAGGTGGCCCTCCCCGACCCGGCCGAACCGGTCCGCTACCTCAGCGTCACCCCGATCACCGCCACCGAGGCCGCCTGGGTCCGAGTGCGCGGCGCCCAGGCCCTGCGCGACGCCTGGGCCGAGGCAGGCATCGACGTCCGCGACCCGGCCCGCGGCGCGGTGAATCTCTAGAGCCACTTGTTGCGGCGGAAGCTGCGGAAGAGTAACGCGCACAGCACCGCCATCAGCAGTAGTACGACCGGGTAGGCGGCGGGCTGGTGGAGTTCCCACATGTAGTCGAAGTTCATGCCGTAGACGCCCGCGATCATCGTGGGTACCGCGGCCATGGCGGCGTAGGCGGAGATTTTTCGCATGTCGGTGTTCTGCTGGACGCTGATCTTGGCCAGGGCCGCGTTGACCAGGCCGCTGAGGGCTTCGTCGAAGAAGGTGATGTGCTCGGAGACGCTGGTGTGGTGATCGGCCACATCGCGCAGGTAGGCGCGGATCTCCTGGGGGACCGGTAATTCCTTGTTGTGTACCAGTAGTTGCAGCGGCAGGCCCAGCGGTCCGACCGAGCGGCGCAGTTCCACCACCTCGCGCTTGAGCTGGTAGATCGACTCCACGCCGATCTTGGAGTTCGGGGTGAATACCGCCTCTTCCATCTCGTCGATGTCCTGCTCGACCGATTCGGCGACCTCCACATAGGAGTCGACCACGTGGTCGGCCACCGCGTGCAGCACCGAGAGCGGGCCCAGCCGCAGCTGATCGGGATGGGCCTCGAGCGCGCGGCGGACCCCGGCCAGGCCGGTGTGCTCGCCGTGGCGCACGGTGAGGGCGAAGTGGGTGCCGGTGAAGACCATGATGTCGCCGGTCTCGACGATCTCGCTGATCGCGTGGATGTCGTGCTCGACGTAGCTGACCGTGCGCATCACCAGGAACAAGGTGTCGTCGTAGCGTTCCAGCTTGGGCCGCTGACGGCCCTGTACCGCGTCCTCCACGGCCAGCGGGTGCAGCCCGAAGATCGCGGCGATCTCACTCATCTGCGCCTCGTCCGGATCGTGCAGGCCGACCCACACGAATCCGCGCTTGCTACCGCGCGCCTCGGTCAGCGCCTGTTCCGGGGTGAAATGCCCGGGCGAGCGCTTGCCGTCGACGTACACGCCGCAGTCGACGATGGCCCGCGCGGTCGGCACCGGAATCCGGGGCCGCGGGGTGGTGCGCGCGCGGCCGGGCCCGCGGAAGGACGGCAGCGGCGGCAGAGTCGGCACGCCGTCGATGCTACGGCCAGGCGTCCCGGTTGCCGGACGGATCGCACGCGCGGCGGCACCGCACGGTAAGACTGAGGGGTGCGCATCGATCTGCATACCCATTCCACGGCATCCGACGGCACCGATACCCCGGCCGAGCTGGTGCGCCGTGCCGCGGCGGCGGGCCTGGACGTCGTCGCCATCACCGATCACGACACCACCGGCGGGTGGGCCGAGGCCGAGGCGGCGCGTCCGCCCGGGCTCACCCTCGTGCGCGGGATGGAGATGTCGTGCCAGGGCATGGGCGAGGACGGCTATCCCGTCCCCGTGCATCTGCTGGCCTACCTGTTCGACCCCACCGACGCCGGTTTCGCCGAGGAGCGCGAGCGGTTGCGCGCCGAGCGGGTCGGCCGGGTGCGGGCCATGGCCGACAAGATGGTGGCCGACGGCCTGCCCATCGACCCCGACGCGGTGCTCGCCGGGGCGGGCCCGGCCGCGGGTCGACCGCATCTGGCGCGGGCGCTGGTCGAGGCCGGTGTGGTCGAGAGCGTCGACGCCGCGTTCGTCGAGCTGCTCGCCCCGCACGGGCCCTACTACGCCGAGAAGGCCGACACCCCGCTGACCAGGGCGGTACAGCTGATCGCGGCCGCGGGCGGGGTGAGTGTGCTGGCGCATGTGCGGGCCCGCAAGCGTGGGCGTCTGCTGGCGCTCGACGAGATCCGGGAGCTGGCCGCGCTGGGTCTGGGTGGTCTCGAGATCGATCATCCCGACCACAGCGCCGCCGATTGCGGCGTGCTGACCGACCTCTCGGCCGAACTCGGCCTGCTGCGCACCGGTTCCTCGGACTATCACGGCAGCAACAAGACCATCGCGATCGGCGCCTGCCGCACCGATCCCGAGCAGTTCGAGGCGCTGATCGGCAAGGCGAGCGGCGTTCCGGTGATCACCCCGTGACGCTGGTGCGCGGGATCAGCGGCATCGTCGCCGGAGGCGTTCTGGTGCTGCTGTGCGTGGTGATCGGTGCCGCGGTGATGGGCGCGCGGCGTGATTTCCCCGGGCCCGGCGCGGAGTCGCTGAGTTGGCATGTGGTGGCAGCCGTGGTGGTCGTCGGCGGGCAGTTGGTCGCCGATCGTGGCAAGGGTCTGGCGGCGCTGTCCGGGTCGGCGATCGTTCTGGTCACGACCGGTGTACTGCTTTGGACACAATGGTGGGGTTGACCGCCGCGTAGTGGTTGCGGGCAGGTGAATGAGCGGCGAACATTTCTCTTTGTGAGCGGCATCGAGACGGATGTGCTGATCCTCGGCGGCGGACCCGCCGGGCTCTGGGCCGCCGTTTCGGCCGCGGCCACCGGCGCGCGGGTGACGCTGGTGGACAAGAGCCGCAGCGGATCCAGCGGTCCCACCGTGCACGGCGTCACCGAGCTCTGGGACATCGCCCCAGGTCCCGGCCGTGCCGAGGCGGTGACCGACAGCATCGCGCGCGGCGGCGGGCTCGGCGACCCCGTCTGGCTGGACCGGGTGATCGACGAGACCCACCGGCGGCTGCGGCACTGGACCGGGCCGCTGCAACACCGGCCCGACCCCGACCGGGTGCACCTCGACGGCGCGAGCTATCTGCGCAGGCTGCGCCGCGGTGCGCTGGCCGCGGGCGTGCGCGTTCTCGATCATCATCCGGCGCTGCACCTGCTCGTCGACCCGGCGGGCACCGTGGCCGGGGCCGCGGGCCTGCAACGTCATCACCGGTTCCGGCCGTGGAGCGTGCGCGCGGGCGCGGTGGTGGTGGCCACCGGCGGCTGCGCCTTCCTCTCCGGCGGCGCGGGCACCGAGGTCAATACCGGCGAGGGCCTGCTGATGGCCGCCGAGGCGGGCGCCGAACTCGCGGGCATGGAGTTCTCCAGCGCCTACGGCCTGGCCCCGGTGCCCGCCCGCCTGCACTCCGCCATCACCCCGGGCCCGTCGATGCGTTTCGCGGTGCTCTACGACGAGGCCGGTGCCGCGCTCCCGGCGGGGGACGGGGCCGCGCTGGCCGCCATCGCCGAGGGCAGGCGGGTCTTCGCGCTGCTGCACGAGGCGCCCGAACCGGTCCGGCACTGGCTGGGCCGCCACGGCGCGCTCGACGCCGCGGGCCGCGTCCCGGTGCGCGCGGTGCTCGAGGGCACCATCCGCGGCGCCGGGGGACTGGCGCTGGCCGGGCCCGACTGCGCCACCACGGTGCCCGGCCTCTACACCGCGGGCGATCTGGCCGGGCGCGAACTCGTCGCCGGGGCGGCGGGCACCGCGGGCGGCCTCAGCGGCGCGTGGGCGGTGGCCTCGGGAGTGTGGGCCGGGGCGGGCGCCGCGGCCTTCGCCCGCGCGAGCGAGCGCGCCGAGCACGCCCGGGCGGTGCCCGGCGCCGGGCTCGGGCCGCGCGCCCACATCGACCCGCGCTCGGTCGTCGGCCTGGTCCAGGAACACACCCTGCCGCTGCGCCGCAGCTACCGGCGCAGCGCGGGCAGCCTCGCCGACAGCATCGCCGAGTTGGACGCCATGTGGCCGGGCGCGCAGTTCGAGCTCGGCGGGGTCGGCGCGGGCCGGTTGCGTGCCCGGCAGGCCGCCGCGCTGCTCGCGGTCGCCCGCTGGGCCGGTTACAGCGCCCTGGTGCGCACCGAGTCGCGCGGGATCCACCGCCGCAGCGACCACCCCGACCCGGCCGCGGACTGGCGTGCCCGGCTGCGCTGTGGTGGGCTGGACGAGGTCTGGGTGCGCCGCGAACAGGGGCCGCGACCCTTCGGCGACGAACTCACCGCACCCCGTCCGGCCGCGGTGTGATTGTTCACCGGCTGTTCCTCCTCAGCTGCGAGTTTTCTCTTACCCCGCGGCAATTCGGCCTCGTTACCCTCGACGGATGACACGCTGTCGGCTGACACCCCGGACCGGTTTGGCAACTGGTCGGCTCGGCTGGCAGAATGTTGCGGATTCCCTTCCCTCGCCACCGCCGGGTTCGGGAAACCTGGTGACCTCCCGCCACGCGACGCACCGTCGCGGCCGAGGGACCACCCTTTGTTCGCCCGGACCACCCGTCCGGCTCCGCGCTGTGGATCAGTGCCGCGCCCCGCGACCGGTTGTGACCGGTATTCGCGTCGTGCCGTGCGTGCTGTGCGCGCTCATGAAGAACCGAAACCCGATATACCCGGCGGTAACCGTCCCCCGGTTGAGTCCGACTCGAGCAGGAGTGAAATCGTGTCATCTGTGACTGACGCACCGAATGCCACCGCGGCGCCCCAGGCCGATGATGCAGCGAGCCTGGCTGCCATCACCCACGACGAGATCTTCGCGGGCCACCTCGGCGGCAAGCTGTCGGTAGAGCTCAGTGCCCCGCTCGAGACCCAGCGCGACCTGTCCATCGCCTACACCCCGGGCGTGGCCCAGGTCAGCCGGGCCATCGCCGAGGACGCCGCGCTCACCAAGACCTACACCTGGACCGACCGCCTCGTGGTGGTCGTCAGCGACGGCACCGCCGTGCTGGGCCTGGGTGACATCGGCCCGCGCGCCTCGCTGCCGGTGATGGAGGGCAAGGCCGCGCTGTTCAAGAAGTTCGCGGGCCTGAACTCCATCCCGCTGGTGCTCGACACCACCGACCCCGACGCGATCGTGGAGACCCTGATCCGCCTGCGCCCGAGCTTCGGCGCGGTGAACCTCGAGGACATCTCCGCCCCGCGCTGCTTCGAGATCGAGCAGCGGGTCATCGAGGCGCTGGACTGCCCGGTCATGCACGACGACCAGCACGGCACCGCCATCGTGGTGCTGGCCGCGCTCAAGGGCGCCGCCGCGCAGCAGGGCCGCGACATGACCGGCCTGAAGGTCGTCGTCTCCGGTGCCGGTGCCGCCGGTGTGGCCTGCGCCAACATCCTGCTGGCCGCCGGGATCCCCGACGTGGTCGTGCTCGACTCCAAGGGCATCGTCAGCGCCGGTCGCGACGGCCTCAACGGCGTCAAGGCCGACCTGGCCGCCCGCAGCAACCCGCGCGGCCTGACCGGTGGACCGGCCGAGGCGCTGGCCGGTGCCGACGTGTTCCTCGGCCTGTCCGCGGGCACCATCCCCGAGGAGCTCATCGCCTCGATGGCGCCGGAGTCGATCGTGTTCGCCATGTCGAACCCGGACCCGGAGATCCACCCCGAGGTGGCCGCCAAGTACGCCGCCATCGTGGCCACCGGCCGCAGCGACTTCCCGAACCAGATCAACAATGTGCTCGCCTTCCCCGGCGTGTTCAAGGGTGCGCTGGACGCGGGCGCTCGCCGCATCACCGAGGGCATGAAGGTCGCCGCCGCCGACGCCATCTTCGGCGTGGTCGCCGGTGAGCTCGCGGTCGACAAGATCATCCCGAGCCCGCTGGACCCGCGCGTGGCTCCGGCCGTCGCCGAGGCCGTGGCCGCGACCGCGCGCGCCGAGGGCGTGGCGTAACTCCGTACTTCCCGACAGCGCCCCCGTTCCGGACCGGAACGGGGGCGCTGTCGTGCTGTCTGGGATCATCGGGACATGGCATCGATCACCGTGCAGTTCCCGGACGAGATGGCCGCGGAGCTCGTCGCCGCGGCCGAGGCGGCGGGCGTCCCGGTGAACGTCGTGCTGGTGCAGGCCGCCCAGGACTGGCTGCACGTTCAGGCTCAGCGGGCGCACGAACGCGCCAGGATGCGGGCCGTGCTCGCCGACGACCCGCATCTGCGGGCGCTGCTCGGCGACGACTGAGGCGCGGCCTCAGCCGATCGGGGAATTCAGTCCCTGTGCGGTGATCCACGCCAGCGCGGCGGCTTTCGGCTCGATCTTGGCCTCACCGGAGACGGCGGTATTGAGCGAAATCAATTCGGTGGTGGTGAGTTTGGCCGAGACCGCGTCGAGCACGGCCACCGCTTTGTCGGTCTTCTTCGCGGCATTGAACAGCGGCACCACATTCTGGGCCGGGAAATTGTGTTCCGGATCGGTGAGGACCACCAGATCGTGCTGCGCGATCGCAGGGGAGGTGGTGTAGATATCGGCGGCCACGATCTTTCCGTCGACGAGTGCGCGCACCGTCGCCGCGCCGCCGCCGTCATCGATCGCGGTGAATTTGTCCGAGCTGATATCGAGCCCGTAGTTCTTCTTCAAACCGGCCAATCCGCCTGGCCGCTGGGCGAATTCGGGCATGGCGCCGAAGGTCACCTCGGCCGAATGCGCGGCCAGATCGGCGATGCTGGTCAGCTTCCATTTCTCGGCGGTCGCCTTGGTGACGACCACGGCGTCGGAATCCTGGCCGGGGGCCGGGGTCGCGATGGCCAGGTCCTCGCCGAGCGCGTCGCGCAGGGCCGCGGTGACCTCGGTGGCGGCGGTGACGGTCGCGTCGTTGTCGAGGTATTGCAGCAGATTGCCGGTGTATTCGGGGATCAGCGAGATCGCGCACTGGCGCAGGGCCGGGAGATAGGTTTCGCGGTTGCCGACATCGAACTTCGTGTCGACCTTGAAGCCATTGATGCGTAAGACCTCGGTGTAGATATTGGCGACGGTCTGCGATTCCGGGAAGTTGGCCGAACCGATGATCAGCGCGTCACTGGTGCAATCGCCCTTGGCGGCCAGCGGATCGGAGTTACCGCACGCGGAGACGATCATGGCGGCGGCCAGGGCCACCGCGGCCGCGAGCACCCGCGCCGCCCGCACCGCGAAGCGGCGCGCCGGTCGGCGATGTCCGGGCGGGGCGGAGGTGAGCGCGGTTTTCACTGGGGTCCTTCCGGCAAAGGCGGGCAGTGCGCTGTGCGTGCGTCCCGGGGGCCGCAGGTACATTCTGGTTGGTAATACTGCCCGCGTCGCGCCGAATTGCGTGGGTGGACGGCGAATACGGGAAGTTGGTGTCGGAGGCGATGCTCGCGCTCGCAGTGCGCCGGAGGACGGCCGCGATCCTGGTGGCCGCCGCGGCGATCACCGCCGTGTCCTGCGCCGATAGCGATGATCGGCCGATGGTCGCGGTCGGCGCCGACGGCTCCACCGAGTCGGTGGTACTGGCCGAGATCTACGCGCAGGCGCTCGCGCGCGTCGGCACCCGCACGAGCGTGGTGACCGGCCTGACCGACCCGCTCGCCGCCCTCGACGCGGGCCGCGTCGCGGTGCTCGGCGCCCGCAACGGCGCCCTGCTCAACCGCTGGAACCCCGCCTCACCCGCCCGCGAACCCGCCGACGTCACCGCCGCCCTCGCCGCCGCCCTCCCTGCGGGCCTGTCGGTCTCCGACGCCGCCGACGGCACCGACCTGCGCCCCCGCGTACTCCGCCCCGAGTCCGCCCCCGACGACATCGCCACCGTCACCGCCCTCACCGCGACCTGCCCCACCCTCACCCTCGGCATCGTCGACGAGCCAACCACCGCGGACCCCCAGCTCATCCCCGGCTGCACCCCCGCGGCCCTGCACCACTACCCCGACCTCGCCAGCCTGCGAACAAACCTCCTGAACAACACCATCCAGGTCGGCCTCACCCCCGGCCCCGGCACCGACCTCACCGGCCTCACCCCCCTCCCCGACCCCGACTACACCCTCCGAGCCCAGAACATCCTCGCCCTGCACCACACCGGCATCTTCGACCGCCAGCAGACGAAGAAGCTGAACTACATCTCCGGCGAACTCACCACCGAAGCCCTCCTCACCCTCATCGCCGAAGTGGACTCCGGCACCACCCCCGCCACCGCCGCCCGCACCTGGCTCGACGCCCACGCCCTCTGAACCCCGTCGGGTTGCCGTTCCTTGTCGGCCACCCGGCGCATACTGGGCTGATCAGTTTCCTGATGAGGGTGTTGCGGCAACTCGGTCGACGTCAGATCCGTACGCATCTCAGCTCGAGGTGACGCCAGCCGCTGCCCTCGCCGCGTGGCAGTCTCGCGGTGAAGACCCATTCGCCGGTGTGGCGGTGGCGGGTGGAACTCGACAGCGTGCAGGTCATCGGGTCGCCCTCGGCGTCGCGCGCGACGAGCGGGATCATCCGCCGAGGACGTTGGCTTGGCATGGTGTCCGGGTCGACGATGGTGACGCTCCAATCGTCGGCGAAGGCCCGCGCCTGCTTCAGCTGGTGGGGGCTCGGTCCGGATCGCAGTAGCCACTCGAGCAGCCACGCGGTGACCAGCATCGGGAGGAACAGCAGCAGAGCGATCTGGAAATAGGATCGCGACGGTCCCGGCTTGTCCTGGGCGAATCTGTAGCAGCGAAACGCCTGGGTCGCGACGAACACGACGGCCAGGATGACGAGCCCGACCACCGTCGACCAGATATCGAAACCGACTGCGCGCCAGTCGGTGTAGACGGTGTAGGTGTTCGCCGTGGTGCCGGGGATACCCATGGAACCGTCCGCGCGCATCTGCCGCACCGCCGGATCCCCGGTCGCGCACAGCCCGGTGCGCTGCCAGCCGCCGGGCACTTCGCGATAGCACGCGCCGGTAATCCACCGCAGCGCGAAACAATGACCGGCCCACTGTAATTCGCCCTGCGCATCACAGGTCGAGGTGGACGACGCCGTCACCACGGCATTGCTGTTCACGCTGTTGTCGCAGGCGGCGGGAGTCGGTGCCTGAATCGTCTCACTCGGAATATCGCCGAACGCGGGCACATGCGCGCAGTCGCCGATCCGCATCGCCGACAACACCCGCGTCGGTGCGCCGGGATCGGACGTTCCGTACGGCGAGCAAGCGACCGACACACCCCCGCAGAGCAGCCCGCAAACCAGTACGGCCACCCGAGTCCACGCTCTCGACACCCGCTCATTTTGCCCGCCGCGGGGAGATCTTGCCCGGTGTTGTTTCGCTCCGTATATTCCTACTGGAATATTTGGTCTGGAACAGCGGCCTGCGCGTGGTGCGGGAGTGGAGGTGGTGTGGTGGGGCGGGGTGTGGCTTCGCCGTTGGCGATCGCGGTGCTCGCGTTGCTGGATGAGCGGCCTATGCATCCGTATGAGATGTATCAGCTGCTGGTGGCGCGGCGGGAGGATCTGCTGGTCAAGGTGCGGCCGGGGTCGCTGTATCACGCGGTGGCGCGGCTGGCCGATGAGGAGATGGTCGCGGCGGAGGGGACGGATCGGGCGGGGAACCGGCCCGAGCGCACGACCTACCGGATCACCGATTCCGGGCGCACCGCGCTGCGTGGGCGCATCGCCGAACTGCTGAGCACCCCGGTGCGCGAGTATCCGATCTTCCGGCTGGCGCTGGCCGAGGCGCACAGTCTGCCGCGCGAGGAGGTCGTCGCCCTGCTCGGCGAACGGGTCGCGCGCCTCGGGCACGAACTCGCCGATATCGAGATGCTGCTGGACTGGACCCGCGAGCGCGCCATGCCCCGCCGGTACTGCGTGGTCCTGGAATACATGCACGCCACCCTGCGCGCCGAACTCACCTGGATCGAAGGCTTCGCCGCCGAGCTCGGTGGCGGCGCTATCGAGTGGGAGGAGTTCGATCCGGCGACCGGTGCGCGCGTCATCGTCGACGCGGGCACCGAAAACGACTGGCCGGGACGAGAACCCGGCCCGCCCCGGCCGCGCTGGGCGGGTAGTCCCGCCCACGGCTGACCAGTTCATCTTTCGATAGGAACCACTGCGATGACAGACCGACGAAACCCCTGGCTGGCGCTGTTCGCGCTGGTGGTCGGGTTCTTCATGATCCTGCTGGACATGACGATCGTCGCGGTCGCCAATCCGGCGATCATGACCGAGCTCGACACCGACATCTCCAATGTCATCTGGGTCACCAGCGCCTACCTGCTCACCTACGCGGTGCCGCTGCTGGTCACCGGCCGCCTCGGCGACCGGTTCGGTCCGAAGAACATCTACCTGATCGGCCTGGCGGTCTTCACCGGCGCGTCGCTGTGGTGTGGTCTGTCGGGCAGCATCGGCATGCTGATCGCGGCGCGCGCGGCCCAGGGCATCGGCGCGGCGCTGATGACGCCGCAGACCATGGCCGTGATCACCCGTACGTTCCCGCCGGACAAGCGCGGCGCGGCCATGGGCCTGTGGGGCGGCGTGGCCGGGCTCGCGACGCTGGTCGGCCCGATCCTCGGTGGCGTGCTGGTCGACAATCTGGGCTGGGAGTGGATCTTCTTCGTCAATGTGCCGGTCGGCATCGTCGCGTTCGCGCTGGCCGTGTGGCTGGTGCCCGCGCTGCCCACCAGCGAGCACAAGTTCGACATCGTCGGCGTGGTGCTCAGCGGCGTCGGCATGCTGGCGCTGGTGTTCGGCATCCAGGAGGGCAACTCGCAGGACTGGTCGCTGCGGATCTGGCTGCTCATCGGCTTCGGCGTGGTCATGCTGGTGGTGTTCGTGCTCAACCAGGCCCGCAACACCGGCGAACCGCTGGTGCCGCTGAGCCTGTTCCGGGACCGCAATTTCGCGCTGTCGAACCTGGCGATCGCGGCCATGGGCGCGGCGGTCACCTCGCTGATGGTGCCCTCGTACTTCTATCTGCAGGCGGTGCGCGAGATGTCGCCGACCACCTCGGCGCTGGTCTTCGCCCCGATGGCGCTGGCCACCGGTTTCACCGCGCCGTTCATCGGCCGCATCTCCGACAAGCTGCCGCCGCGGCTGGTGCCGACCATCGGCTTCACCCTGTTCGCGGCCTCGGTGTTCGCCTTCGCCGCGCTCATGCGACCGGACTCCTCGATCGTCTGGTTCCTGCTCGCGGCCACCCTGGCGGGCTTCGCCAATGCCTGCATCTGGGCGCCGCTGGCCTCGGTCGCCACGCACAATCTGCCGGTCGCCCAGGCCGGTGCGGGCGCGGGCGTCTACAACACCACTCGCCAGGTCGGTTCGGTACTCGGCAGCGCGGCGATCAGCGCGCTGATCGCGGCCCGGCTCACCGCCAACGGTCTCGGCGGCGGCGGCCCGGTCGGCGAGGGCGCGGCCACCGGCCCGCTCCCGCCCCAGATCCTCGACGAGTTCAGCACCTCGCTGGGCCAGTCGATGATCCTGCCCGCCGCCATTCTGCTCATCGGCGTCGTCGCCTCGGCCCTGTTCGTCGGCCATACCGAGTCGGTGGCCACCAATCCCGAACTCGCGAAAGCCGACGCCGGAGTCTGATCCCCGGCCCGCCCGCCACACACGGTGCGGCGGGCGGGCCGTCACCGCACCAGATCGCTCAGCCGCTGCCAGTCGATCCGGCAGCGCACCAGCGACTCGACGATCGTCTCGCCCTCCGCGGGCTGAAGTTCGAGATGAGGCACGTACTGGCCGAGTACGTGATCGAGTACGAAGATCTTGATCATGCTGACGCTGTCGTCGGTGACCCACACCAGCCAGTACCACGGGATCCCCGCGAGGGCGTACTCCGTCTTCTTATCCGCGATGTCGACCTTTTCGGTGCCAGGGGAGACAACCTCGACCGCGATCTTCACCAGCGACGCGGGCAGCGGGCGCAGGTCATTCGGTGCGCAGTCGAACAGCGCGACATCGGGTCGGCGGATCGTCGCCCGGGGGAATTCCCACAGCACAACGTCGAAGTCCGTATCGACATCCAGGCAGCCGCCGTTCTGGCTGACGTGGGCCTCGGCCGCGGCTTCCAACAGGTCGGCGATTCGCCGTCCTGTCTTCTGATGCGCGCGGTTCGGTGCTTCGGCGCGAACGATATCGCCATTGACGACTTCGACCTGGCGGCAGTAGTCCTCCGGGAGTTCACGCCAGATCTCCAGGGTCACCGGCTCCGGCTGCAGGTTGTCGCTGGTCGCCCAGTCGAAGATGGCGGACACTCGGGCTCCTAGGTTGTGCTGAACTTGTGCACGAACATGCCCTATCTTGCCAGGAAAGTGGCAGGCCACTTCCGGAACCTGCGCTACCGCACCCCGATGGTGGGGGCGCCCGCGATCGTGAAGCCCGGCCGCGAAGTCGGCGCGAGGGGCCCGCGGGCCTGCGGCGGATTCGCACAGTCGCGTCGCGGACGGACAGGACCGCCACGGTCGGTAGTCTGCCCCGCATGACAGCTCGCACGCTTCCCCGATTCGTGGCCGCAGCTCTCCTGACCGCCGCGATTCCGCTGGTAACGCCTACCGCGCAGGCCACAGCGGCCCCCTGCGCCGAGATCGAGGTGGTCTTCGCCCGCGGCACCGCCGAGCCCGGCGGCGAACTCGGTCTCACCGGCACCTCGTTCGTCGAGGCGGTGCGCCTGAACTCCGGCGGCCGCACGGTCGGCGCGTACGGGGTGAACTACCCCGCCAGCGGCGATTTCACCGACCGGCTCGCCTTCGCCCGCACCGTCGTGCGCGGCATCGAGGACACCCAGCGCCGCGTCGAGGAGATCGCCGCGAACTGCCCCGGCACCCGCATCGTGCTGGGCGGCTACTCCCAGGGCGCGGCGGTGGCGGGCTTCGCCCTCGGCACCGGCGTCCCCGCGGGCGTCCCCGCCGAATACCACGCCGACCTGCCCGAGCCGCTGGCCCCCGAGATCGCCGACCACATCGCCGCGGTCGCCCTGTTCGGCAAACCCTCCGAGCGCTTCCTCACCGACGCGGGCGCCCCCGTCATCACCGTCGGCGCCCCCTACGCCGCCAAGACCATCGACCTGTGCATCCCCGCCGACAACATCTGCGACGGCTCCCCACTGGCCCAGCCCAACGCCGTCCACACCCTCTACGCCGTCAATGGAATGACCCTCACCGCAGCGGAATTCGCCGCCAAGCGCTACTGAAACACCAAACGGCCGGTCGCGCATACACTGCGCAACCGGCCGTTCGTTCACAACCCAACCAACACGGGTTCTCGGCCGCCTCGCGCCCGAGGAGCGAGACGTAACGGCGAAGCCGAAGTATCGCTTCTCGGGCGCGAGGCCCCAGGGGCCGAGAACCCCGCGGCGCCAGCCGCAAATGTCACGAGTAGATCTTGTCGACTTCGCTCGCGTACTGCTTCATGACGACGGCGCGCTTGAGCGACATCTTCGGGGTGAGCTCGCCACCCTCCTGGGTCCAGTCGACCGGGAGGATGCGGATCTTCTTGATCGCCTCGGCCTTGGAGACCTTCTTGTTGGTCTCGTCGACCGCCGCCTGCACCTCGGCGACCAGCGCCGGGTTCTCGATCAGCGACTCGATCGCGGTGTCGGCGGCGACGCCGTTGCGGTCCTTCCAGCCCGGCAGGGCCTCCGGGTCCAGGGTGATCAGGGCGCCGATGAACGGCTGCCCGTCACCGACGACCATGACCTGGCTGATCAGCGGGTGCGCGCGCAGGGAGTCCTCGAGCACGGCGGGGGAGACGTTCTTGCCGCCCGCGGTGACCAGGATTTCCTTCTTGCGGCCGGTGATGGTGACGAAGCCGTCGGCGTCGATGGCGCCCAGGTCGCCGGTCTTGAACCAGCCGTCGACGAAGGCTTCCTCGGTGGCCTCGGCGTTGCCCCAGTAGCCGTCGAACACCACGCCACCCTTGAGCAGCAGCTCGCCGTCCTCGGCGATCTTGGCCGCGTGGCCTTCGATCGGGCGGCCGACCGAGCCGACCCGGATCTGGTTCTTGGTGTTCACCGTGAACGCGGCGGTGGTCTCGGTCAGGCCGTAGCCTTCGTAGATCGTCACCCCTGCGCCGCGGAAGAAGTGGCCGAGGCGCGCGCCCAGCGGGCCGCCACCGGAGACGGCGGCGATGCACTCGCCACCCAGGGCCGCGCGCAGCTTGCTGTAGACGAGCTTGTCGAAGACGAAGTGCTTGAGCTTGAGCAGCAGGTCGGGGCCGCCCTTCTCCAGCGCCTCGCTGTAGGCGATGGCGGTCTCGGCCGCGGCGTCGAAGATCTTGCCCTTGCCGCCGTCGTGCGCCTTCTGCTTGGCCGAGTTGAAGACCTTCTCGAACACGCGCGGCACCGAGAGGATGAAGTTCGGCTGGAACTCGCCGAACTGCTCGACCAGGGTGGTCCAGTCCGAGGAGTGGCGGATGAGCACCTGCGAGTCGAAGGCGATCAGCGCGACCGCGCGGGCGAACACGTGCGCCAGCGGCAGGAACAGCAGGGTCTTCTGACCCGGCTTGACGAAGTCACCGAGGGCGACCTGGCCCGAACGCGACTCCGCGTAGAGGTTCGCGTGGGTCAGCTGCACGCCCTTGGGGCGGCCGGTGGTGCCCGAGGTGTAGATCAGGGTGGCGGGGGAGGCCGCGCCGACCTGCTTGCGGCGCTCGTGCACGACCGCGTCGTCGAGGTCGGCGCCACGCTTGGTGAGCTCCTCGACCGCGCCCTTGTCGATCTGCAGGGTCTCGGCCAGTGCGGGCAGCGCTCCGGCCTCGATCTCGTCGATGGTGCCGCGGTGCTTGTCGTTCTCGACGACGAGCAGCTTGGTCTCGGAGTCCTGCAGGATCCACTTGGCCTGCTCGGCGGCCGAGCTGTCGTAGATCGCGACGGTCACGCCACCGGCGGCCCAGATCGCGAAGTCGAGCAGCGTCCACTCGTACCGGGTGGCGGCCATGATGGCGACCCGGTCGCCCAGCTCGATGCCCGCGGCGATCAGGCCCTTGGCCACGCCGGTGACGGCCCGCTCGAACTGTGCCGCCGTGACGTCGTTCCAGCCGCCGCTGCCGTTCGGGACGTTGAACAAGACCGTGTTCGGCGTCTCCTCGGCGAAGCGGAAGACGTTGTCGGAATTGTTCGCATCGTCCGGGATGGTGTAGGAAGCCGGAACTTCGAACTCTCGCATCTGTGCCCTTCCAGTGGGTTCTACTCGCCAGTAATCTACGACACTCTCGGCCGGGTCGCGATATCGCCGCCCGAATTGCCCGTCACCAGGCTTTATCGTAAATCGTCTATCGATACCGGCTGAATTGCTTCTCGCAGGAACTCTGCGAGTTCGCTGAGTGCCTGCGCGGCCTCGGTGACCAGCGCGGCCTGCAGTTGCGCGACATGCCACAGGCCACGGGTTTCGCTGAAGCGGACGTGCACACCGGCCCCGCGCAGGGCCGAAACCAGCTGTTGGCACTGATCGTGTAACAGTTCGCTCACATCGACCTGCACGTAGGTGGGAGGCAGGCCGATCAGCTCACCGAGCAGGGGCGCGTAGCCCGCCTCGGTGACGGCGGCGTCGCCCAGATAGTGGGCGGCGCACGCCTGCGACCACGCCCGGTTGATCACCAGGTCGCGGTCGCGGGAGGGCACCTGGGTCGGGTCGACCCAGGGTGCGATCAGGCCCAGCGCGGCAGGCGCGATGCCGTGCCGGGCCAGCAGTCGCTGCGCCAGCGCCAGCGCCAGGCCGCCACCGGCCGAGTCACCCGCCACACAGATCTGCTCGGGCCGGTAGCCGACGTTCTCGACCAGGTCGAGGAACGCGGCCTCGGCGTCGTCGAGGCCGGCCGGGAACGGGTGCTCGGGGGCCAGCCGGTAGTCCAGCGAGTACACCGCGCAGGCGCTCTCCCTGGCCAGCTGGGCCACCAGCGAGCGGTGCGTGGCCAGCGAACCGACCACGTAGCCGCCGCCGTGCAGGTACAGGATCGCGCCCGCGGCGCGCTCCGGCGGGACCGCGTGGGTACGCGAACCCGGAATCGCGGTCTCAGCGATGACCCGCTCGGCCGGGCGGCCCCCCAGCCGCAGGCGCTGGACGATCGAACCGTCCGGCACCGGCTGCAGCAGGGAGACCGCGTCGAGCAGAGCGCGTTGCGCCGCGATCGGCAGGCGGGCGTGCAGGGTCACCCGGAAGACCGGGTCGAGCACCGCGCGCACGATCGGCAGCGGAATCTTGAACTCGCGCATGGGCGTTGTCCTGAGGTCAGTGCGGCATGAAGCGGCCGTTGACCACGGCCGAGATCCGGTTGTAGCCCGAGGCCAGGAAGCGCACGCTCACGTCGAGCACCTTCGCCTCCCAGCCGATCAGCACGCGCGCGTGACCCTTGCGCACACCCTCGGTGATGGTCTGCGCGGCCATCTCCGGGCTGTGGATCGCCAGGTACTTGTCGAACAGCGAGGCGGTGTTGGCGCCGTCGATGCCCTCGGCGTAGGTGGCGTTGCGGGCCACCGCGGTCTTGATGCCGCCGGGGTGCACGCAGGTCACCTTGACCGGCGCCTTGGAGATCTTCATCTCCTGGTAGAGCGCCTCGGTGAAGCCGCGCACGGCGAACTTGGCCGAGTTGTAGGCCGCCTGGCCGGGCACGGTGACCAGGCCGAACAGGCTGGAGACGTTGACGACGTGACCGTCGCCGGAGTCGATCAGCATCGGCAGGAACGCCTTGGTGCCGTTGACGACGCCCCAGAAATCGACATCCATGATGCGTTCGATGTCTTTGAAGTCGGTCTTGACCACGTCACCGTGGTAGGCGATACCGGCGTTGTTGTAGATCTGGTGCACGACGCCGAAGTGCGCCTTCACCGAGTCGGCGTAGAGCAGGAACGCCTCGCGCTCGGCGACATTGAGCCGGTCGGCCTTGACCTGCGCGCCCAGCGCCTCGGCCAGGCGCACGGTCTCGGCCAGGCCCTCGGCGTCGATGTCGGACAGCGCCAGCTTGGCGCCCCGGCGGGCCAGGTTCTCGGCCAGCGCGCGGCCGATGCCGGACCCGGCACCGGTGATCACACAGACCTTGTTCGTGAAGTAAGCATCTTTGCTCACTGTGCTGCCACCACTTTCAGTTCGGTGTCGGTGTCGATCGAGGAAGTCGTGTTGTAGGCCGCGACGTCGAAGTTCTTGGTCAGCCTACGGAACTGGAAGGTGAAGTCCGGCCACAATGTGGTGTTGTTGCCGTGCTTGTCCAGGTACCAGCTGGCGCAGCCGCCGTTCATCCAGACGCTGTCGGCCATCTTGTCCTGCAGCTCGGCGTTGTACACGCGCACGGCCTCGGGGCTGACCTCGACGGTCTTCAGTGCCTTGTTGTCGATGGTGGCCAGGGCGTCGGCCACGTAGTTGATCTGCGATTCGATCATGTACACCATCGAGGTGTGGCCAAGGCCCACGTTCGGGCCGAGCAGGAAGAACATGTTCGGGAAGTTCTCGATGGCCGAGCCCTTGTAGCCGCGCTGGCCGACCTCGTCGAACTGCTCGGCCAGGGTCTGCCCGGTCTTCCCGATGATGCCCTCGAAGGCGGGCGAGTCGGTGACGTGGAAGCCGGTGGCCACGATCAGCGCGTCGATCTCGCGCTCGGTGCCGTCCTTGGTGACGATCGAGCCCGCCTTCACCTCGGCGATACCGTTGGTGACGACCTCGACATTGTCGCGGTCGATGGCCGGGTAGTACTCGTTGGAGATCAGCATGCGCTTGCAGCCGATGCGGTAGTCCGGGGTGACCAGCGCGCGCTTGACCGGGTTGCGGACCTCGGCGAGCAGCTTGGCGCGCGAGATGGTCTCGAAGATCTTCATCAGCGCGGGGTACTTGGCCAGGCCGACGACCTGGGTCTCGCGGGCGGCGTAGATGGCCGCGCGGGACAGGCGCTGCACGCCCGGGATGTACTTGAACGCCAGGCGCTCGGGCAGCAGGTAGGGGCGGTCCATGCGCGGCAGCAGCCACGGCGCGGTGCGCTGGTAGAGGTCGAGGTGGGCGACCTTGCCCGCGATGGCGGGCACGATCTGGATGGCCGAGGCGCCGGTGCCGATCACGGCGACGCGCTTGCCGGTCAGGTCGACATCGTGATCCCAGCGGGCCGAGTGGAAGATGTCGCCGGAGAAGTCGTTGATGCCCTTGATATCCGGGAGCGAGGGCTCACAGAGCGCGCCCACCGCGGAGACGACGGTGTCGGCGGTGAAATCGCCCTTGCTGGTGGTGATGTCCCAGCGCGCGGTCTCGGCGTTCCATCGCATGCCGAGCACATCGCAGTCGAACAGGTGCTTGTCCAGCACATTGTTCTGCTCCGCGACGGTGCGGATGTAGGCCTGGATCTCGCCCTGCTTGGAGAACGAGCGCGACCAGTCCGGGTTCAGTGCGAAGGAGTACGAGTACAGGTGTGAGGGCACGTCGCAGGCGGCGCCGGGGTAGGTGTTGTCGCGCCAGGTGCCGCCGACATCGCTGCCGCGCTCGAGCACCAGGAAATCCTCGCGACCCTGCTGACGCAGGCGGATGGCCATGCCGAGGCCCGCGAACCCGCTGCCGACGATGATCGTCTTGATGTGGCGGGCAGCGCTGCGGTCGACGACTTTGTCTGTAACCTTGCGACTCATGTACAGCAGACTACGGTCTTATTGAGCCGGAGTCAACAGCTATTGAATGAAGTTCAGTAGCGCTACGATGGGCGCGTGACCATGAGGACTACCGGCGAGACCAAGCGCATCCGGCTCAGCCCCGAGGAACGTCGGCTGCAGCTGATCACCCTCGGCGCCGAGATGCTGGCAGGGCGCTCGCTCGAGGACATCTCGGTCGACGACATCGCCAAGCAGGCGGGCATCTCGCGCGGGCTGCTGTTCCACTACTTCGCGTCCAAGCAGGAATTCCACGAGGCCATCGCCCGGCACGTGATCGAGGAGTTCTACACCGCGATCGCCCCGAACCGGGAGCTGTCGCTGTTCGACATGCTGCGCGACTCGATCGAGCGCTTCGTCGACTACGTCACCGAGCACTCGGCGTCGTATCGCTCGGTACTGCGCGGCCCGGCCAGCATCACCCCGGAGATGTCGGGCTACGTCGACAGCACCCGCGCCACCATCGCCGACCTCATCGTCAGCGAACTACCGCTGCCCCCGACCGATCCGGATCTGGCCCGGCTCACCCTCGCCATTCGCGGCTGGATCGCCTTCGTCGAGGAAACGATTCTGACCTGGATGCTCGAAAAGCCGGTCAGCCGTGAGCAGTTGGTGGACCTGCTGGTGGAATCGCTGCCCGCGCTGGCCTTGAGCCCGGCGCTGATCGCGGCGCTACAGAGCTGAGGTGTCGGCGCGGATTGTCGCTGAGCGCTGAATCGTCGGTACTGATCGCCGCTCCGATGCCGCGCGGTGTATGCGGACCTGGCGACGAAGCCGACCGACCGCACGGCGCCCGCGGCGGCGAGTGTCAGCGTGGGCCGCCGCTGAGCCGAGCGCTCAGTTGCCGCTGAGCACGTGCCCCGGGCGCCGTGCCGCAGCTTGGGGATCAGCGCGTCGCTGCTCGGCGGGCCAGTAGCTGGATTGTCAGTACGCCCACGCAGGCGGCCACTGCGACCACCACGAGCACCGTGATCGACGGCGAGTTCCAGAAGACCAGGACCAGCGCCGCCAGGCCCACGACGGCCCAGCTCGCCATGCCCGGTCGGCGGCCCGCGGCCGCCCAGCCTGCCGCGATGCGCGCCCGTACCGCCCGCGCCGGTCGCGACGGCCCCATCAGCAGCGTGAACAGCACCAGGACGGCTCCGTAGGCGGCGACCGCGCGCAGCTTGCCGCGCACCGGATCGGTGACGGTGTCGAACAGCAGGCGCGCGACCTCGGGGCTCAGCGGCACCGCGGAGAGATAGAAGTGGCGGCCGAGCGCGAGCGCCACCGCGAGCAGCGCCATGGCGGCGATCAGGATGGCGCCGTGCAGGGCGACCGCGCGGCGGCGGGTGCCCGGCGGGGCGATCGCGATCGCGGCCACGGCCAGCAGCAGCGCGAGCACCGGCAGGGCGGTGGCGGCCCGGTCGAGCAGTCGGGTCGCGCGCTGGGCCTGCGCGACCCGTTCGTCCTGGAAGACGACCACTTCCGCGTGCGCCGTGCGCGATTCGGGGACCTCCACCCCGCGCTCGCTCAGCCGCTGCCGCACCGCGTCCACCACCTGGTCGAGCGGGACGCGCACGGTGCCGTCCTCGTCGACCTCGAGCGGGCCGGACCCGGTGAGCACCCCACTCACCGCGGTGTGCGCGCCACGATTGGCCGAGGTCCACAGTTCGGCGAAGCGCTCGCTGCGCACCACCGATTCGGTGGTCTCGCGCACCAGGTTGTCGAGTTCGGCGCGCACCAGGGCGGGCAGGGCGCGCAGGGCGGCCCGCAGGCGGGGTGAGTCGGCGGCGGTCTCGTCATCGGTGAGCGCGGCGGCGAGGTCGTCGGCCAGGGCGGTGTCGTCGAGGCGGGTCAGGATCGCGGCGCTGACCTGGTCGGTCACCGTGTCCTGGATGGCCGGTTCGGTGGCCAGCGGGGCCACGATGGCGACGTAGCGGTCGGTGTCGAGCAGATCCGAGTGCACGTAGCGGGCCGCGACCCCGGCGAGCACCAGCAGGCCGGTGAGCAGCAGGAGCACGACGGTGACGGTGAACCGGAACCGGCTCGCCCTCGGGGTGTGCTGCGCGTCCATCGGCCCTCCTCGGCGGAAGTGCTGGATGGGCTCAGAATACGACCGCGCGCGATGATCGCCGCCGCCCCCGGCCGGGCGGGCGCGTTGCGGGATCGAGACCGTTGTCCCGGCTAACGGACCGGGCCCCGCGCACGACATACGGGCACGGGGCGAGCACGTCTTTCCACACCCGGCAAGACCTCAAAACTGTTGTGCCCCTTGGTGATTCGTATACCGAATCGAGACGGTTACGGTGGTTAACGGCTGCACGGAAGGGTGCGAAGTACGAAACATGACTCTCCCGAACAGCAAGTCCTCGCTTCCCCGTCGTGTCGGCGTCGCCACCCTGGCGGCCGCGGCCGCTCTGATCGGCCTCACCGGCCCGGCCACCGCGATCCCCAGTGATCCGGTCGTCCAGTTCACCCCCACGCTCAGCCGGACGCCCGGCGCGAATTGCGCGGCGATCATCAATGCCCGGACGGTGCCGCAGCCGCAGTCCGGCCAGTTCGGCGTGAAGGTGGAGATCACCCAGACCGGCGACTTCTGCCAGTCCTACCGCATCGCGGTGCGTTTTCGGAACCTCGACACCGGCTACACCGACGGACAGTCGCACCGCGTCGAGAACGGCGCGCTCGTCGGCCTGCCCGACGGCGTGATGACCGGTATGGGTATGGGTCCGGGCGCGGGCGATATCGAAGCGTGGATCGTCACCACCGACGAGACCCTGCCGCAGCATCAGGAGCTCGAGCACATCTCCGGCCGGGCGAGCTTCACGCTCGGCTGATCAGTCGGAACCCCGGGGGCGGGCGCGCAGATGGGCGCGCTCGCCCTGTTTGCCGAAGAGGCTGAGGAATTCGACGGGCTGGTCGTCGGCGGCGCCGAACCAGTGCGGCACATGGGTGTCGAATTCGGCGGCCTCGCCGGGAGTGAGCACGATGTCGTTGTCGCCGAGGATCAGGCGCAGGCGGCCGTTGAGCACATAGAGCCACTCGTAGCCCTCGTGCACCTGCGGGGTGTCGGGGCGGTCGCGGGCACCCGGGGCGATGATCATCTTGAACGCCTGGATGCCGCCCGCGCGCTTGGTCAGCGGGAGCATGGTCATGCCGTGGCGGGTGATCGGGCGCAGGTGGATGCGCGGATCGCCGGTGGCGGGGGCGTCGACGAGTTCGTCCAGGGTCACCCCGTGCGCCTTGGCCAGCGGGAGTAGCAGTTCGAGGGTGGGTTTGCGGTCGCCGGACTCCAGGCGCGACAGGGTGCTCACCGAGATCCCGGTCTCCTGGGACAGATCGGCCAGGGTGGTGCGGCGCTGCTTGCGCAGGGCGCGCAGCCGGGGGCCGACCGAGTCGAGGGTCTGTTCGAGGTCGTCCATGCCCTCCAGTTTGCCATAGCGGCAAACAACCTTGCCGGTTCGGTGGTGCCGGGTGCACCGTGGTCGGCGAAGGAGGTCGAGATGAACGATTCGTATGACGTGGTGGTCATCGGCGGCGGCGCCGCCGGGCTGAGCGGGGCATTGATGCTGGCGCGCTCGCGGCGCTCGGTGGTGGTGATCGACGCGGGGTCGCCGCGCAACGCGCCCGCCGACGGGGTGCACGGGCTGCTGGCCCGGGACGGAACGCCGCCTCGGGAACTGGTCGCGCAAGGGCGGGCCGAGGTTGTCGGGTACGGCGGGGAGATCGTGGACGGGGTGGTCGTCGGGGTCGATCGGATCGACGGAGACGGCCAGGTCATCCCAGCCGAACCGCTGGACGGTGTCGAGTCGCTGGGCTCTGCCGTGGCAGGTCGCACCGACGCGGCGGGTCGTGATGGCGCGGTGGATCGCGTTGTGGTGGCCGATCGTGTCGAGGCGGCAGGTCTCGCTGACGCGGTGGATCGCCGTGGTGCGGGTGTGCTTGCCGGAGTGGGGGATTCCTACGTATTTCGGGTGTCGCTCGCCGATGGGCGGACCGTGCGGGCGCGGCGCGTGTTGGTGACCACCGGTCTGACCGATGTGCTCCCCGAGATTCCCGGGCTGCGCGAGCACTGGGGGCACGATGTCCTGCACTGCCCGTATTGCCACGGCTGGGAGGTGCGGGACCGGCGCATCGCCGTGCTGGCGAGCGGTCCGATGTCGGTACACCAGGCGCTGCTGTTCAGTCAGCTCAGCGATGACGTGGTGTTCCTGACCCACACCGCGTCCGCGCCCGCTGAGGAGGATGCCGAGAAGCTGACCGCGCGCGGTATCCGGATCGTCGATGGCGAGGTCGTCGAAGTTCGGTCGACGGGCGACCGGCTCGCCGGAGTCCGGCTGGCCGACGGCACGGTCCTCGACCGCGACGCCCTGGTCGTGGCGCCGCGCGCGAGCATCCGCGCCGATTTCCTCACCGGCCTCGGCCTCCCCGCGCAACCACACCCCGCCGGTATCGGTGACCACCTCCCCGCCGACCCGGTCGGCCGCACCACGGTGCCCGGGGTCTGGGTCGCGGGCAATGTCACCGATCCGTCCGCCCAGGTCGGCGCGGCCGCGGCGGCGGGTGCGATGGCGGGCGCGCAGATCAACGCGGAACTGGTGATGACCGAGACCACCGCCGCGGTCGCCGCCCGCCGGGCAGCCTCGGCGGCCGTGCTCTCCTGATCCCGTCGGCGGCTGGTCCACGGCGCTGTCCATGCCTCGCGGACCAGCCGCCGCGCTGCGTCTGAGCAGCGATAATGCCCACTTGGTGCCGCTGCCGGTGTGCCATACTGGGCGGTGTCAGATGATCGCCGTACGACGAGCGAGGAACCGATGACAGCGGAGCCGATGCCACCGGGGGGACGGGCCCCGTTGAGCTGGCCGGTCCCGCCACCGGGGGGATATTTCGCCGAGGACCTGGACCATCTGAGTGAACTGCCGCCGCACACTCAGTTGATCGACGGGAGCTTGGTTTTCGTGAGTCCGCAGATGATGTTTCACCTGCTCCTCATCCGATTCCTCGAGTGGCAGCTGCTCGCGCAGATTCCCGGGGAGTACACCGTCATCCGTGAGATGACAGTGACGCTGGGTGCGCGGCAGCGACCTGAACCCGACGTCATGGTTGTCGACACGGCGGCATTCACCGGGCTCGACCAGACCACGTTCCGTCCGGAGGACGTCGTCCTCGCGATCGAGGTCGTCTCCCCGGACTCCGTCGAACGCGACCGTCACCGCAAGCCCCAGCTCTACGCCGAAGCTGGTATCCCACACTTCTGGCGCGTCGAGAATGTCGACGGCCGCGCGGTGGTCTACGCCTACCAGCTCGACCCGGCGACAGGGAAGTACTCGACCACCGGCATCCACCACGGACGCATGAAGGTCGACCTCCCCTTCCCGCTCGACCTCGACCTCGCCCGCGCGGTCGACCCCAAGGGCTCCGCCGACTGACCTCTCCGATTCAGCGCTGCGCGATCGCGGCATCGATCGCGGCGGTGAGCAGGGTGTGGGCTCGGGCGGGGGAGATCTGGCCGAGGGTGGCGTGCAGGGCCAGGCCGTCGAGGAGGGCGAGGAGGGTGTCGGCGGCGGTGGTGGAATCGGGGTGGTCGGGGAGCATTGCGGCGAGATGGTCGCGGAAAGACCGGCCATTGGTGGCCATGGTCGCGGCGACCTGGGGGCGGACGGAGGCGAAGGCCAGATAGCCGATGAGGCTGCGGGCGTCGGCGGCCGAGTCGGCGTCGGTGGGGAGTAGTGCCGTGAGGATCTGGCGCAGGTCGGGGTCGGGGCCCGCGGTGGCGACGCGGGTGGCGATCCGTTCGGCGATGGCGCCTGCCGCGTACTCCATCATCGAGTCCTTGCTGGGGAAATAGTGCTGCACCTGCCCTGCTGAGACGCCCGCCTCGGCGGCGACATGGCGCAGGCTGATGGCTTCGAGTCCGTCGCGCGCGAGTAGTCGCATGACCGCGTCGCTGATCGCCGCCCGTCGCGCCTCGTGATCCACCCGTTTCGGCATCCCGCCATCTTTTCACGATGCGTTCGTATTGCCATATGCCCCCGCTCATCTTTACAATGCATTTGTATTGCAAAGGAGGGTTCGATGCGTGCGATGTGGCGGCTCGGCCTGGGCTTCGTCCGGCTGGAAACGGATATGTGGGTGAGTCTCGCGCGGGCGCTCACCCGCAGGCCCGACACCGCCGACGGTGCCCCGATTCGCTACGCGGGCGCGGAATCCCCTGTGCTGTGGGCGTTTCTGGCGGTGAGCGCGATCGAGATCCCGGCCGTGCACTTCCTCATCCCGTGGGCGCCGGTGCGGATCGTCGCGCTGGTACTCGGTATCTGGGGAGTGCTGTTGATGCTCGGCATGATCGCCGCCCACCACGTCTATCCCCATGTGCTCACCGCCGAGCGCCTGCGGGTGCGCTACCTGCGCCGCACCCGGCTCGACCTCCCCCTGGCCGAAGTCCGCGCGGTCCACCGGGACCTGAGCGGCTACGACGGCGGAAAGTCCGTGCAGCTCAACGGCACTACGCTCGCCGTCGTCGCGGGAAGCTCGACGAATATCCGCGTCGATCTGACCCGACCGCGCACCTTCGTGACACCGCAGGGCGAGTTCACCACCTCGATCATCGCCTTCTGGGCCGACGACCCGGGCGCGGCCGTGTCGGCGATCCGCGCGGAGATCGCGGCGCTCCGCCGGACCGGGGCACATGACGACCGTTAGGACAGCGGCGGACCCAGCCAGGGCATGCGGAGGTGGGCGCCGCCTCGGGCGTCAGAACGGCGGCAGACCGCGCCGAGTCCGAAGACAGGCGCTTGGCGTGGTAGGTCGGCGGGTTCGCGCCGGAGCAGGATGCCGCTGGTGTCGGTATGGCTGTGGCCCCGCACCGGCAGGTCGACCGGCGTGATCCTTGGTCGGTTACTTGTGGCCGCTGCCGTGGTCGTGGGCGCAGGTGTCGGTGCGGCGGCCGTCGGTGGATGCCTGGCCCGCACCGTGGCCTTCGAGGGCGGCGAAGGGGCCGCACTGGTGGGGCGCGATCCAGACGTGGACCATCGGGTTGCCCGCGCCGGGGTTGATCGAATTGGGCGGGCAGTTGCCCTGCTCGTCGGTGACGCCCGCGACCTGGGGGCCGTTGTCGCCCGCGCGCCAGCAGAGGTTGTCGTGGACGTGCCACTGCATGAGGGCGCCGCCGTAGTCGACGAGGTCGGGGTCGTCGATCTTCTTGCCCTTGGCGATGTACATGGCCGAGACCAGCGTGCGCTGGGTGCCGTCGACGCGGTAGACCAGCGATTCCGGTCGGGTGGCGTCGAGGAAGGCGTCGTCGCGGATATAGCCGGTGTTGATGTAATGCTCGTAGCCGGTGGCGGAGTCGCCGATCGAACGGAAGCCGAGCGCGCCGACAGTGTTCACGTCGGCGAAGGCGGGCAGGCCGTCCAGGGTGCTGCGGATGAGGGCGGCGGCGCGCTGTTCCTGCTCAGCGGTGACGCCGGGAACGCCGGAGACATCGATCGGCTGGGCGGGATCGAACGGGCGCGGCCAGGCGTCGCCGGTGTCGGGGTGGTCGCCGTGGGAGTGGTCGTCACCCGCCGCGTGCGCGTGGTCGCCGTCGCCGTGACTGTGCACGTGCCCGACACCGTTGAGCATCGCGGCGAGGGCCAGCACACCGACGGCGGCGGCCGCGATACCGGAACGCAGCGGCGGCAGGCTCGCCCCGGGCCGCACCAGCCCGATCCCCACCGCGACCACGGCCAGCGCACCCAGCGCGGCACACACGGTATCGGCGAGTTGCGGTGCCTCCGCGGTCAATCCGGCGATCCACGGCACATCGGCGAACCGCGTGAACACCCACACCGCCGCCGCGAACGCGTTCACCGCGAGCACCGACAGCGCCACCACCTTGCGCTCGACCACCAGCACCAGCAGCCCGGCCACACACTGCGCCGCCGCGAGCACCACCATCAGCCGCGCCAGCGTCGCGTGCTCGGTGTGCATCCCCGCCGCCAGGAAGTGCACCGCCCCCGCCCCGATCGACGCCACCGCGCCGACCAGCAGATACCCGTTCCGTGTGCCCGTCATCCCGACTCCTGTCCCGTCCGTCCGGCGGACACTACCGGCTCACCGTGAGCCGCACCGGGCAGCCGGATAAGAGAACTCTGTCAGTGCGCGCGAGGAGCTGCCCCCTGCGTGCGCCTCCGGTTTCGATCGGACCGGCGAGCGGGACCTCCCCGGCGGCGGCGTACGTCCGCGGGAGACGCGCGACCTGAGGTCCGATCCGGTCGGCGGTACCGAAGGATCGCCCCGGTACCTGATCCCTGTGCGCCACGGTAGGGCCGTCGGCTCGGTGCGCGTCTAGTGTTGTCCCGGTGGGAGGCATTCGGGGGCGCGCGAGAGCGGGAGGTGGCGGCAACCGCCTGGTCCCCGCCGTGATCGGGTTCGTTCTCGGGCTGCTGGTACTGGCGGTGGTCATGGTGCTGGACAGCCAGATCCACCCGCACCGCGTCGTCGACCAGAACCGGCAGCCGGATACGGTCAGCTACGCCGATGGGTCGACCCACTACGTGGCGATCTACGAGACGCGCACCCTGCTCGGCAGGGACCGCCACCACGAGATCTATTCCGGCCGCGACCCCTCCCTGTCCTACGGCCACTTCGTCCGCGTCGACTTCACCGCCACCGACAACCTGGAATTCGCCGCGGTCGACTGGCTTCCGGAAGGCGTCCGTCTCCGCTTCGATTCCGGCCATGAGCTGTTCATCCCCGCCGAGAAGTTCATCGGCGGTCGCTGAACGGCGGCAACGCGTCCCGCGCCTCGGCAAGGCGGAGGCCGCGGCAATCGGTCACCAAAGAAGTTGTGGGACTGAGGAATTCGTGGTTTGCTATGCGGTTCCGATCCTCGGGACTGGGTAAGAGGAGAAGGTTTTCGGATGAGTTTCATCGGTAAGGTCGGCGCTGCGGTGGTGGCGGTGGGCCTTGCGGCCGGGTCGGTGCTCGGTGCGGGTTCGGCGGACGCGGCGGGCGATCTGTGGGGGGCGTACGCGTTCAGCGGACAGCAGTGGGAGAGCTGGTCTGCGGTGGACTGGCCCAGTGCGGAGGAGGCGGCCGCTTCCGTGCGGGACCAGTGTGGTGGCGGGGAGGACTGCCAGGTCATGACGTGGGCCAACGGGTGCGGGGCATTGGTGTGGAGCGACCAAGGATGGGTCACGGGCGCATCGGGACCCACCCGTAGCGAGGCGATTCGCAAGGCCATCGACAACATGTCGGAACACGTCCCAGTCGCGCGATTGGCCAACTTCGGGTCCTCCCAGCTCAGTGGTACCGAGGTCGTCGACGTGCTGTGCACGGCGAACGCGCACTGACCGACCGGCCGAATACGGCGAACGCCGGGTGAATCGCGTCGGCCCGCACCGGGTGTGTCGTGCAGTGGCCCACCAGGGGACGCGAGTTGCCCGGACCATCGCGGGCACCTAGATTCGATCCGACCCGGGGGTGCCGAGCGATGTCGCGCCCTGGATGGCGGCGGTAGAAGGTGGGCAGGGGTGGAACGCGGAACACTGTTCGCCGGTTACACGATCGAACGGCTCCTCGGCACCGGCGGGATGGGCGCGGTGTATCTCGCCGAGCACCCGCGGCTGAACCGCCGCATCGCGATCAAGGTGCTGGGCCACGGGCTGTCACTGGACAGCAAGGCGCGCAACGCCTTCGAGCGTGAGGCGACGGTCGCCGCGCGGCTCGAGCATCCCAATATCGTCTCCGTCTACGATCGCAGCGGTCCGCAGGACCCGGTGCTGTGGCTGTCGATGAAATATGTCGCGAGTGGGGACGCGATCGGTCTGCTCGAGGCCGAGCCCGGCGGGCTGAACCCGGCCCGCGCCCTGCGCCTGATCCAGGGCGCCGCCGCGGCGCTGGACTTCGCGCACGAACAGGGTGTGCTGCATCGCGACGTCAAACCCGCGAACCTGCTCGTCGAACGTGACGCGGCGGGCCGGGAAACGGCGCTGCTCACCGACTTCGGTATCGCCCGCACGCTCGACGACACCGTCACCCTGTCCGGGATGGCGGCGACCTTCGCCTACGCCGCACCCGAACGGTTCCATGGTTCCACGGTGGACCATCGGGCCGACATCTACTCCCTCGGCTGCACGCTGTTCCAATTGCTCACCGGCCGAACACCTTTCCCGCGCGGCGACCAGGCCGCCGTCATCGCCGCGCACCTCGGCGCACCCCCCGCCCCGTCCGAGCGATCTGCGCCCCGAACTGCCCGCCGCCATCGACGGGGTGATCGCGACCGCCATGGCGAAACGCCCGGAGGACCGATTCGTCACCTGCGCCGCCCTCGCCTCCGCGGCGAGCCGTGCCTTCGCGACCGTCGCGCCGAATGATCGCCCGGACCCGCGGTTCGCCACCACCGTGGTGCCGGTACACGCCGGTTTCCCGGATGCCGGGGTCGTGGTGCCGCGCGGTGCGGAGCCGGAACAGGCTGCGCGGCGGCGTATTCCGCTCGTGCCGTGGGTGCTCACCACCCTGCTGACGATGGCGACCGTCGTGCTGCTCGTGGTCATGACGACCACCGACCTGGTCCGGGGGGAGAACCCGCGCGTCTACACCACACAGAGTGTCGGGAATGCCTGCGAGCTCATCGACACCTCGGCGATCGGCGAGTTCGGCGGGTCGCTGGGTCGGCCGCCCATTCACTCCGAATCCACGGACTCCGATCCGTATTCCAGTCATCACTGCTCGATCGGCTGGCGCTACGCGGCCGTCACCGTCCTGGTCCGGGTGGTGAACGACGGCCGCAGGCCATCGCATTTCTACCAGGCCGCCCTGGAGTGGGCGCGCGGCTCCGCGGGGACGCTGTCGGCCGACCGCCGCCTCGGCCTCGGCGACGACTCGTACTTCTATGTGCGCGCACCCACGTATCCATACGGTGCCACCTGCGATATCGGCCTCATGGACGACAACGTCGTCGTCTCCGTCCGGCTGACGACCGCCGAGGAATCGGACGTGAAAGAAGCGGACCTCGCGACCGCCTGTGAACATCAGGGCCGAACGATGTGGGAGCGCCTGGCATGACATCCCGGAACCGGCCCGCGCTGCGGTGGCTCGCGACAGCGGTCTCGGCGTGCGCGCTCGTCGTGGTCGTGGTGATCGCGGCCGCGATGTGGCTTGGACGTGCCACCACCGCCGAACCGACGGAACCGATACCCGGAACCCCGATCGACACTCCCGGTTCGCAGAAGTACCGCGACCACGGCAGTGGGAACTACTGCGAGCTGATGGACCTGGCGGAACTGGCCAGGCACGGCAGTGCCGGGTGGCGGCAGGACACCGCGACGAAGGGCTACTGTGCCGGTGAATTCGGTGATCTCCATGTGTCGCTGAATGTGCGGGTCACCCGGCCGGACGGGGATCGGCGGCGGTCCCACGATCAGTTCAAGGACCTCGTCGGCAACAGCTTCGCCGAGCCGGACGTCAGCTTCGAGTACCTGACCGGCCTCGGCGAGGCCGCCTTCGTGGCAGCGGAGACCGCGTCGTTCGGCAGACCGCCGACCAAGGTACGCATCGGCGTCCTCGACGAGAATCTGGAAGTCGATACCACCCTGGTGGTCACGAGCGACCGGATCACGAGCACCGAACTCCGTCGGCTGACCGAACAGCACGTCCGCGCGGTGATGCGCCATCTACTGGCCTGAACCGGCCCGGGCTCGAAGAGGCGACTACTCGTAGATGTCGCGGCGGTGACCGGCTGTGACTACGAGAATGATCAACTTGCTGTGGGATCGAGCGCAGCGCGCGGCGGGCGTACACCGATGTGTGTACACCACAGGGCTCGCGCCCGGAAACGGCGGACGCCGGGTGGATCGGAGGATCCACCCGGCGTCGGGCGTGAGGGGAAACCGATCAGCTGGTCGGTTCGAAGGCCTCGGCGATGATCTCGGCCTGTTCCACGGCGTGGACCTTCGACGAACCCGAGGACGGGGCCGACATGGCGCGCCGCGAGATGCGGCGGAGCTTGCCGAGGTGGTCGGGCAGGACCTCGGGGAGGTTGAGGCCGAAGAAGGGCCAGGCGCCCTGGTTGGCCGGTTCCTCCTGGACCCAGGCGATATCGGTCGCGTTGGGGTACTTGGCCAGGGCCTCGTTGAGGCGGTACGTCGGGATCGGGTAGAGCTGTTCGACCCGGACGATGGCCACGTCCTCGCGCTTGTGCTTGGCCTTCTCGGCGGCGAGCTCGTAGTAGAGCTTGCCGGAGGTCAGCAGGATGCGCTTGACCTTGGCGGTGTCGCCGATGCCCTGCTCGTAGGTGGGCTCGTCGAACACCGAACGGAACTTCGACTCGGTGAAGTCCTTGATGTCGGACACCACGGCCTTGTTGCGCAGCATCGACTTCGGGGTGAAGACGATCAGCGGACGGCGGATGCCGTCGAGCGCGTGGCGGCGCAGCAGGTGGAAGTAGTTCGCCGGAGTCGACGGCACCGCCACCGTCATCGAGCCCTCCGCGCACAGCTGGAGGAAGCGCTCGATGCGGCCGGAGGTGTGGTCGGGACCCTGGCCCTCGTGGCCGTGCGGCAGCAGCAGCACCACATCGGACAGCTGGCCCCACTTGGCCTCACCCGAGGAGATGAACTCGTCGATGATCGACTGCGCGCCGTTGACGAAGTCACCGAACTGGGCTTCCCACAGCACCAGGGCGTTCGGGTTACCCAGCGAGTAGCCGTATTCGAAACCGACGGCGGCGAATTCGCTCAGCGCCGAGTCGTGCACCGCGAACCAGCCCGGCTTTTCCGAGCCGATGTTGTGCAGCGGGGTGTACTCGTTGGCGTTGATGCGGTCGATGATCACCGCGTGGCGCTGGGTGAACGTGCCGCGGCGCGAGTCCTGACCGGTCAGGCGCACGTCGTGGCCCTGGTCGATCAGCGAGCCGAAGGCCAGCAGTTCGGCGAAGGCCCAGTCGACCTTGCCCTCGTAGGCCATCTCGCGGCGCTTCTCCAGCACCGGCTTGACGCGCGGGTGCACATTGAAGCCGTCCGGCGGGGTGTTGAACGCGTCGCCGATGCGCTGCAGGATCGACTTGTCGACGGCGGTCTGCACGGTGGCAGGCACCTTCTGGTCGTCCTCGACCGACTCCGAGGGCTCCGGGCTGTACTTCTCCAGCTCGCGGACCTCGTTGAACACGCGCTCGAGCTGCCCCTGGTAGTCGCGCAGCGCGTCCTCGGCCTCCTTCATGGAGATGTCGCCACGGCCGATCAGCGATTCGGTGTAGGCCTTGCGGACCGAACGCTTGGTGTCGATGACGTCGTACATCTCCGGCTGGGTCATCGAGGGGTCGTCGCCCTCGTTGTGCCCGCGGCGGCGGTAGCAGACGAGGTCGATGACGACGTCCTTGCGGAACTTCTGGCGGAAGTCCACGGCCAGGCGCGCGACCCAGTCGCAGGCCTCCGGGTCGTCACCGTTGACGTGGAAGATCGGCGCGCCGATGAACTTCGCGATGTCGGTGGAGTATTCGGTGGAGCGGCTGTTCTCCGGCGCGGTGGTGAAACCGATCTGGTTGTTCACCACGATGTGGATGGTGCCGCCGACCCGGTAGCCGCGCAGGCCACCCAGGTTCAGCGTCTCGGCGACCACGCCCTGACCGGCGAACGCGGCGTCACCGTGCAGCATCAGCGGCATGACCGAGAAGCCCTCGGGGCCATCGCCCTTGTCGAGCAGGTCCTGCTTGGCGCGCACCAGACCCTCGAGCACGGGGTCGACCGCCTCCAAGTGCGAGGGGTTGGCGGTGAGCGAGACCTCGATCTCGTTGTCGCCGAACATCTGCAGGTACTGGCCCTGCGCGCCGAGGTGGTACTTCACGTCACCGGAGCCGTGCGTGGCGGCCGGGTTCATGTTGCCCTCGAACTCGGTGAAGATCTTCGAGTAGGGCTTGCCGACGATATTGGCCAGCACGTTGAGGCGGCCGCGGTGCGGCATACCGATGACGACCTCGTCGAGCGAGTGCTCGGCGCACTGGTCGATGGTGGCGTCCATCATCGGGATGACGGCCTCGGCGCCCTCGAGCGAGAAGCGCTTCTGGCCGACGTACTTGGTCTGCAGGAAGGTCTCGAACGCCTCGGCGGCGTTGAGCCGGTTCAGGATGTACTTCTGCTGGGCGACCGTCGGCTTGACGTGCTTCTGCTCGACCCGGTCCTGGATCCACTGCAGCTGCTCGACGTCGAGGATGTGGGTGTACTCCACACCGACGTGGCGGCAGTAGGCATCGCGCAGGATGGAGAGCACATCGCGCAGCTTCATCCGCTCCTGGCCGTGGAAACCAGCGACGTTGAAGGTGCGGTCCAGGTCCCACAGGGTCAGCCCGTGCTCGGTGACATCGAGGTCGGGGTGGCTGCGGAACTTGTCCTTGACCAGGCGCAGCGGGTCGGTGTCGGCCATCAGGTGACCACGGTTGCGGTAGGCCGCGATCAGCTCGAGCACGCGGGCGCTCTTGTCCACGCCGCGCTCGCTGATGTCCTTGCGCCAGCGCACCGGCTCGTACGGCACGCCCAGGCCGTGGAAGATCTCGTCGTAGAACTCGTCGGAGATCAGCAGGTTGTGGATGGTGCGCAGGAAATCGCCCGACTCGGCACCCTGGATGATGCGGTGGTCGTAGGTCGAGGTGAGCGTCATCAGCTTGCCCACGCCGATATCGGCGATGCGCTCGTCGCTCATGCCCTGGAACTCGGCCGGGTACTCCATGGCGCCCGCGCCGATGATCGCGCCCTGGCCCGGCATCAGCCGCGGCACGGAGTGCACGGTGCCGATGGTGCCCGGGTTGGTCAGCGAGATGGTGACACCGGCGAAGTCGTCGGCGCCGAGCTTGCCCTCGCGGGCGCGGCGGACGATGTCCTCGTAGGCGCCGTGGAACTGGCCGAAGCTCATGTCCTCGGTGCCCTTGATGGCGGCCACGACCAGCGAACGGTTGCCGTCCTTGCCCGCGAGGTCGATGGCCAGGCCCAGGTTGGTGTGCGCGGGGGTGACCGCGTTGGGCTTGCCGTCGATCTCGGCGAAGTGGCGGTTCAGGTTCGGGAACGCCTTGACCGCCTGCACGATCGCGTAGCCCAGCAGGTGGGTGAACGAGATCTTGCCACCGCGGGTGCGGGCCAGGTGGTTGTTGATCACCAGGCGGTTGTCGATCATCAGCTTGGCCGGGATCGCGCGCACCGAGGTGGCGGTGGGGATGGTCAGCGAGGCCGACATGTTCTTGGCGATCGCGGCGGCCGGGCCGCGCAGCACCTTGGACTCGTCGGCGGCAGCGGCGGCCTTGGGTGCGGCGGTGGCCGGTGCGTTCGACACCGGGGCAGGGGTGGTCTGCGGTGCGCGCGCGGTCGCGGCCTTGGGCGCCGGAGCCTGCGCGGGCGCCGGGGCGGCGGCCGCGGGCTTGGGCGCGGGAGCGGGCGCGGCGGCCGGAACCGGCGCGGGAGTGGGAGCCGCGGCGGCGGCCGGAGCGGCGGCGGGGACCGGTGCCGGGCTGCTACCGGATTCGGCGCTCGCTTCCGGGGTGTAATCCGCGAGGAACTCGTGCCAACTCGCGTCGACCGAGGACGGGTCCTGTTTGAACTTCTGATACATCTCGTCGACTAGCCACTGGTTCTGTCCGAACTGGGAAGTTGAGCTGCTCACAGCTGGTGTTCGCCTCATTTCGTTCTTCGCGCTGCGACGTTTGTGACGTGCCCGGCAGGGGTATCAGCGGATGGCTGCCGATGCGCCCTCACCGAGCATATGCCCAGCGGCATATCGACGTTGCTACTGACCCGATCTCCTCACCTACGACCGGTCCCGCGCCGACAGTATTCCCTCGGCTTCGGCACCCGCCGCCCAGAGTCGCGCGTAACGGCCGCCGCGGTCGCGGAGTTCCCGGTGGGTCCCGAACTCGATGACACGTCCCGCGTCGATGACGCCGATCAGGTCGGCGCGCGCCGCGGTGGACAGCCGGTGCGCGACCACCACGGTGGTCCGGCCCCTGGCCAGCGATCGGCTCGCTACCAGCACCGATGTCTCGGTCTCCGGGTCGAGGGTGGAGGTCGCCTCGTCGAGCAGCAGCAGGTCCGGATCGACCAGTTCGGCGCGGGCCAGGGCGATCAGCTGACGCTGTCCGGCGGACAATCCGCGCCCGCGTTCACCGACCGGCTGGTCCATTTTCCGGGGTAATCCGTCGATCATTTCCGCCGCGCCGACGGAGGCGGCCGCGGTGCCGATGTCCACTGCCGAGGCGAAAGGTTGCCCGAATGCAATGTTGCTCGCCACGTCGCCGGTGAACAAGTGAGCTTCCTGAGGCACAATTCCCAGCCGCCGCCGGTAGTCGGTGAGCACAAATTTACGTAAATCGACCCCGTCGACCCGGATCGCGCCCGCAGCGGGGTCGTCGGGAAGGTCGTAGAGACGCGCCAGCAGCTTCACGATGGTCGACTTGCCCGCGCCGGTCGCTCCGACCAGTGCCAGCGTGGCGCCCGCCGGGACGGTGAAGGAGACACCGTCGAGCGCGGGGGTGGGCGCGCCCGGATAGCGGAAGGCGACCTCGTCGAACTCGATCTCGCCGTCGAGGCGGGCCACCGGCACGGCATCGGGCGGATCGGGCACGATCGAGGACTCGGTGCGCAGCAGGTCGCCGATGCGGCGCAGGCCCACCCTGGCCTGCTGATAGCCGTCGAAGACCTGCGAGAGCTCCTGGATCGGGCTGAACAGCAAACCCAGATACAGCACGAAGGCGACCAGCGTGCCGGTGGTGGTGCGCCCGTCGGCCACGGCGGTGGCGCCGAGATAGACCACCACGGCCAGCGCCAGATCGGCCCAGGCCAGGCCGAAGGAGAAATAGGCCGCGATGGCGCGCTGGGCGCGCATGCGGGCGTCGCGATAGCGGTGCGAGTACTCGGCGAAGCGGCGCGCGGCGACCGGCTCGGTGCGCGCGGCCTGCACCGCCCGCAGCCCGGCGATGTTCTCCTGGAAATCGGCGTTGACCACCGAGACCCGCTCCCGGGAGACGGTGTAGGCGCTCGACGAGACCCGCCGGAAGGCCAGCGTGGCCAGCAGCATCGGCGGCACGGTGGCCAGCACCACCAGGGCCAGCCCGGCATCGATGAACACCAGGCCCACCGCGACGCCCAGCAGGGTGATCACCGCGACCAGGCCGGTCGCGACGCCGGTCTGCAGGAAGGTCGACAGGGCGTCCACATCGGTGGTCATCCGGGTCATGATCCGGCCGGACAGCTCGCGCTCGTAGTAGTCCAGGCCCAGCCGCTGCAACTGCGCGTAGCTGCGCACCCGCAGGCCGAACAGCACCCGTTCGCCGGTGCGGGCGGTGAGCACGGTGACGGCCGCGCCCACGACCAGCCCGGCCAGCACCAGCCCGACACCTGCCAGCCCGGCGCGGACCAGCGCGGTGTCGTCGGCGGCGGTGACGCCGGTATCGATGGCATAGCGGACCAGCGGCGGGAAGGCGACGCCGATCAGCGCGTCGGCGGCGAGCAGGGCCATCACCGCGAGCACCAGCCCGCGCACCGGCCGCAGCAGCGCGCGCAGGCCGAACTCGGGCTGGGGTGCGCGCAGGTCGCCGGGCAGGCGGGGCGGTTCGGTGGCCGGGGGCAGGGCGGCGACGGCGGCGCGCAGTTCGGGGGTCTCGCTGAGTTCGGTGGCGGTGGCCGACATCGACCGGGGTTTGCCGAGGTCGATGCGCGGGCGGTCGGCGGCGGCACCGCTCGGCAGGGCCGCCGCGACGGGCGCGGGCAGCCGGATGACGCGGTCGGCCTGGGCCAGCGTGGACTCGCGGTGGGCCAGGATCAGCGTGGTGCGCCCGCCGCGGTCGGGCAGCCTGCGGAAGATCTCGGCCTCGGTGACGGCGTCGACGGCGGAGGTGGCGTCATCGAGGACGAGCACGCGTGGGCGGGTGAGCAGCACCCTGGCCAGCGCGATGCGCTGCCGCTGCCCGCCGGACAGTGTCAGGCCGCGTTCGCCGATCACCGTGTCGTAGCCCTCGGGCAGCGCGGTGATGAACTCGTCGGCGGCGGCCGCCGTGGCCGCGGCCCGGATCTCGGCGTCGGTGGCCTCGGGGCTGCCCAGGGCGATATTGGCGGCGATGGTGTCGGAGAACAGGAACGGATCGTCGAAGACCACGCCGAGCGCGCCGCGCAGGTCCCCGGCACGCAAGTCGGCCAGGTCGGCGCGGGAGCCGTCGGCGCCGACCAGGCTGATCCGGCCCGCGTCGGGGGCGTAGAAGCGGGGTAGCAGCAGCGACAGGGTCGACTTGCCGGAACCGGCCGGGCCGATGATCGCCACCGTCTCGCCGGGACGCACGGTGAGATCGAGCTCGCGCAGCACCGGCTGCTCGGGATCGAAACCGAAGCGCACGCCCTCGAACTCGATCCCCAGCGGCCCCTCCGGCAGCGCGACCGGCCGGTCCGGGTCGACGAGCACCGGTGCCGCGTCGATCACCTGGAACACCCGGTCCACCGCGGCCTTGGTGAGCTGGCCCATGATCACCACCGAGGTGATGGTGCGGGCCGAGGCGGTCATGGTGGCGAGGTAGGCGGTGAAGGCCAGGAAGGTGCCGACACCGATGGCGCCGTGCCGGGCCAGCAGCCCGCCGACGACGATCACCGCGACCAGCCCCGCTTGCGGCAGCGCCGACACCACCGGCGCGAAGCGGGCATTGATCTTGGCCGCGCGCAGCCGTTCGGCGTAGAGCTCGCGGCTGTGCCGCTCGAGGATGTCGACCATCCGGGCTTCCTGCCCGAAGCCCTTCACCACGCGCACACCGGTGACGGTCTGCTCGACGTGTTCGGCCAGGTCCGCCGCGCGCTGCTGGGCCGACCAGGTCGCCGCGTAGAGCCGGGGCCGCAGCCGCAGCACGACCACCGCCATGGCCGGGGCCACCAGCAGCGCGGCCAGGGCCAGCGGCGGGCTCAGCCACACCATCACCACCGCCGAGAGCACGAACTGCAAGACGGCCAGCCCCGACCAGGGCACCATCGCCAGCAGGCCCTGGACCAGCTGCAGGTCGGTGATCGAGCGCGAGACCACCTGACCGGTGCGGATCGCGTCCTGCCCGGCACCGTCGAGCCGTTGCAGCGCCGCCAGCAGCGCGACGCGCAGCGTGTGCTGGACCTCGAGCGAGAGCTTGCCCGCCCACAGCCTGCGCGCGAAGGTGGCGCCGAAGCGGGCCACCGCGAGCCCGGCCAGCAGGGCCGCCGCGCCGCCGATCACCGCGGTGTCGCCCGCCTCGGCGGCGTCGACCGCGCGCTTGGTGGCCAGCGGCGCCGCGATGGCGACCGCCGCCCCGGCCAGCACCGACAGCACGATGCCCGCGAGCAGCCGAGGATGACCCAGGCACAGCCGCCAGAGCCTGCGGATCCAGCCCGCCTCCGCGCGCACTACAGATCGCGGGTGCGCAGGTCCCACCATCCGGCGGCGCCCACCGCGGCGGTCCACAGCACCAGCACCACCAGCGCGGCCGGGGTCGGCGCGAAGACCTCGGCCTCCTGGAATGACCCGGCGCTCACGCCCGCGACGGTCGCCGACACCGGCAGGATCGCCGCCATCCCGCCCGCGCCGAAGCCCTTGGCCACCAGCCAGATCAGCGGCTCGAGCACGAAGGCCCAGCCGAGCACCAGCCAGATCGCACCGCTCAGGGTGCGCAGCAGCAGCCCGGTACCCGCGCCGAGCACGGCCCAGCACATCGCGACCAACAGTCCCGCGCCGAGCACCTCGAACAGTTGCCAGCCGAGCTCGAACTTGCCGCGCCCGGCCGCCAGCAGCACCAGGAAACTCACCAGTTCGGCGACCACCGCGGTGGCCAGCGCGAACCCGGCCGTCACCAGGTATTTCGCGGTGACGAGCCGGTCGCGGTCGGGGGAGAGCTGCACCGACAGCGCCATGGTCTTGTGCCGGTACTCGCCGCCGGTGGCGGCGATGCCCAGCAGGGCGGCCGCGGTGAACACCGCGATCATCCCGAGGTAGAGCCCGATGGTGGCGGCGCCGGTCGCGGGCTGACCCGTCGGATCGGCGGGCCCGGACATCAGCGCCGTGATCAGCGTGCCGACCAGCGCGAGCACCACCGGCGCGCCCAGCAGCAGCCGCACGCGCGGGACGGCGAGGATCTTGCGCGCCTCGGTCTCGGCACCGGGCAGCAGGTCGGCGGGCAGCACAGCGGTCATCGGGGCATCCCATACGAGGTCGGCGCCGGGGCGAAGCCGCCGGGAGTCACGGGCGGGGTGGGGGCGTGGTGGGCGTGCCTGCGCGGTTTGGTCAGCGAGGCCAGCACCCGATCGGGATGGATCGGGTCGGACACGATGCTGCCGATCCGCACCTGGGCGGCCGCGGCGACCGACCGGATGGTGGCCTCGCTCGCCTCGGCCACCGCCAGGCGCCCGTCCGGGCGCATGACCGCGTCGGTGAAGCCCTGCGCGGCCAGCGCGGTGGCCAGCGCGATGGACGGTTGCGCGGCGACGACCAGCCGGTCGGGATGGCCGCGGCGCAGCTTGGCTGGCGTGCCCTGCCAGACCACCGCGCCCTCGCTGAGCACCACCAGCTGATCGGCCACCGCCACCACATCGGCGAGGGTGTCGGCGCTCACCAGCACCGCGCCGCCGCGCTCGGCGTGCCCGCGCAGCAGACCGGACAGCCAGCCGCGCTCGAGGCCGTCGGCCCCGGCGAACAGATCGTCGAGCACCAGCAGCGGGGGATCGGCCAGCAGCGCGATGGCCAGGGCCAGCCTGGTCTGCTGCACCGGATGCAGCCGCTCGACCGTGCTCTGCGCGACCGCGGCCAGCCCGGTGTGCTCGAGCACCGCGGTGACCCGCCGCCGCGACGCCCCGACCACCGGCGCGTAGCAGGCCAGCTGATCGCGCACCGTGCGCGCCGGATGCAGTCCGCGCGGGGTCAGCACCGCGCCGAGCGCGGCGGGACCGGAACCGGGCACGCCGATCTCGATCGCGCCGCTGGTCGGCCGCTGCAGACCCAGCACCATCCGCAGCACCGTCGACTTGCCCGCGCCCGCGGGCCCGACCAGCGCGGTCACCGACCCGGCGGGCACCGCGAAATCGATCCCGTCGACGGCGACGGCCTGCACGAACTGCTTCCCGACACCGCGCACGCGGACGGCGTCACCGCGGCCCGCGCTCACCGGTTGTTCACCTCGGCGGCGTCCAGCGCGGGCAGCGGGTCGGCGTCGATCACGTTGTGCAGCGGGGTGGCCCAGCGCGCGGGGGCGGGCCCGAAGGCCTTGCGCGCGTTGTCGATGGTCACCTTGCCCAGGGCCCGGTTGCCCGCGCCGCCGATGGCCGCGCCGATCCCCGCGGGCAGCACCTTGCCCGCCATCAGCGCGGCGCGCTTGGTGATGAAACGCTTGATGAACTGCTGCAGCAGCGAACTGTTGATGGCGCCGAGGCCGGGCACCTTGCCCGCCAGCGCGCCCGCCCAGTTCTTCGAGGAGGTGCGCAGCCCCTTCTGCACGATCGCCATGCCGGTGTCGCCGAGGACCACCGCCAGCACCATCGCGCGCCGGGCCTCCTTGTTCTCCGGCTCGATGCCGTGCACATAGGCCTGGGCCAGCGTGAACAGGGCCGAGGCCTCCATGAAGAACGCGGTCTCCGCGCCGACGGCGCTGAGCGCGGCCAGCGTGCCGACACCGGGCACGGCCGCGGTGGCACCCACCGCGGCACCGCTGCCGGTGACGGCGAGCAGGTACTGCTTCTCCAGCCGGTTCACGATCTGGGCGGGATTTTCCCCGGGGTGGCGTTCACGGAGGAATGCGACATACCGGCGCACGGCGGGCGCCTGCAGCCTGGAACCGGTGTCGAGTACATCGACCACGGCCTTTTCGATCGCGTTCTTGAACACGGCGTCGTCCTCCTCTTCGCCCAACGAGTCGAACTGTAGGGCACTTCCGTGCGGGACAGCTCATCATGTCAACGACCACCGACATCCCGGGGTTCCGTGCGTTCTACGCTGACCGGATGAGTGAAACGAAGCCCACCCGGTTGACGCGCGAATTCACCGACGCCGGTGCCGAGATCGCCACCATCACCCTCGCGCACCCGCCGCTGAACCTGTTCGATCGCGCGTTGATGGAATCGCTGATCGCCGATATCGACGCGGTGCGCGCGCAGCCGCCGCGCGCGCTGCTCATCGACGCCGAGGGCAAGGTCGTCTCCGGCGGCGTGGACGTCAACGTCTTCGACGGGCGCACCGTCGAGGAGGGCGCGCAGCTGTGGCGCGAGCTGTTCGAGCAGATCATCCACCCGATCGAGGCCCTGCCGTGCCCGGTGGTCTTCGCCGCGCACGGGCTCACCCTGACCGCCGCCTTCGAGATCTCGCTGGCCTGCGACATCATCCTGGCCGCGCCGAAGGCGAAGTTCGGCCTGGTGGAGACCGTGGTCGGGCTCACCCCGTCGATGGGTGGCCCGCAGCGCCTCGCCGAGCGCGCGGGCTCGGGCCGGGCCCGCGAGTTCGTGATGACCGGTGATCTCTACGACGCGGCGACCATGGCCGACTGGGGCGTGGTCAACGCGGTGCACGACGATGTCGCCGCCGCCGCGCGGGCCCTGGTGACCCGCCTCGCCGACGGCCCGACCAAGGCCCACGCCGCCACCAAGCAGATCATCGAGGCGTGGCGTTCCGGCGGTGTGGCGCACGCGGATTCGGTGACCCCGCAGGTCTCCGGCGAGCTGTTCGCGACCGCCGACCTGCGCGGCGCGGTGCGCAGTTTCCTCGAGATCGGGCCGGGTAAGGCGACCTATCGCGGCGAGTGAGCGCGCCGAGTGCCTGACAGGAATGTGATCCACGTCATATAGTTCAGGTGCGGTGCTGCATCGACGTACGTGGAGGTCCGGATGGGTCACAGCGAGCACGAACCGGGCGCGACCATCATCGAGTTCCCCGCGCAGGGGGCGGCGGCGTCGCTGCGGCGCGGTGCCGACGGCGTGCTGCGCTATGGCGATCTGCACCCCGCGCTCACCGAACTGCTCGACCTGCGGGTGCACGCCTTCACCGGGCGCGAGGCCGTCGTCGAGGTCGGCGGCCCGCGCCTGACCTATCGCGAACTCTGGTACAGCGCCGCGCGGATCGCGGGCGGGCTGCAGGCGCACGGCATCGGCTCTACGGCGACCGGGTCGCGGTGCACATGCCGACCAGTGCCCGCTGGGTGCAGGCCTTCCTCGGCGCGCTGCTCTCCGGCGCGGTGCCGGTGCTGGTGCCCGACGCCCTGCCCGCGCCGGTCGCGCGGCGGGTGATCGCCGACAGCAGTGCCGATTTCGTGCTCGGCCCCGACGGCGCGCTGCCCGACGGCACCGCCTATATCGACGACGGCGCCGCCCTCGACGACCCGGCCCTGCTCTGCTACACCGGCACCGCCGCGCGTCAGCCGGTGCCCGCGGGCGTGGAATTGAGCAACGAGAACCTGCTCTCGGCCGTCTCGTCGGTGGTGGGCGCGCTCGGTCTGCCCGCCGACGGGCTGCGCAATCTGGTGCTGCTGCCGCTCGCGCACGCCAGTGGCTGTGTGGACCAGCTGTTACCGACCTTCGCCGTCGGCGGCACGGTCGTGCTCGCGCCGGGGGCCCGGCGCCTGGCCGAGGTGCTCGACGCCGAACGCGTCGACACCATCTCGGCCACCCCGCGCATCTTCGCCGGGCTGCTCCCGGAACTGGCTGTGCGGCAGGCGGGTTCGGCCGTGCGCCGGATCAGCAAGGCGTGTCACCGGTCCGAACGCGCCGCCGCCGCGGCCCCGGCCACCCTCACCGCGGCCCTGCGCGCCCGGTTCCCGGCGGCCCGGCAGTGGTCGGTCTGGGGCGCCACCGAGACCAGCGGCATCGGCCTGATGGTCGACGACACCGACCTGACCGACACCGGCTCCACCCTCGGATTCGCCTTCGGCGGTACCGAATTGGCCCTGGCGGGCCCGCAGGCCGACCAGGGGCGCGGCGAATTGCTCTGCCGCGGACCGAATGTCAGCCGCCGCTACTGGAACGACCCGGTCGCCGCCCGCGCCCGCTTCAGCGGATCCTGGTTCCACACGGGCGACCAGGTGAGCATCGATCGCGACGGTCTCGTACGCATCGCCCCGAAGCGAGCCAGCGGTCTGTAGGGCTTCGCGCCGCTCCTGCCCCCGCCTCGGATGCGAGGCCCGCAGGGCCGAGAATCCCGCGGCGCCAGCCGCAAATGTCACAGCAGCCGCTGGTGGAGGGCCTTGCGGAGGTCGCCGGTCAGCCCGATCGCCTTCAGATAGCCCTCGGTGTCGCCGTACTGTTCGCGCACCGTCGCGTCGGCGGTGCGCAGGTACTCCTCGTGCACCCCGAGCAGGTCCGCCGACAGCGCGGCTCCGTTGCCGATCTTGGGCTCGAGTAGTCGGCGCAGGGGTTCCACGGCGGCGTTGCTGGCCAGGAAGTCGGTGTACACCTGCTCCTCGGTGACGCCCACCGCGCGCAGCACCGTGGCCACCGCCCAGCCGGTGCGGTCCTTGCCCGCCGCGCAGTGCACCAGCGCGGCGCCCGCGCCCGCGGCGATCGAGCCCGCCAGCCGGGTGATGGCGGTGTGCGCCTCGGGGAGCACGGGGAACTGCCGGTACACCTCGATCATGTGGGCCTTGGCGGAGCTGGTCTTCGCCTCGTGCGGCGGCGCGTCGTCCATGCGCGAGTCGAACGGGGTGACGTGTAGGCGCACGCCCTCGGGCAGGGTGTCGTGGCCGATGTGGGCGATCTCGGCGTGGCCCCGCAGATCGTGCACGTCGGTGACCCGCAATTCTCGCAGCGTCACCAGCCCCTGCGCGTCGAGTCCGCTCAGCTGGGCCGAGCGCAGCAGCACGCCGGGGCGCACGGTGGCGCCGTCGGCGGTGCGCAGCCCGCCCACATCGCGGAAATTGAAGGTGCCGCTGACGGCGAACTGATCGGCAGAGGGGGAGAGAGTCACTTGTCCAGGTTATCGGCGGTTCCGTACGCGACGCGCCCGAGTTCGCAGAACGGCCACGCACTGTGTCGTGTCCGTTTCGCCGGGTGTCGTTGTGACGTCGCCCACGGGCGGGGAGTGATCGGTCGTGAACTTGTACAATCGACCAGTATGCGCTTTTCGGGGCGTGGGGGCGCCGGATGTTTTGCAGTGCGATCAAATTAAGGCCGTATGGTCGGTTTTAAAAAGGGTCGCATTCGGATAACAAAACAATCTTTGAGTCTGAAAAGGACGGCTGAAGCAGTTCGTGAATCCAGAAAACCTTCTAAGATCGAGCTCGCTGGATAGGACGACCGTCATCGGACGACCTGTCTACAGTGCTCGCACCGCCGCGGGCAGCGAAATTTGTTGCCGAGGAGTTGTCGTTGAGCGCCAGTTCTGAACTTACCGAAGCGCCGTTGCGGTCCGCCGTCTGCGATGCCATCGAGCAGGCCGCCGCCAGTGTCGACGTCAGTGGTCTGCGGGCCCTGCGGGTATTCCTGCACGCGGGCATGAGCGCCTACTGGCCGTTGATCAAGGCCGCCCCGGCCCGGCAGGTCGCCGCCTACGAGACCGCTCTGCACACCCTGCGCCAGCGCTGGTCGCCCTCCGGCGAGACCATCGGCGATCCGACCGCCGCCGCCATGTTCCGGCAGATGGACGCCGAGGCCGTGGCCTTCCTCGACATGTGCGCCCAGCGCTCCGGCACGCAGTGGATCGAGCCGCTGGACTCGGTGGCCACCTACCTGGTGTCGGTCCTCTACGGCGCCGTGCTGCGCTGGCTCGCCGACGGCAACGACGAGACCACCCTGGTGGTCATCGACGACCTGGTCGGCTGCCTGACCCTCAAGGCCGTCGAGGTCTGATCGCGACAATGCTGGACGACTGACCAAATCGGTGGTTCAGTAGGAGAGTGACCTCCACGACAGCCCTGCCCGAGCTGCACGCGGCGACCGCCGAGCTCGACCCGCCGCTGGCCGCCCTCGACCTGGCCGCCCTCGACGCCAATGCCGACGACCTGGTCCGCCGCGCGAACGGCGTGGCGATCCGCGTGGCCAGCAAGTCGGTGCGCTGCCGGGCCGTGCTCGAACGGGTGCTCGGCACCGGCCTCACCGCGCGCGGTGGCTTCGCCGGGATCATGGCCTATTCGCTGCGCGAGGCGCTCTGGCTGGCCCGTCTCGGCGCCCGCGACATCCTGCTCGGCTACCCCGTCCTGGACCGGGCCGCCCTGGCCGAACTCGCCACCGACCCCGAGCTGCTGCGCGCGATCACCCTGATGATCGACGACGTCGACCAGCTCGAACTCACCCGCGCCGCGCTCGGCACCGACCTGGTCCACCCCCGCGTCTGCCTCGACGTCGACGCCGCCCTGCGGATCGGCCCGCTGCACCTGGGCACCCGCCGCTCGCCCCTCCGCGGCCCCGAGCAGGCCGCCGCGCTGGCGAGCGAGGCGCGGCGCCGGGGCTTCGACGTGGTCGGCGTGATGACCTACGAGGCGCAGATCGCGGGCCTGCCCGACAGCAACCCCGCGGTGCGGGTGGTCAAGCGGCTCTCGGCGCTCGAGATCGGCCGCAGACGCACCCGGGTGCTCGACGCGGTGCGCTCGGTGACCGGCCCGCTCGAGCTCGTCAACAGCGGCGGCACCGGCTCGATCGAGGTGTCGATCACCGACCCCGAGGTCACCGAGGTGACCGCCGGTTCCGGTCTCTACGTGCCGACCCTGTTCGACCACTACCGCTCGTTCACCCCGCGCCCCGCGCTGTTCTTCGCCACCCCGGTGCTGCGCAAGCCGACGCCGACCATCGCCACCGTCTTCGCGGGCGGCTACATCGCCTCCGGTCCCGCCGGGCCCAGCCGGGTGCCGCTGCCCGTCTGGCCCACCGGCCTGAAACTGCTCGGCGCCGAGGGCGCGGGTGAGGTGCAGACCCCGCTGGCCGGGGCCGCCGAGGTCGCGATCGGTGATCGCGTGTGGTTCCGGCACGCCAAGGCGGGGGAGCTGTGCGAACGCTTCGCCGAGATCCACCTCGTCGACGAGTCCGGCACCCGCACCACCGTGCCCACCTATCGCGGTGAAGGGCAGTGCTTCGGCTGAGCTGTCAGCGCAGCAGCTCGACGACCTCGGCGTCGGCGAGCTGGTGGAAATCGGCGTAGGCCATGCCGACTCCGCCCAGATCGGCGGGCGTCCACAGGCACACCAGCTCGTCGCACTCCGGGCGCACCCGGCGCGCGGCCTCCGGCGAGGACACCGGCACCGCCACCACGATCCGCGCGGGTTCCTGCTCCCTGGCCACCCGGCAGGCGGCCGCGACGGTCGCCCCGGTGGCCATGCCGTCGTCGACGATGATCACCGTGCGCCCGGCCAGCGGGATCGGATCGCGCTCGCGCAGCATCGCCTGCCTGCGCGCGAGTTCGGCCAGCTCGGTCTGCTCGACATCGAGGAAGGCCGCCTGCGAGACCCCGCTGCGGTCGACCACGTCCCGATTGAGCACCACCACCCCGCCCTCGCCGAGCGCGCCCATGGCCAGCTCCGGTTGCCAGGGCAGGCCCAGCTTGCGCACCAGCAGCACGTCCAGATCGCCGCCGAGCACCGCGCGCACCGCCGCGGCCACCGGCACACCGCCGCGCGGCAGGCCGAGTACCAGGGGGTCGGTATCGCGCAGATGCTCGAGGGCCGTGCCGAGAGCGTGGCCCGCCGCTGCGCGATCCGGATACACCATCGTCTTCGAACGCTACTCCGCGCCGGGCTCCGGCGATACGCGCTCGACCACCGCGAAGCGGCGCAGCGACAGGCTGGGATTGGCGGTGCGCACCCGGGCCAGATGCGCCGGATCGACGGTGGCGACCAGCACGCCAGGATCGTCACCGAGCTCGGCCAGCACGGCACCGGCCGGGTCCACGATCATCGACGCGCCCGCTCCGCGCGGGGCGCACTGATCGGCGGCCGCCACGTAGACGGTGTTCTCGATCGCGCGGGCCCGCAGCAGGGTGGTCCACTGGTCCACCTTGGCCGGGCCGGGAATCCACTGCGCGGGCAGCAGCAGCACGTGCGCGCCCGCCGCGGCGACACGCCGGGCCCCCTCCGGGAAACGCAGATCGAAACAGGTCTGCATGCCGAAGATCACACCGTCGACGGCGAAGGTGGCCGGTTCGAGCAGCGGTCCCGGCACCACCACCTCCGATTCCCGGTGCCCGAACGCGTCGTAGAGATGCACCTTCCGGTACACCGCGCGCACGGTGCCGTCGGGCCCGTGCGCCACCAGGGTGTTGCTGATCCGCGCCGATTCGGTCGCGGGCCGCTCGACCATCCCGGCCACCAGGAACACCCCGAATTCGGCTGCGAGCGCGCCGAGTCCGGTGGTGAACGGGCCGTCGAGCGGTTCGGCGATCGCCACGACCCGCTCGTCGAGGCGGGTCACCGCAAACATCGAGTATTCCGGCGCGAGCACCACCCGCGCCCCGGCCTCGGCGGCGGTGCGCACGTGTTCGCGCAGGGCCGTCAGATTCGCGGCGGGGTCGGTCGTCGGGGCGAATTGGACGACCGCGATCGGCACCGCCACCGGCGCCGGTTCCTGATGCGCTGACCCGTTCTGCAGTTGCATAGGTCTCACCGTATTCACCTGGTGGTTGGGACAGCTACCGCCAGGCAGTAAACTCCTGGTCAATGAGTACCAATGAGGTCGACAGCGTTCCTGCCGACGACGACAGGCACGACGACGGCCCGACCTTCGCCGACCTCGGAATCGATGACCGCGTCCTGCGGGCCATCGCCGATGTGGGCTACGAGTCGCCGTCCCCGATCCAGGCGGCGACGATTCCCCCGCTGCTCTCCGGCGCCGACGTGGTGGGCCTGGCCCAGACCGGCACCGGCAAAACCGCGGCATTCGCGATCCCGATCCTGATGGGTCTGGACACCGCGCAGCGCAAGCCCAGCGCCCTGGTGCTCGCGCCCACCCGCGAGCTCGCCATCCAGGTCGCCGAGGCCTTCGGCAAGTACTCCGCGCACATCCCCGGACTGCACGTGCTGCCCATCTACGGCGGGCAGAGCTACGGCGTGCAGCTGTCGGGCCTGCGCCGCGGCGCGCACGTCGTCGTCGGCACGCCCGGCCGCGTGATCGACCACCTGGAGAAGGGCACGCTGGATCTGACCCAGCTGCGCTACCTGGTGCTCGACGAGGCCGACGAGATGCTCAAGATGGGCTTCCAGGAAGACGTCGAGCGCATCCTGCGCGATACGCCCAACGACAAGCAGGTCGCGCTGTTCTCGGCGACCATGCCGGGCGCGATCCGCAAGATCTCCAAGCAGTACCTGCACGACCCGGTCGAGATCACGGTCAAGTCCAAGACCCAGACCAACACCAACATCACCCAGCGCTACGTGCAGGTCTCGCACCAGCGCAAGCTCGACGCCCTGACCCGCGTACTCGAGGTCGAGGACTTCGAGGCGATGATCATCTTCGTGCGCACCAAGCAGGCCACCGAGGAGCTGGCCGAGAAGCTGCGTTCGCGCGGTTTCTCCGCCGCCGCGATCAACGGTGACATCGCGCAGAACCAGCGTGAGCGCACCATCGGCCAGCTCAAGTCGGGCGCGCTGGACATCCTGGTCGCCACCGATGTGGCCGCGCGCGGTCTGGACGTGGACCGCATCTCGCACGTGGTCAACTACGACATCCCGCACGACACCGAGTCCTACGTGCACCGCATCGGCCGCACCGGCCGCGCGGGCCGCTCCGGTGAGGCGCTGCTGTTCGTGGCCCCGCGCGAGCGGCACCTGCTCAAGGCCATCGAGCGCGCCACCAAGCACCCGCTGACCGAGATGCAGCTGCCCAGCGTCGACGATGTCAACGCCCAGCGCGTGTCGAAGTTCGGCGACTCGATCACCGAGAACCTGTCCTCGGACAATGTGGCGCTGTTCCGCAAGCTGATCGAGGACTACGAGGCCGAGCACAACACTCCGCTCGTCGACATCGCCGCGGCCCTGGCCGTCGCCTCCTACGACGGCGACAACTTCTTCATGGCGCCCGAGCCGGAGCCCGCCCCGCGCCGCGAGCGCGAGTTCCGTGACCGCGACCGCGAGCGTGCCCCGCGCCGCTACGACGACGAGGACCGCGGCCCGCGCCCACCCTCGTTCTCCCGCGAGACCGGCCAGGAGCTGGCCACCTACCGGATCAGCGTCGGCAAGCGGCACCGGGTGGTGCCGGGCGCGATCGTCGGTGCCATCGCCAACGAGGGTGGCCTGCGCCGCAGCGATTTCGGGCACATCAGCATCCGCCCGGACTACAGCCTCGTCGAGCTGCCCGCCGACCTGCCGCACGAGACCCTGGAAGCCTTGCGCCGCACCAGGATCAGCGGCGTGCTGATCCAGCTGCAGCCCGATCAGGGCCCGCCCGCGCAGCGGCTCAACGCCCGCGGCCCGCGCCGCGATCGCGATGCCCGGCCGCGCACGGATCGGCGCAAACCGCGTTCCTGACCGGCGGCGCGCGCACCAGCGGGTGGGGTCACCGCGGCGGGGTAGGTTCGACATGTCCGCGGGTAGCGCCCTGGTCGCCCGCGACGCTGGTTAAGGTGTTGCCGTCGGGTGTGCGTGAACACAGGAGGGCCGCGTTTGTTCGTGTCCGGTGATCGGGTGATCGGTGCCGTCGGCGATCTCGCACGCGCGGCGAACTGCGAGTTCGCGCTCCTGCGGGCCGTCGACGCCGCCCTGGGCAACCTGCCCGCCGCACCGGATTCCGCCGCGCCCCTGCTCCGCTCGCGCCCGCCTGCCCCGGAGTTGCTCGCGCACTTCGGTTCCCGCCTGCCCCGCATTCCGTCCCCGGAGATCCCCGGCGCCGATGCGGCCGCCCGCATCGCCGCCCTCACCATCGCCGCCACCTGTACCGCCGATGCGGTCCGCGCGGGCGCGGAGGCGATCGTCGGCGCGGTCTTCTTCGACGGCCGATTCGCCTGCGGGGTCGACCTTCTGCTGCGCACCGGCGACGGCCCCCGCTACACGATGTACGCGTCCATCGGCTCCGACACGGTCCGGCTGCCCGCCGGTCTGCGCCACCCGGCGATGGTCGGTGCCGCGTACGACGGGCGCAGGGTGGACCGGCCTGGCACCCCGGCGGGCGACGGCGGACCGCTCGACTCCGAGCAGCGCCCCTGGGGCAACTCACCCGGCGCGACGGTGCGAGACACCGACCGGCGCGGTGGGTTCGATGCGGAGAGTCCTTCTCGGGCAACTGGATCCGTCCGGGCGGATACCGGTTCGGGGGATCTCGGCAACGTGTGGGCAGGGGCCGCAGACCGAGCCGGGGCGGGAGACGCGGGCGACGCGAGGCCGGGCAGCATCGGTGGTGCCGGGCAGGTGGATACAGGCGGCCCGAGGCCGGGCGGTTTCGGCGGTGGCGGGCAGGTGGACGCAGGCGGTGTGCGGCCGGGCGCCGCGGGCGAATCGCGGCCGGAGGGTGCCGATCCGCGGCTCGGCGGTGCGGACGGGGCTCGCGCGCTGCGCCGGGAAGCGGTCGCGGGCCGGACACCGTTCGAGCGGGTGGCCGCGTCGGTGCAGGTGACTCCCGTCGATCCGGTGCGCGAGGCACTCTGCGCGCGGCTCGAATTCGCCGCCGTGACACAGGAGCTCGCGGCGCTGGGGGCGAGTGTCGATCCGGTGGCGTATCTTTCGGGCCCGCACGGCGAAGAGCGCACTGCGGCGGCCGAACTCACGCCGCTGTACCGGGCCCGGCGGGCGCGCGTCGAGCACATCATCGAGGACAAGCTGGCCGAACTGCTGCCGGTGCAGTGGGGCGACCCGCGGTATCTGGCGTGCGGCCGCTGCCCGAGCTGCCGGACCGCCGTGGCGACCGCGCGGGATCTGTTGCTGGTGGCGGGAATCCGGCCCATCCAGCGCGCGCGATTGCGGGAGGCGGGGGTGCTCACCGTCGACCGGCTGGCCACCACCAGCACCCCGGTGCCCGGCCTGACCCCGCGCACCGTGCACGCCCTGCGCCGCCAGGCCGAGATCCAGCTGCACCGCGAACGCACCGGCGAACCCACCTACGCGCTGCGCGACGCGACCGCGCTGGGCGCGTTGCCCGCCCCGTGCCCCGGCGACCTGGCCCTGATCCTCGATCTCGACCATCACGGCGCGGTGCGCGCCGTCGAACTGGCCGACTCCGGCGCCGTCGTCTATCGGCCGGAGGTCCCGCCGGTGGCCGATGCCGCGCTGCTCGACGAACTGCTCGACATCATCGCCGAACATCGCGCCGCCCACCCGGATGTGCGTGTCTACCACTACGGTTCGGCTGTGCGCACCGCGCTGCTGGACTGGTCGGGCCGGGTCGGGGCGGGCGCCGATCTGCTCGACGCGCTGCTGGCCGCCGGTGCCCTGGTCGATCTCGCGCCGATCGTGCGCACGGCCGTGCTCATCGGCGAACAGTCCTACGACACCACCGGTCTGGCCGCCCTGCTCCCGGAAACGCGCAGCCGCGCCGCCACCGTGCTCGCCCTGCGCGACTGGCTGCTCGACCGCGCCGCCGCCGCGGGCATCGAGGTGCCGGGCAGCCGCTTCGCCGTGGCCGCCGCCGATTTCCCGCCCTCGCTGCGCACCGGCTCGCTGGAGGCCGCGCTCACCGAGTTCGCCGCCGACAGCACCGGTGACGCCGCCCGCGCCGCCGCGCTCACCGCCGCCGTGCTCGGCTACCACCGCCGCGAACGTCAGCCGCGCTGGTGGGCGCATATCGACCGGCTCGGTCATCCGGTCGGGGAATGGGCCGACGAACCCGGCGTGCTCATCGCCGAGTGGGGCACCGTCGACACCAAATGGCATCGCACCCCGCAACTTCCGACCATGCGCCGCTATCTCACCCTCACCGGGCGCCTCGGCACCGGCGCCACCCTCACCCCCGGCACCCAGATGGTCACCATCTACGACGGTGCCGCCGCCGCGGGCATGACCCAGACGCTGGGCCGTCGCGCCACCGCGACCGCCACCGTGCTCGGCAGCGCGATCGACGCCAACTTCGACGACACCGTCCGCCTGGAGGAACTGCTGCCCGCGGGCTGCCCCTCCTACGACGACCTGCCCGCCGCCATCGCCCCCGGCCCGCCCGACGGCGAGGCCGAGATCGAGGCGGCCCTGGAATCCACCGCCCAGAACCTGCTGATGACGCTGCCGTGGGTACCCGAGAACGCCGTCTACGACCTGCTGCTGCGCCGCCCGCCCCGCCTGCGCGACGGCCTGACCCTGCCCGAGGTGCACGGCGATCCGGCCGCCGCGCTGGCCACCGCCGTGGGCGCGCTGGACGCCTCCTACCTGGCCGTGCACGGTCCGCCCGGCACCGGCAAGACCGGCACGCTCGGGCACGCCATCGAGCGGCTGGTCACCCGGCACCGGTGGCGCGTCGGGGTGGTGGCGCAGTCGCACGCGGTGATCGAGCGGATCTTCGACGCGGTGGTCGAGGCGGGGCTGCTACCCGAGCTGGTGGCCAAGAAGGATGTGGCCTCGGTGGGGCCCGAGTGGTCGGCCATCGACGCCGCGCGGTACCCGCGTTTTCTCGACAACGCGGTCAACGGCTGCGTGATCGGCGGCACCCCGGCCGATTTCGTCGACGACGCGCTGATCCTGCCCGGCAGCCTGGACCTGCTGGTGATCGCCGACGCGGGGGAGACCTCGGTGCCCGACACCGTCGCGGTGGCGGTGAGCGCGCGCAATCTGCTGCTCGTCGGCGACCCGCAGCCCTCGCGTGCCCAGGCCGCCCACCCGCTGCCGGTGCAGGTCTCGGCGCTGGGCTGGCTCTGCGACGGCGCGCGCACGCTGCCCCCGGCCTACGGCTATTTCCTCGACCGCACCTGGCGCATGCACCCGGCGGTGTGCGCGCCGGTGTCGGCGGGCTGCTACGACGGCAAGCTGCGGGCCAGCGAGACCGTCACTCTCGCCCGCGATCTCGCCGGGATCGCCCCCGGCGTGAGCACGGTGCTGGTCGAGCATCGCGGCAACGCCACCGAGGCCGACGCCGAGGCCCGCGAAGTGGTGCGCCGGGTGCGCCTGCTGCTCGGCGAGACCTGGACTTCGGCGGGGCGTACCCGCAAGCTGCACCCGCACGACGTCTTCGTGGTCGCCCCCTACGCCGCCCAGGTGGCCCGCATCCGAACCCTGTTGGCGCGCGCCAAGATCGAGGACGTGCTGGTGGGCACCCCCGACCGTTTCCGGGGGCGCGAGGCGGCGGTCGTCCTGCTGTCGATGACCACCTCCACCCCCGCCGACGCCCCCTTCGGGATGCGCGCCATGCTCTCACCCACCGTCATCCACGCCACCCTGAGCCGCGCGATGTGGAAGGCGATCATCCTGCGCTCGCCGCTGCTCACCGAATACCTCCCGGACACACCGGAAGAACTCTCCGCGCTCAACGGATTCCTGCGCCTCGGAACCGACCCCACCGCGTAGCGACCCACCGCGAGTCCGGGGTCGGGGGTCAGACGTTGCGGAGTAGGTGGCGGAGCCAGTCGACGGAGGATTCGGCGGTGGCGGGGGTGATGTCGACCTGGTGGGCGGTGTGGACGAGGTAGCGGCCGTCGCCGGTGAGATCGATCCAGGACAGGACGCCGGAGGGATCCTTGTGGCGGCCCGCGGCGACCAGGATCTGGCCGATGCCGGTGCGTGGGCGTTGCAGGAGTTTGCGGATGCGGGCGGCTTCCGACGGGCCCGCGACGGGGGCGGTGACGAGGTCGCGGCTGTCCTCGCGGACCTTGGCCACCGGGGCGCCCAGGCGGGGCAGGCCACCCGGTCGCTGAGCGGGGAGCCGCGAGAAGATCTGGGCGGCAAGCCGTTTCGTGCTGCCGACCTGCACGTGCACCGGGCCGCCGCGATCCTCGGCGCTGCCGGGCTCCTGCACCGCGAGCACGGCGATATCGGCGCTCACCGCCCCGTACATCCGCACCGGGACCGCGGTCCGGCCGCACACCTCGACGCGGATCTCCGGGTCGGCCAGCACCCGCAGCGCGGCCGAGAGGTCGGCGTCGAGCGTGCGGGCGCACCAGGCGTCGAGGGCGGGGCGCTGCGCGGCGAGTTCGGCGGTGTCGCGGGCGGACGCGCGGACGGCGAGCGGATACGGGATCCGGTCGCCGTCGGTGCGCGCCCAGGCCAGCGCGAACTGATCCGGGGTGAGATGCCAGTTCACTCCCGTTCGGTCCACTCACCCAGCACGGCGGGGCTGGTCGGCTCCATCCGGCCGATCAGCGCGTTCACCTCGTCGGCGGGCTCGAGATAGGTCGGCTCCTCATCGAGGAAGCGCAGGAACTCGTCGTCCTCGTCCTCGGGTTCCTCCGGCGGCGCGGGATGCCGCGGACCACCCGGCGCCCGCTGATTGTCGGCCGCCGCCATGGCCCCACCCATCAGCCCACCGATCGCCCCCGCGCTCATCCCGGCCGCGGCCTCACCCCCGGCAGCCGCCGGATCGCGATCCGTCCGCGCCTCGGTGGCGGCGGCCCCGGTATCCGCCGCGGGCGTGGTGCCTGCGGTATCCGGGCGTACCGCGGTCGGATCGGCAGGCGAAGCGCCTGACGCGGTATCGGGATGTACGTCGGTCGCGGTCGTGCCAGCGGGTGAGGTACCTGCCGCAGTGGTGTCCGGGTGTGCGTTGGTCGCGGTCGGGACGGCGGGTGACGTTCCTGCTGCGGTGGTTTCCGGGTGTGCGACGGTCGCGCTGGGGATGGCGGGCGAGGACGCGGCAGGCACGGTGGCGTCGCCGGGGTGGGCTGTGGCGCCCGTGGCGGGCGCACCCGCGCCGAGGGGTGTCGTCGTGGGCGCATCGTCTGTATTGCCGGAGCCGCCCGTTGCTGATGCGTCCGCCGGTTTTCCGGAACGGTCGCGGCGATTGCGGGGGTCGGTGCCCGGGACGGACCCTGCGACGTAACCCGGTGTCGTGGCCGGGGACCCGGCGGTGGCGGCCGTGGTGGAGGCAGTGGTGACCTGGCCCGGCTGTGTGGCGGCGAGTGTGGTCGGCGCGGCGGCTGCGGGCACCGTGCCCGGGGCCGCGGTTGTCGCCGGGGTGGTGCCGGTCGCGGGGGTCTGCGGCTGACCGGGAGTGCCCGCGGTGGTGTCGCCGGGGAGCACGGTCACTACCCCGGCCACCTGGGTTTCTCCGGTGGTGGTCGTGGACGGATCGGTCATCGCCGGGTTCGCGCCGGTGAGGGTGACCGCGGGGGCGCCCGTGGTGGGCGGGGTGCCGGTGCCGGGGGCGGTGGCCGTGGCGGTGTCGAGGACGGGGAAGGACGGCACGCCCGAGCCGGTCGGCACCAGGGCTCCGCCGTAGATCGTCTCCATGGCCCGGACCGCGTCCAGTCGCGCGTTCTCGGCCTGGCGCACCACGGTGGCGTTGTCGGCGGCCTGCTGGGAGTCCAGCAGGGCGGCGGCCGGATCCGGCTGGGCCGCATCGGGTTCGGCGATGGCGGCGCGCACGGATTCGGCGGCGTCGCCCGCGCGGGCCAGCCGCACGCCGACGGCGGTGAGCACATCGGCGATGCGCCTGCCCGCCTGCTCGAACTCGCTCACCGCGTCGACCGCCTGCTGGGCGGCCGCGCCGCGCCAGCCGTCGGCCAGGGCCGCGCGGATCTCGCCGTGCGCGTTGTCGACCTCGTCGCCGAGACCGGTGGACGCGCTGAGGAAGGCGTCGCCCGCCACGGCCAGGGCGGCCGGGTCGAGCTGCTGCACGGCCCGGTGGATCTCGGCGTGCGAGAGATTGTCGAAGACCTCGACCACGGGCGCGTAGTCGGGATCGGTGCCGGAGATGCTACGCATGGCCGTCCCCCTGCGGGTCGAGCGCGGCGACCGCGCCCGCCAGCGCCTGGTCGCTGTCGCGGTAGGCGGTCCCGGCGGCGCGGAACACCATGGCCAGCTCGCGCGCGGTGCGCGCGTAGGCCCGCAGCTGATCCAGCGCGTCACCGGTCTTGGACTCGAAGCCGGTGCGCAGCGCGGTCCCGGAGGCGAGATCGCCGAAGCCCGGCAGCGTCTGCGCCGCGCCGAGGACCTGCAACTGCGCCTCCACCGCGTCGGCCAGCCGCTCGTAGCGCAGCGCGCAGCGCTCGGGCGCGCCGTCGGCGACCAGCACCCCGTCGATCCACAGCCCGCCCTCGTCGACGGCCGTGCCCAGCGCCGCCGTATTCGGCAGCCCCGTTCGATTCGGTTGCACCGTTTCCCCCTTCGTCGTTCATCGCGCGCAGGTCAGGACCCACTGCGCGATATCGGCCGCCACGCGCTGCTGTACCGGTTCGTGCAACAGGTCGTGGCCCGCGTCGGCGTACTCGCGCAAATCTACCGATCCGTGCCGCGCTGTCCATAGCCGGATCACATCGATCGGCGCCCGCCGATCGTCGACCCCGTGCACCGCCAGCACCGCCAACCCTGGGCTGAGCGTGATCTCAGTACCCCTGCGCGGGGTGCCACAGAGCACCAGTCCGGCGATGCCCGCGCTCGCTCCGGCGGCCACTCCTACATCGCGGCTCGCCCCGGAGTCGACGGCCACATTGGAGCTCGCCGCGGAGTCGGGGGCCACACTGAGGCTCGTTCCAGAGTCGACGGCCATATCCGGGCCTGCCCCGGAGGCGACGGTCGGGTTGGGCGTCCCTCCGGCGGCCGGGGCCGCACTGGGGCTCGCTCCACCAGTCATGGCTGTGTCGCGGCCTGCTTCGGTGGCCACGGCTATATCGGGCCTCGCATCGGGGCCCACGGCCGGGCCGAGGTGCGCTTCGGCGGCTACGGTCAGCGCGGTGGCCGCGCCGAGCGAATGGCCCATCAGGAAAGGGGCGGACCCGTGTTCGGCGTGGGCCAGGGCGAGGAGCAGGCGAGCGTCGGCGGCGAGTTCGGGGAGGGTGCCGGGGGCGTCGGGATCGCCTTCGCTCAGGCCCTGGCCCGAGGTGTCCAGGGTCCACAGCTCGATCCGGGCCGGGCGGAGGGCGGCGGCGAAGCGGTGGTAGTGCCCGCTGTGCTGACCGGTGCCCGGCAGCAGGACCAGCGTGGCCGCGGGCCGTTCGAGGGACCACCGCCGGTAGTGCAGGCGGCCGCGGTCGCTGTCGAAATAGGGCACCGTCCGATTATGGCTGTCGCGGGGCGGGCGAGCGTAGGGGGAGTGCACCGGATTTCGGGCGCGGACTTGTGACATCGCGGCGGGCCCGGTCGAATTGCTCTGTGCGACAAGATCAGTCCGTGCGGGGTTCGGCGTGCAGGCTGTCGTGCGCGGGGGCGGTGCGCGGTGCAGAGTGCGCTCACCATCGATGCGCCGGAGCCGCTAGACTTCCCGCGTCGAACTGAGTCAACAGAGTCGAGGTTTGTGCATGTTGTCGTTCCGCCGTTGCGTCGCCCACGTTGTCGTCGGCGCGGCCGTCGTGACCACTGCCTCCCTCGGCACCGGTGCCGCGGGCGCGGAACCGGTCGCCGCCTGCGCGCAGGCACGCGAGGACATCGCCATCCGCTCGAGTGTGCCGCTGCTGGACTGGTCGGAGAACTTCGGCATCGACGCCGACGGCGCGCTGTGGGTGGCGCGGGTGATGCGCGGGGAGGTCCAGCGCTACGACGCCGACGGGCGGCTCACCGCCACCGTCGCGATCCCCTCGCCCGGCGCGGTCCGGCTCGGCCCCGACGGCCTGCTCTATGTGGTGACCGGCAATTCGCCGCTGTCCGGCGCGGGCGGCATCGTCCGCTTCGACCCCACCGCCGCCGACCCCGAACCGGTCTCCTTCGCCACCGGCTTCCCGCACCCGAACGGCGCCGCCTTCGACGACGAGGGCAACCTCTACGTCACCGCCTCCGACGGTGTGCACCGGCTGCGCCGCGACGGCAGCGAGGACATGGACTGGTGGGCCGGGGTGGCCGTCGAGGGCCCCAACGGCATTGCCGTGGTGGGTGATTCGGTCTACGTCACCGCGAACTTCGTCGCCGATTCCGGCCCGGTCGGCCGGGTACTGCGCCTGTCGCGCACCGACCCCGCCGCCAGCACCACCATCGCCGACCTGACCTCCTTCGGCGCCCTGCCCGACTTCGTCGACGATCTCGTCGTCCGCGACGGCGACCTCTACGTCACCACGCTGGCCGGTCACCTCGTCCGCGTCGACCCGGTCACCGGCGCCGCCTGCAACGTGCTGTCGACCCAGCCGCTCACCGCGGTCGTCGCCGACCCCGCCGACCCGTCCGCACTGCTGGCCGGTTCGGAAGAAGGCACCGTCCTGCGCATCCGCCCGCTGGGCTGATTTCTTTCCGAAAGCCGCACCACGACCAGTGATTCCGGGCCGCACGGGCGGCGGCGGGTGGCGCGAGCGCGTACGCCGCGTTGCCTGCGGCGTCACCGCGCCGATGAGCGCCACCGCGGCCGAGCCCGGTGGCGGTAGGTCGGCCGCGCGCGGAGCCGCGGCACGGACGCCGTGACCGATTGCCCGGCAGTCGTTCCCGGCGCGACTCGGCCGGTGCGCCGGGCGGGCCGAAGATCAGCCGACGAGCTGCCCGGCGCCGTTCAAAGACTCGCGCCGACCCGCTGAGGGTGTCCGGGCGGATCAGCCGCCGACGGTGACCGCGGACGGCGCGCTCGGCGGCTCCGGAGCGGGTGCGGGCGCCGGGGTCTCCGCGGGGGCCGGAGCCGGTGCGGGAGCGGGGGTTTCGGGGGCCGGAGCCTGCGAGGTGTTGGGACCACCCGAGGACGATTCGCCCGAACCGGGGTTGGTGAGTTCCGGTTCCGGCGCGGGCGGGGCCGCGGGCGCCTCGGTCTGCTCGACCGGCAGATCCGGGACGACGAAGGTGCCCACGGTCGGGGTCATCACGCAGCGCGCGCCGGGGTAGTCGATGGAGCCCCACATGGAGGCGATCACAGTACCGGCCCCCGTGTGCACGGTCTTCGACAGCGACGGCAGGTGGTATTCGGTCTGGTCGTCGAGGGCGATGATGCCGCTCTGACCGGTGTTCACGTTCACCCAGGCCACGCTGAGCCCCGAGGACAGCGGCACACCGGTGTGGCGCGGGCTCGCGCTGAAGCGCATATCGCCCGGCGTCAGGCTGAACTCATCGCGCGGGCCGGGGCCCTCGTAGGTGGCGGCGGCGATGATCGTGGTGATCGGGCCGTTGCTGCCGCAGCCGAAAGTCGGTGCGGCATAGGTGAACGGGGTGAACTGCGCCGAGATGTCGCGCAGCGCGTCGCCGCCGACGATCTTCGTGAAGCTGGTCAGCGCGCCGACCCCCGCCTTGGTGGCGGCATCGTCGGCCGCGATCTCGGTGAGGTGGGTGAGGCCGTCGTCGAGCGGTGCGGCTCCGGCCGGTGCCGCCAGCAGCGCCAGCGCGCCGATGCTCGCCGCGGTGACCGTCGCCGCCCTGCTTGCGATGGATCTGCCGTTCACCCGTAACTCCTCGAGGATGCTCGTCGCCGGTTCCCCGGCTCGTCTGGCAACGTACCAGTTCGCCGACGCGGTCGGGGACCGCCGCGGGCACCGCGACGACGGGTCCGCGCCGGGTGTGATGTAGTCGACATCCGGGTTTACCAAGGGGTAGGTTTTCTCTCGACGGCTACGAGACGCTGGGAGACCCGTATGAAGTTAGCCTTGTCCCCCGAAGAGCTCGCCTTTCGCGACGAGCTCCGGCAGTTCTACCGGACCGAGATTCCGGCCGAGATCCGCGACCGGGTGAAATACGGCCACGAATTGTCCCGCGACGACATCGTCACCGCGAACAAGATCCTCAACGACCACGGCCTGGCCGTGCCCAACTGGCCGGTGGCCTGGGGCGGCAAGGACTGGACGCCTATGCAGCGCCACCTGTGGCTCGACGAGATGCAGCTGGCCTCGGTGCCCGAGCCGCTGACCTTCAACGCCTCCATGGTCGGCCCGGTCATCGCCCACTTCGGCTCCGAGGAACTCAAACAGCGGTTCCTGCCGCCCACCGCCGCCCTCGACATCTGGTGGTGCCAGGGCTTCTCCGAACCCGACGCGGGCTCCGACCTGGCCTCGCTGCGCACCACCGCCGTGCGCGACGGCGACTCCTACATCGTCAACGGCCAGAAGATCTGGACCACGCTCGGCCAGTACGCCGACTGGATCTTCTGCCTGGTCCGCACCGACCCGAACGCGCCCAAGAAGCAGGCGGGCATCTCCTTCCTGCTCTTCGACGTGAAGTCACCCGGGGTCACCATGCGCCCGATCAAGCTGATCGACGGCAGCTACGAGGTCAACGAGGTGTTCTTCGAGAACGTCCGGGTGCCCGCCGACCAGCTCGTCGGCGAGGAGAACCAGGGCTGGACCTACGCCAAGTTCCTGCTCGGCAACGAACGCACCTCGATCACCGGCGTCGGCAAGACCAAGGTCAAGATCGGCCTGGCCAAGGACCATGCCCGCTCGGTCAGCACCGGCCACGGCACCCTGCTCGACGATCCGGTCTTCGCCGCCCGGGTGGCCGAACTGGAGAACGAGCTGCTGGCCCTGGAACTCACCCAGCTGCGGGTGGTGTCCAACTCCAGCGACGGCAAGCCCAACCCGGCCTCCTCGGTGCTCAAGCTGCGCGGCTCGGAGTTGCAGCAGGCGGCCACCGAGCTGCTGCTCGATATCGCGGGCGCCGACGCGCTGCCGGTCGACGCCGAGAACATCGCCTCCCCGCCGTGGGCCCAGCACAGCGGCCCCGGCTATCTGAACTACCGCAAGGTGTCCATCTACGGAGGCTCGAGCGAGGTCCAGCGCTCGATCATTTCCTCCACGATCCTCGGATTGTGAGGCGCTGACATGGATCTCGCACTGACCGAAGAACAGACGATGCTGCGCGACACCGTGCGCGATCTGCTGCGCCGTTTCTACGACGGCGAGGCGCTGGCCAAGGTCGGCGAGACCGACCCCGGCTGGAACCGCACGGTTTGGAAGCAGCTCGCCGACCTGGGCGTGCTCGGCCTGACCATCGACGAGGACGACGGCGGCGCGGGCGCGGGCCCGGTCGAGGCCATGCTCGTGCAGGAGGAACTGGGCCGCGCGCTGGCCCCGGAACCGGTGCTGGACGCGGTGGTCATCCCGGCCGAGCTGCTGAAGCTCACCGGCAGCGCCGAACAGCGCGCCCGGCTGCTGCCAGCGTTGGCCGCCGGGGAGAAACTGCTCGGCTTCGCCCACGCCGAACCGGGCAAGCGCTGGCCGTCCACCGAACTCGGCACCACCGCGAGCGGCCAGGGCGATTCCTACACGCTGACCGGCGTGAAGAACCCGGTGCTGCGCGGCGACTGTGCCGACGAGCTCATCGTCAGCGCGGTGCTCCCGGGCGGGGGCGTCGGCCTGTTCCTGGTCGACCCGACCGCCGCCGGAGCCGTGCGGCGCACCTACCGCACCTTCGACGGCCGCCGCGGCGCCCAGCTCGAACTCGACGGCGCGGCCGGGGAACTGCTCGGCGACACCGTCGACGCGGCCGAACAGATCGCGCTGGTGCAGGGGTACGCGCAGGCGGCGCTGTGCGCGGAATCGGTCGGCGCCATGGAGATCGCGCTCACGCTGACCACCGAGTATCTCAAGACCCGCAAGCAGTTCGGCGTGACACTGTCGAAGTTCCAGACGCTGACCCAGCGCGCGGCCGACTGCTACGTCTCGCTGGAGCTGGCCCGCAGCATGAGCCTCTACGCCACCGCGGCGCTGGCCGACGGCGGCAACGATCCGGTGGTGGCCTCGCGGGCGCGCCTGCAGATCGGCAAGTCCGCCGAGCACATCGGGCAGGAGGCGATCCAGATGCACGGTGGCATCGGTGTCACCGCGGAGTATCCGGTGAGCCACTATGTCGCCCGGCTGACCGCGATCGGGCAGACGCTCGGTGGCGCGCTGGAGCATCGGCGGGTGCTGGCCGATCGGGTGGGCTCCTACGATCTGCCCGAGTTCTAGGCGGTCGCTGTCGAGGGTGCGTGCCCGGTTCGGGTGCGCACCCTCGTGCTGTCAGCCCTCGAAGCGCGGGGTGGGCTGGGTGACCGTCGTTTCGGTGGTCACCGGGGGAGTCGGCGTCGCGCCGGTGTCGGCCGGAAGTGGGCCCGCGGGTGCCGGGGCCGGGTGGCGGTCGGTGCCCGCCGATGCCGCCGGGCGCTGCTCGGAGGTCTCGGGCGCGGTGGGGGTCGCGTGGTCGTAGGCGTGGGTCGGCGGGAAGACCGGCTCGGTGACTTCCTCGTCCTCGTCGTAATCCGGGGTCGGAATCCGCAGCGGGGTGGTGAGCCGGGGCGGGAGCGTCCGGGTCGGGCTCGGCGTGGTGACGCGCGGGGTGGTGGTGATGCGGGGCCGGGTGGTGGTCACCGGCTGGTCCTCGACGGTGGTGGTCTCGGGCGGATGCGATTCGGTGGTCGCCTCGGACGGGCGCGGATTCTCGCTCGGCTCGCCCTCGGCGGGCGGCTCGGAGGGTTCGGTCTCGGTGGAGCTGAGGCTGAACGGTTTCCGCGGCGACATGTGCGGGGCGATCCGCCAGGTCGGGGACGGCGGGATCGCGATGGAGTAGGTCGTGGAGGTGACCTCGTCGGCCACCGGGGCCGGGGCCACGGCCAGCTCGGCTTCGATCGGCGGGGGCGGAACGTAGACATCCTGCTGTCCGACACCGCACGCACCGATGATGATCAGTCCGAGCGACACCGCGCCAACAGCGATTGCCGGACCTACGACCTTGGCCCTGCTGTCATCCATCGCCTACTACTCCTCGTCGGCTTCGAGTCGCCTCACAGTAGTGCAGGTCGGCCGAAACAGCGCATTTTAAATGGCGGTGGTCCACATATCGGATTGATCTCTTCAGCGTGTCGTGGGGACGTGTCGCGCGCGTTCGGCGTCCCCGAGTCGTAGCGTGTGTGAGCAAAGTTACGCATGAGACGCCCGGAACGAAACCCCTGACGCGCGAGGTCTGCGCGACGCAAGAATCTGATCGGCGTCATCGAGGGAGAATCTGATGGGAGCTTACTCGACACCCCGGCTGGAAGAGCCCCAGATCCAGCGCGCGCTGTCGACCGCATCGGGCAATCGCGGTGTGGCGGTGGTGGCCCGGGTCTTGGGCTGGCTGTTCTTCGTCGGCGGACTCGTCGGCGCCGGGCTCGGCCTGGCCGGGCTGCACGTGGAGATCACCGTGGCGGGCCTGATCCTGGCCTGCACCGCGGGCCTGATCCTGCTCAAGCTACGCACCGATCGGGATGCGCTCGAAACGAACTGAGGCACACCGAAATCCGGCTGCGTCCCGCGCCCGTCCGGCCTACCGTCGACGGAGTGCGGATCGACATCACCGGTGACGCGACCCGGTTCCTGACCCAGGCCGAGACCTTTCTGCGCGGGGATCCGCTGCGCTACACCGTCGTTGCCACGGTCGCGGTCAGCCAGTCGCGCAACAACACCGCCGGGACACGGTTCCTCACGGTGCGCGACGACGACGGTGTGCGCGGCATCGCGCAGTGCACCGCCGACGGCCGCGCCTATCTCGCCGCTGTTCCGCCGGAGGGTATTCCGGCCGTCGTCGAGGTGTTGATGGGCCTTGACACTCCGCTGGTCAGTGTCGAAGGACCGGCCGCCGAGATCGAGGCCTTCCTCACCCACTGGCCGGGCACCCACGAGCGGGGACACACCGCCCGGCTGTTCGAGCTCGGCGCCCTGCGCACACCGGAGGTTCCCGGCACACCCCGGCTCGCCGGACCGGGTGACCTCGACGTCGGCCTGCGGATGGTCCAGGAGTTCCACGCGGAGACCGGATCCCCGCGCGGTGTCGCCCGCGGTGTCGCCGAACGGCAGATCGCGGCCGGGCTGTGGTGGCTGTGGGAGCGTGACGGTGTCGCGAGCGCGTTCGTCGCCCGGCAGACCGAGGCGTTCGGGTGGGCCAGGATCGGGCCGGTCTACACGCCACCGTCCCTGCGCGGTAACGGGTACGCCAGCGCGCTGACCGCCGCGGTCTGCGGGGTGATCCGCGCCGAGGGCACCGAGGTCTGCCTGTTCGCCGACCTGGCCAATCCCACCTCGAACAAGATCTACCGGGCCATCGGCTTCGCGCCGGTATGCGATTTCGTGCACCACCGGCTGGCCGCTTAGACCAGCGGCGCGGCGTACCACCAGTCGAGCATCCGCGCCTCGTCGGTGGTGGTGGTCCGCTGCGCCACGGTGGTCGTGCTCTCGACGACGACCTCGTTCACCGACGCTCCCGAGGAACTGTCCTCGGCGGGCATGTTCACGATCTTCACGACGAACACCACCACCAGCACGACCAGGATGATCAGGGCGATCCAGCCGCCCGGCGTGGCCTGCCAGCGCGATTGCCGCTTGGGTCCGAGATAGGACTCGGCGACGGAACGTTCTTGTTTGCCGGGCCGCCCGGTCCCGGCACGATCCCGAACCGCCTGGGCGCTACCCCGGGCGTCCACCGAACCCGCCCACGCGGGCGCGGCGCCCGGCCGCCCGCCCGGCATCGCCTGATTCGCGTGCGGCCATGCCGTGCCCGGCGTTTGTCCCGCACCGGGCCACGAGCTGCCCGGCGCTCGCCCAGCGCCGGGTAACCCCGCGCCAGGGTGTGGTCCGACACCCGGTGAACCCGCGCCAGGAGCCTGCCCCGCAGCGGACCATGCCGCGCCGGGAGTCTGTTCGGCGCCCGGCCGGGATTCGGCGGTAGTGCCGGGCCAGGACTGGCCTGGCCCGGAAACCACACCTGCGGGCCAGGATCCGGCGCTGGAGACGGGCCAGCCTTGGCCCGGGGTGGCGCCTGGGATCGGGTGGCCCGGTGCCGGGGTGTGGGGTGAGTTCGGGGGATAGGTGCGGGTCGGGGCGGCGGCGGGGTAGGGCTGGGCGCCGGTGAGGGCTTGCTCGGCGGCCGTGGCGAATTCGGCGCAGGTGGCGAAGCGTTCGGCGGGGCGCTTGGCCATGGCGCGGGCGATCACCGCGTCGAGGGCGGGTGGGAGGTCGGGGCGCAGGGCGCGGGCGCTGGGTGGGCGGAGTTGCAGGTGGCCGGAGATGACCGCGACGGGGTTGGGTGCCTCGAACGGTGTGGTGCCGGTGAGCAGGCGGAACAGCGTGCAGGCCAGCGAGTACTGGTCGGCGCGGCCGTCGAGCGCGATCCCGGACAGCTGCTCGGGGGAGGCGAAAGCCAGGGTGGCGGTGAAGGTTCCGGTCTGGGTGAGTTTGGCGGCGCTGTCGTCGTGCAGGCGCGCGATCCCGAAATCGGTGAGGTACACGCGCTCGCCGCCGTGGGCCTGCTCGAGCAGGATATTGGCCGGTTTCACGTCCCGGTGCAGCACCCCGCGGCTGTGCGCGAAGTCCAGTGCCGCCGCGGTTTCGGCGACGACGCGCACCGCGCGCGCCGGGTCCACCGGCATCGGCAGCGAGGCCGCGTCGGAGCCCTCGATGTAGCGCATCGAGATCCACAACTGCTCGTTCTCCACCCCGCGGTCGTAGACCGTCACGATGTTCGGATGCTCGAGCTGGGCGACCAGATCGGCCTCGCGCTCGAAGCGGGCCCGGATCTCGTTGTCGGAGTACAACTCCCGGTTCAGCAGCTTCATCGCGGTGCGCCGGGGCAGCCGCGGATGGCGGGCCAGGTATACCGACCCCATGCCGCCGCGGCCGAGCAGCCGTTCGATGGTGTACCCGGCGAAAACGCCGGTCTCCTCGTGCATCACGTCAGTTCAGCGGTGCCGAGCGCCACCAGCGCAGCACGTCGTTCGGGTCGCCGTAGCCGTCGGTGAACATCAGGAACTGGGCGCGGTCGGGTTCACCGGTGAACTGGGTGATGATCTTGTTGCCGTTGTCGGTGTACTTGTAGTTGGTGTACTGCTTGCCGCCGTTGGTGTCGGTGGACTTGGTATTGCTGGGCAGCCCGTCGATCACCGCCTGCACATCGGCGGCCGAGTTGTAGACGTAGAACCGGTAGAACGGATCGTCTCCGTCGGAGCCGCCGCCGTCGTAGCAGCGCCACTGCCACACCCATGCACCGAAATCCGGGTCGCCGTCGCTGGTCGTCGGCGTGTAGCCGGTGTCGGTCTCCCAGCAGGTGGCCTGGTTGTAGCCGGTCTCGCCGTCGACGGTGGCGGGCACCATCCGGCTGAACGCGGCGCTGATCGCGTCGGCGTTCGGCGTCACCTGCTTGCCCGCCACCACACTGGTCGTGGTGGTGGAACTGGTGGTGCCGCCGGACTTGTCGTCGCTGACGGCCACGCCGATCGCGATGAGCAGCACGATCACCAGCAGCACCGCCACCACGATGCCGATGATCAGCCCGTTGTTGGACTTGCCTGCCGGGCGCGGACCCTGCGGATACTGGGCGAAATTGCTCGGCGGCGAGGTGGGCGGCGTCGGGTACTGCGGCCGCGACTGCTGGGCATACGGGGCCTGCCCGCCGGTGTTCTGCGGGGTGGGCAGCTGGTTGGCGGTCATCGGGCCCTGGGTGCCCGCGCCGGTCATCGGCGAGGCCACCGGGTACGGCGCGCCTGTCTGCGGGAGGGCGCCACCCGTGGTGGGACGCGGGCCACCGGTCTGCGGCATCGCGCCACCGGTGGTCGGCCGTGGACCGCCGGTCTGCGGGTACGCGCCCCCGGTCTGCGGGTAGGCACCGCCGGTCTGCGGGTACGCACCGCCGGTGGTCTGCGGGTAGGCGCCGCCGGTGGCCGGATGCGGGCCACCGGCCAGCGGATGGGCGCCGCCGGTCCCGGGACGCGGACCGGCGATCGGCAGGGCGGGCGCGCTCGGATTGTTCAGCGCGGCCAGCGCGGCGGCGGCGAAGTCCGAGCAGGAGTCGAAGCGGTCGTCGGGGCGCTTGGCCATGGCTTTGGCCAGCACCGCGTCCAGCGCGTAGGGCAGGCCGGGGCGCACGCTGCTCAGCGGCGGCGGTGGCTGCTGCAGGTGTCCCTGGATGACCGCGGCCGGGTTGGTCGCGGTGAACGGGCCGGACCCGGTGAACAGCCAGAACAGCGCGCACGCCAGCGAATACTGGTCGGAGCGGTGATCCAGCGCGGCGCCGGTGAGCTGTTCGGGCGAGGCGTAGGCCAGGGTGGCGGTGAAGGTGCCGGTCTGGGTGAGATGACCGGTGTCGTCGCGCAGGCGGGCGATGCCGAAGTCGGTGAGGTAGACCCGTTCGCCGCGGCCCGCGCCGGACCGGGCCAGCAGGATATTGGCCGGTTTCACATCGCGGTGCAGCACGCCCATGCCGTGCGCGTAGTCCAGCGCGTCGGCGGTCTCCTTGACGATCTGCAGGGCGCGCGCGGGCGGCAGCGTCTGCGGGTCCACCGAGGCGGCGTCGATGCCGTCGATGAACTGCATGGAGATCCACAGCTGTTCGTCGTCGAGCCCGCGGTCGTAGACGGTGACGATGTTCGGATGATCCAGGCGCGAGACCAGATCCGCCTCCCGCTCGAACCGCGCCCGCACCTCCTGATCGAAGAACATCTCGCGATTGAGCAGCTTGAGCGCGGTCATCCGCGGTAGCCGCGGGTGCTTGGCCAGATAGACCGAACCCATGCCACCACGACCGAGTTGCCGTTCGATGACATAGCCCGCGAAGACATCTCCGTTGGCCAGCATGTCTGCTCCACTTCCCGCCGTGCGCCGGGACCCACCAGCGCACACGCGTACAGCACGAAAGCCGCGGCCGGGTGGCCCGCCACGGGGAAAATCACCGAAACCTTAGCAGCCGGTACCGACCCCGGCGGCGGCCTCGATCACGACGGACGACGAGGCTGCGGCGGCACGATATAGCCGGGATGGTTACGCCCACCGGGGAAATCGATGGTCGCCGGGCGCGGTGCGACCCGGCGCCCCGGCCCCGACGGTGGCCGCGCGGCGTGCGGATGCGGCTGCGCGGGCGTGGCCGACGGCGGTGGGGACGCCTGGGGATAAGGCTGCGGTGGGGTGTTCGGCCGCGGATAGCCGGTGGCCTGCGGATACTGCTCGCGGGCGCGCAGCACCACACCGGTGGCGGTGGGCTGCGGCTGGTGGTGCCACGGACCGGGCGCGGCGAACAGCGCCGCCTTGGCGGCCTGCGCGAACTCCGCGCAGCTGGCGTAGCGCGCCCCGGGCCGCTTGGCGGTGGCCCTGGCCAGCACCGTGTCCAGGGTGGCGGGCAGGTCGCCGCGCAGGCTGCGCAGCGGCGGCACCGGCGCGCTCAGATGCGCCTGGATGACGGTGGCCGGGTTCGGTCCGGGGAACGGCACCGAACCGGTCAGCATCCAGAACAGCGTGCAGGCCAGCGAATACTGGTCGGCGCGATGATCCAGCGGCGCCCCGGCCAGCTGTTCGGGCGCGGCGTAGGCCAGGGTGGCGGTGATGGTGCCCGCCGAGGACAGCGTGGTCTCGCTGTCGCGCACGGCCGCGATGCCGAAATCGGTGAGTACCACCCGTTCCGGGCGCCCGATCGGCGGCTTGGCCAGCAGGATATTGGCCGGTTTCACATCCCGGTGCAGTACGCCGCCCGCGTGCGCGAAGTCCAGCGCGGTCGCGGTCTCGATCACGATCTGCACGGCGCGGTCGGGCGTCAGCACGTTCACATCGGCGGTCGCCACATCGGTTCCGGCCACGAACTGCATCGAGATCCAGAGCTGGTCGTCCTCGGTGCCGCGGTCGTAGACATTGACGATGTTCGGGTGCTCGAGCTGCGCGACCAGATCGGCCTCACGCTCGAAACGCTGCCGGATCTCGGCATCGGCGGACAGCTCGCGGCTGAGCAACTTGAGCGCGGTCAGCCGGGGCAATCGGGGATGACGCGCCAAATACACCACGCCCATCCCGCCCTGACCCAGGACACGGCGGATCGTGTACCCGGCGAACACGTCGCCTTTGCGCAACACGCGAAGTCACCCCCTCCAGGGCAGAGCACCCGTCGAAAATTCTACCGATGTATCTCGGGTAGCACCCAGAGTGCAACATCGTTGCCGACCACCACGGTGTGCGGCCCAAGGGGGCCGCACACCCGCGGCGCCAGCCGCCATAATGACAGCATGCGCATTGGAGCACACGTTCGTGATGAGAGCGATCCGATCGGCTTCGGTGAGAAGCTCGGTGCCGAGGTCATCCAGATGTTCGTGGTGGATCCGCAGAGCTGGGACAAACCCCAGCCGCATCCCAGGGCCGCCGAGATCCTGGCCAGTCCGATCGATGTCGTCGTGCACTCGTCGTATCAGATCAATGTGGCCAGCCTGAACAACCGGCTGCGAATGCCCTCGCGCAACGCGGTGGCCCAGCAGGCCGCGGCGGCGGCCGAGCTCGGCGCGTTCGGCCTGGTCGTGCACGGCGGGCATGTGCGTTCCGACGCCGAGCGCGATACCGGAATCGATAACTGGCGCAAGCTGTTCGAACGTCAGCAGGACAAGGGCGGGTTCGCCGTGCCGATCCTGATCGAGAACACCGCGGGCGGCAATCACGCCATGGCCCGCCACTTCGACGCCATCGCCCGGCTCTGGGACGCCGTCGGCGATTACGGCGCGGGCTTCTGCCTCGACACCTGCCACGCCTGGGCGGGCGGGGAGGAACTGGTCGGCGTGGTCGAGCGGATCAAGGCCATCACCGGCCGGATCGACCTGGTGCACCTGAACTCCTCGCGCGACGAGTTCGACTCCGGCGCCGACCGGCACGCCAACTTCGCCGACGGCACCATCGACCCGCGGCTGCTGGCCGAGGTCTGCCGCACCGCGGGCGCGCCCGTCATCCTGGAGACCCCCGCCGAAGGTGTCGCCGAGGACCTGGCCTACCTGCGCGAGAACCTCGGCTGAGGGTTGGGATCAGCCGGAAGGAAAACCTGTCTGCCGAACGGATTTCGCGGTGTGCTTGATGCATCAGCAACCGATCGAAGACAGTGAAGGTGATCCCATGACGGTCGACCACGCCACCCCCGCCACCGTGACGGTGACCAAGCTCGGCGCGCACATCGGCGCCCAGGTGGACGGCGTCCGTCTGGGCGGTGACCTGGACGCGGCGACGGTCGCGACCATCCGCCGCGCGCTCAACGAGCACAAGGTGATCTTCTTCCGTGGTCAGCAGCACCTCACCGAGGACGGCCAGCACGAGTTCGCGGCGCTGCTCGGCAGCCCGACCGCCCCGCACCCGACGGTGACCTCGCAGGGGGTGAAGAGCCTGGCCATCGACTCCGAGAACGGGCGCGCCAATTCCTGGCACACCGACGTGACCTTCGTCGACCGGATTCCCAAGGCCTCGATCCTGCGGGCGGAGCGCCTGCCCAGCTACGGCGGCTCCACCACCTGGGCCTCCACCGTCGCCGCCTACAACTCGCTGCCCGATTCGCTCAAGCTGCTCGCCGAGAACCTGCGGGCGGTGCATACGAATGTGTACGACTACGCGGCGCGCAATGTCGAGCCCATTCGCCCGAATTCGGAGAAGTACCGCGCGGAGTTCCAGTCGACCTACTACGAGACCGAGCACCCCGTCGTGCGGGTGCACCCCGAGACCGGGGAGCGGGCGCTGCTGCTGGGCCACTTCGTGAAGAACTTCGTCGGCCTGTCGACCAGCGAATCGCAGGCGCTGTTCCGTCTGTTCCAGGATCGCGTCACCCGCCTGGAGAACACCACCCGCTGGAACTGGGCAGACGGCGATGTCGCCATCTGGGACAACCGCGCCACCCAGCACTACGCCGTCGACGACTACGACGACCAGCCCCGCCGCCTGACCCGCATCACCCTCGCCGGTGACATCCCGGTGGGTGTCGACGGCAAGCCGAGCACCGTCATCGAAGGAAACGCGGACCACTACTCGGTGGTCGAGCAGGTCGAACTGCTCGCCTCGTAATCAGCGACACCGGGCCCGGCACCGCCACCACCACGGTGTGCGGCCCGCCTCGCGTCCGAGGGGCGAGACGTAACGGCGCAGCCGGAGTATCGCCCCTCGGACGCGAGGCCCAAGGGGGCCGCACACCCCGCGGCGCCAGCCGCCATAATCACAGCATGGAAATTCGGCCTCTGGATGGCGTGCGCGTACTGGAACTCGGTAACTATGTCGCCGCGCCCACCGCCGGACGGATTCTCGGGGACTTCGGGGCCGAGGTGATCAAGGTCGAGCGGCCCGGCACGGGCGACGAGCTGCGGAATTGGCGGTTGTACGGGGGTGACACCTCCATGCTGTACCGGACCGTCAACCGGAACAAGAAGTCGATCGTGCTGGATCTGCGGACCGAGGCGGGCCGGGCGGTGGTGCTCGAGCTGGTGAAACAGTGCGATGTGCTGCTGGAGAACTTCCGGCCGGGCATGCTCGAGAAGTGGGGGCTGGGGCCGGAGGTGCTCGAGGCCGCCAAGCCCGGGCTGGTCATCACCCGGATCTCGGCCTATGGACAGACGGGTCCGATGGCGGCGCGGCCCGGGTTCGCGGCGGTGGCCGAGGCGGTCGGTGGCCTGCGTGAGCTGGTCGGCGACCCGGATCGGCCGCCGGTGCGGGTGGGTGTCTCGATCGGTGACTCGATCGCGGGCATCTACGCCGCCTTCGGCACGGTCATGGCGTTGTTCCAGCGGGAACGGGTCAGCGGGACGGTGCCGCAGGCCGAGCGGATCATCGATGTCGCGCTCAACGAATCGATCCTGTCGGTGATGGAATCGCTGGTCCCGGACCACTTCGCCTACGGCATCAATCGCGAGCGGGTCGGCGGCCGGATGGAGGGCATCGCGCCGAGCAACGCCTACCCGACCAGCGACGGGTACAGCATCATCATCGGCGGCAACGGCGATGCCATCTTCCAGCGCTATATGACGGTCATCGATCGTCCCGACCTGGCGGCCGACCCGGACCTGGCCGACAACGCGGGCCGCTGGCGGAATCGCGAGCGCCTCGACGCCTCGATCGCGGAGTGGACGATCAAGCACACCCGCGACGAGGCGCTGAAGCTGCTCGACGCGGCGGCCATCCCGTGCGGGCCTATCTACACCGCCGCCGATATCGTGGCCGACGAGCAGTACCGGGCACGCAATATGATCCAGACGTTCCCCGTCGACGTGGGCGAGCCCGAACCCAAGCAGGTGGGGTTCGGCGGCATCGTCCCGGTCATCGGGGGCGAGTCGCTGCCGATCCGGAATGTCGGCCCCGACCTCGGCGAGCACACCCGAGAGGTGCTCGGCGGGTTGCTCGGAATGACCGAGGACCAGATCGACGCGCTGGAGGCATCGTGACGAGGCGAGTACACGGCAGACGCCGCCCACCGGTGCGCAGCAAGTGGGAACCGCGCGGCCCCGGCCATGTGCGCCCGACCGTGCACCCGACCCCGGCCAGCGTCGGCGACAAGCCCTGCGGCGGGGTCATGTGCGTGCCGCATCAGGAGCCGGAGCAGCGGCGATGACCGCGCCGCTGCTGCGCGATGTCACCCTGCGTGACGGCTTGCAGCTCACCGGCAAGGTGCTGCCCACCGAGCAGAAGATCGACGTGGTCCGGCGGCTGCTGGCCGCCGGGGTGCCCGCGCTCGAGATCGGCTCGATGGCCCGCCCCGACCTGGTGCCGCCGATGGCCAACTCGCTCGAGCTGATCGCCGCGCTCACCCCCGACGAATTGGCGAAATGCTGGGTCTGGGTGGCCACGCCCCGGCACGTGGAGAAGGCCGCGGCGGCGGGCGCGCGCAACTTCCAGTACTGCTTCTCGGTCTCCGACGCGCACAACAAGGCCAATATCGGCCGCGACACCGAAACCTCGGTGGCCGCCATGCCCGACGCCATCCGGCTCGCCGAGCAGGCGGGCGGACAGCTCCAGCTGTGCCTGGCGACCGCGTTCACCTGCCCCTTCGACGGCCCGGTCGACCCCGAGCGGGTGCTCGCCATCGCCCGCGACCCGCGCACCGAGGGCGCCGCCGACATCGTGCTCGCCGACACCCTCGGCCAGGCCCACCCCGGCCAGGTCGGCGCCCTGGTCACCGCGGTGCGCGAGCAGACCCCGCCGCGCCGCATCGTCTTCCACGGCCACGACACCTGGGGCATGGGCGTGGCCAACACCCTCGCCGCCGTCGCGGCGGGCGCCACCATGGTCGACGGCGCCCTGGGCGGGCTGGGCGGCTGCCCGTTCGCGCCCGGCGCCAGCGGCAACACCGCCTCCGAGGACATCCTCTTCGCCACCCGCCCGGACTGGTTCACCCCCGAGCGGCTGACGAGCCTGGTCGGCCTCACCGAGGAACTGCTCGCCGAGCTGGGCGAGCCGAATCGCTCCCGGGCCGCCCAGGGGGCGCGCTCGGAGGCCGCGGCGTTCGAGTGGGTCATCCGCTAGGTATCGGGGGAAATCCGGATGGCGCGGTGCGGCGCGGCCCGCCAGACTGGACACCATGACTTCGCACCCCATGGGGACCGAGGCCGTCGACCCGGCGGCCGTCACCGAGACCGCGGCCGCAGCACAGGACCTGGTGAAGCTGTACGGCACGGGAGACACACAGGTCAAGGCCCTGGACGGGGTGTCCGCCGATTTCGCCAGGGGCGAGTTCACCGCCATCATGGGCCCCTCCGGCTCCGGCAAATCCACCCTCATGCACTGCCTGGCCGGGCTCGACAGCGCCAGCTCCGGCGAGGTCCGCATCGGTGACACCGCCCTGACCGGCCTGTCCGACAAACAGATGACCGCGCTGCGCCGCGACCGGATCGGCTTCGTGTTCCAGGCGTTCAACCTCGTCCCCACGCTGACCGCGTTGGAGAACATCACGCTCCCGCTCGACATCGCGGGCCGCAAGGCCGACCAGGACTGGCTCGAGACCGTGGTCAAGCGCCTTGGCCTGGGTGACCGGCTCGACCACCGGCCCTCGGAACTCTCCGGCGGTCAGCAACAGCGTGTGGCGTGCGCCCGCGCACTGGTCGGCAAGCCGGAGATCATCTTCGGCGACGAGCCGACCGGCAACCTGGACTCGCACTCCTCCGGTGAGGTGCTGTCCATCCTGCGCGCCTCGGTCGACGAGTTCGGCCAGACCGTCGTCATCGTCACCCACGACCCGCGCGCCGCCTCCTACGCCGACCGGGTGGTCTTCCTCGCCGACGGCCGCATCGTCGACGAACTGCGCGACCCCACCCAGGACTCGGTGCTCGACCGGATGAAGGCGCTGGAGACCAAGTGAGCGACGACGTCACGGGCGGCGGGGGCAACCCCATGCGCAAGGTCGCCCTGCGCAATCTGGCCGCGCACAAGGTGCGCCTGGCCCTGACCCTGCTCTCGGTGGTGCTCGGCACCGCCTTCATCTCCGGCTCGTTCGTCTTCACCGACACGCTCCAGCGCACCTTCGACAGCATCTTCGAGGGCCAGGCCCAGGGCGTCGACGTGCGCGTCGGGCCGGAGGCGCAGCAGTCGCTCGGCGTGCCGACCAATATCGTCGCCGCGCTGGCCAAGACCGAGGGCGTGGCCCGGGTCGCGCCCGCGGTGAACGGCCCGGTCGTGCTGCTCGAACCCGACGGCAAGAAGGCCGTGCAGACCGGCGGCGCGCCGAGTTTCGGCGTGTCCTACCTGCCCCCGGACAAGGCCGTCGAGGACCCGCAGACCTTCGTCGCCGGTGCGCCGCCCGCCCGGCCGGGCGAGATCGCGCTCAACACCACCGGCGCGGAGAAGGCCGGTCTGCGTGTCGGCGACAAGACCAAGGTGCTCATCCCGGCCAAGGGCGACCCGTTCGAGGTGACCCTGTCCGGCATCTACGAGATGCCCGGCACCGAGGGCGGCGGCGTGGTGGCGGTGATGTTCACCGAGGCCCAGGGCACCCAGCTGTTCACCGACGGCACCCACGTCGCCTACGCCGATATCGCCGCCGCGCCGGGCACCTCGCCCGACGAACTGCGCGACCGCCTGGCCGCCGGGCTGCCCGACTACAAGGTGCAGAACGCCGACGAGGTCCGCGAGGACATGAAGAAGCAGGTGTCCGAGGCGCTCACCTTCATCAACTACTTCCTGCTGGCGTTCGGCGCGATCGCGCTGATCGTCGGCACGTTCATCATCTACAACACCTTCTCGATGATCGTCGCCCAGCGCCTGCGCGAGCTGGCGCTGCTGCGCGCGATCGGTGCCAGTCGCGCCCAGGTCGGGCGCTCGGTGGTGTCGGAGGCCGTGGTGATCGGCCTGATCGGCAGCGTGCTCGGCCTGCTGGCGGGCATCGGGCTGGCCTTCGGGCTCTCGGCGCTGCTCAACGCCTTCGACCTCGGCCTGCCCACCGGTTCGCTGACGGTGCTGCCGCGCACCGCGATCGTCGCCTTGCTGGTCGGCCTGATCGTCACCGTGGCCAGTGCCTACGCCCCGGCCCGCCGCGCGGCCAAGGTGCCGCCGGTGGAGGCGATGCGCTCGGAGTTCGCCAGCACCGGCGACTCGCTGCGGGTGCGCACGGCGTTCGGCGCGGTGCTGGCGGTGGCCGGCGGCGTGCTGGTCTACGTCGGCGCGCAGGGCACCGGCAAGCCCGCCGCGGCGACGGTCGGCATCGGCGCGCTCGCGCTGATCCTGGCGGTGCTGCTGGCCGCACCCGCGCTGGCGCGGCCGATGGTGCTGGTGCTGGGCGTGCTCACCCGCCCGTTCGGCGCGATCGGGCAGATGGCGCGCAACAACGCGGTGCGCAATCCGCGCCGCACCGCCGCCACCGCCTTCGCGCTGACTCTCGGGCTCATGCTGGTCTCGGCGATCGGCATTCTCGGCGCCTCGGCCAAGACCAGCGTCGGGGTGCTCATCGACAAGGGTGTTAAGGCCGAATACGTGCTGGCCGGGCCGCAGATGATCGGCGCGCCGATCGGCGCGGTGGACGCGGTGCGTGACCAGGTGCCGGGGATCAGCGATGTCACCGGAATCCGGTTCGTGGGGTTCAAGGTCGACGGCGACCAGCTCGGTGCCACCTCGCCGGACGGCCCGCTCGACCCGGTCATGGATATCGACATGATCAGCGGCAGTTCCACCCCCGCCGAGAACGGCATCCTGGTCGGCGCGACCGAGGCCGAGGACCGCGGCTGGAAACAGGGCGACACGATCGAGATCACCAGTCTCGACAACAAGAAGCTCGCGCTCACCGTCGGCGGCATCTTCGCCGACAACGCCCTGCTCGGGCCGATGGTCGTCGATCCGGGTGTCTACGAGCAGCTGATGCCGCCGAGCCTACGCACCAATATCTTCGTGCTGGTCAAGGCGGAGCCGGGCGCCGATCTCGCCGCCATGCGGACGAATCTGGAGCAGGCCACCGAGCCGTTCGTGGTGGTGCAGGTGCAGGACCACGAGGAGTTCAAGGGCGCGCAGGGCAGGCAGATCAACACCCTGCTGGCCATTCTCTACGGCCTGCTCGCGCTGGCGGTGGTGATCGCGGTGCTCGGCATCATCAACACCCTGGCCCTGTCGGTGGTGGAGCGGCGCCGCGAGATCGGCATGCTCCGCGCCGTCGGTACCCAGCGCTCGCAGGTGCGCCGCACGATCTACCTGGAGTCCATGCTGATCGCTATCTTCGGCGCCATCGTGGGCCTGGTCCTCGGTATCGCCCTGGGCGTCGGCTTCCTGCGCACCCTGCGTGACCTGGGCATCGACCAGATCACCATCCCGTGGTCGCAGCTGGTGACGGTGCTGATCGCCTCGGCGGTGGTGGGTGTGCTGGCCGCGGTGTGGCCGGGCATCCGGGCCGCGCGCACGCCTCCGCTGGCGGCCATCGCGGATCTGTAGACGGTTGGTCTGCGTGCTTCGCCCTCGCACCGGATGACGGTGCGAGGGCGAATCGCGCGTTCGGAGTAGCGCGCCGGATGTTCGGTCGAGTCGATGGGCGATTCCTGCCGGGAGCCTGCGGGTTCGGGTGCGGGAGGGGAAGGGTCGAAGATCGCGGCGGCGCTCGCGTGCTGGCCTCGGTGCGCGTGCTGACGGCGCGACGGCCGGGGAGTATGTGCTGCTGGTCAGGCCGGGTAGCGGTCGACCCAGGTGGTGGGGGGTCGGCCGTGGTTGTCCTTGGGTGGGTTCAGGCCGAATTCCGTGCAGTAGTCGGTGGCGAGGCGGTCGAGGACGGGGCGGGCGTCGACGGTGTTCGACCAGCGGCGGGGGAGGGCGGTGCGGCCGTGGCGGGCGCCGAGCAGGCTGCCCGCGAGGGAACCGGTGGCGTCGCTGTCGCCGGAGTGGTTGACCGACAGCAGTAGTCCGGTGCGCACGATCTGGTGGGCCGGGCCGCCGATCGATTCGGCGGCGAGCAGCGCGAACACGGCGATGGCGAGGGCTTCCGGGCCGATCCAGCCCTGGCCGAGGGTTTCGAGATCCTCGGGGGTCGCGGTCCGGCCCGCCCGGGCCAGGCGTGCGGCCAGCCCGCTCGCGGCCTCGAGTGCCGCCGAGGTCTCCTGATGGTCCGGGTAGCTCGCGAGTTCGGCGCGGGCCCGGTCGAGGGCGGTGGGCGTATCGGTGCCGCGCGTGAGCTGGTAGACCAGCGCGGCCAGCGTGCCCGCCGGTAACCACCCGCTCGGATGACCGTGCGTGAGTGCGGCGGTGTCGCAACCCAATTCGAAGATGGCGCTCAGGGCCGCCCCGCTCCGGTCGGCCGCGTACCCGAATCCGCACGGCGCCGCCCGCATCACCGCGCCACTGCCCTTGGAACCGTTGACCGGCCGCTCCCTGGTGCCGAGCGGATCGGTCGGCGCCCCGCGCTCGGCGGCCCGCCGCAGCGCCGTGTACACCGAATTCGCCAGTCCCCGTTGCTCGACCAGCTCGACATGCCTGCTCAAGGTGCTGAACAGCGGCACCGGCTGCTCCGGCACCTCCTCGACCTGCCCGCGCAACCACACCAGCATCCCCTGCTGCAACAACCCCAGCGTGGCCCCGCCGACCCCATCGGCCCTGGCCCGCACCGATCCCCGGATCAGCGCCTCGACCGTGAACGCCGTCAGCTGCGTCTCCTCCGAGATCCGCAGCACCGCGGGGTCGGTCAACCCGGTTGCGCCGTACTCGCCGCGGATCTGCCGCAGCGACCTGTTCTCCACCGGCGCCCCGAGCGCGTCACCGACCGCCCCACCCAGCAGGCACCCGTGCACGGCCTCTAGCCAGGCCGGAGCCGCGTCACGATACCGATGCGCCGACCGCGCGAAACGGTGTTCGCCACTCCCCGAGGAGGTGCCGACCGCTGCGGGCCGCGGGGTGGGCGTCGCGGGCCCGCCAGCGGTCGAGTGGGCGGTGACCGCGTTGGTGGGCCTGGCGTTCGGGTCGTGGGTGGTCGCGCTCGGGGCGGTGGTGGCGAGGCGGGCGTGGTCGTGGGTGGTGGCTCGGAGGTCGGGGTGGGGGCTGGTGCGGGTGCGCAGGGCGGTGGTGAGGGCGGTGGCGAAGTCGGCGCAGGTGGGGAAGCGGTGGGCGGGGTTCTTGGCCATGGCCTTGGCGAGGACGGCGTCGACCGCGGTGGGGAGGGTGCTGCGGTGGGTGCTGGCCGGTGGGGGCGGGGCGTTGAGGTGGCCGAGCATGACGGTGGCGGGGTTGGGGGCGTCGAAGGGGCCGGTGCCGGTGAGCAGGCGGAAGACGGTGCAGGCCAGGGAATACTGGTCGCCGCGGCCGTCCAGCGGGGCGCTGCTGAGCTGTTCGGGGGAGGCGTAGGCGATGGTGGCGGTGAACTGGCCGGTGCGGGTCAGGCCGCCGGTGTCGTCGAGCAGCTTGGCGATGCCGAAATCGGTGAGCAGCACCCGTTCGTCGAAGCCCGCGCCCACCCCCGCCGTGCGGGAGAGCAGGATATTGGCCGGTTTCACATCCCGGTGCAGCACGCCCTGGCGGTGCGCGTAGTCCAGCGCGCTCGCGGTCTGCGCCACGATCTGCGCGATCCGCTCTACCCCGAACTCCCGCACCGGCACCGCCGCCGCGTCCACCCCGTCGACGAACTGCATGGCGATCCACAGCCGGTCCTCGTCCATCCCCCGGTCGTAGACGGTGATGATGTTGGGATGGTCGAGCTGGGCCACCAGATCGGCCTCGCGCTCGAACCGGGCCCGGATCTCGAAGTCGGTGAACAGATCCCGGTGCATGAGCTTGAGCGCGGTCAGCCGCGGCAGCCGCCGGTCCCGGGCCGCGTACACCGCGCCCATCCCGCCGCGTCCCAGCTCCCGCTCGATGACGAACCCGGCGAACACCTCCCCGTGCCGCAACATCGCCTCACCCCGTTCACCGAACTCGATCGTTCGCAGCCTAGTTGGCCTCGGCCGGGAACGCGCCGAGTCCACGGCACCCGGTGTGGCCGGGATGGGTCATACCGCTGGTGCGTTGGTGTCGGCCCAGCGGGTGAGATCGCCACGATCGAGGGCGGTGGCCAGCAGGTCGGGGAACTTGTCCGGGGTGCAGGCGAAGGCCGGGATGCCCAGGGCGGCCAGGGCCGCCGCGTTGTCGCGGTCGTAAGCCGGGGCGCCCTCGTCGGAGAGCGCGAGCAGCACCACCACCTGCACCCCCGCCTCCTTCATCGCGTTCATCCGGCGCAGCATCTCCTCGCGCACCCCGCCCTCGTACAGGTCGGAGATCAGCACGAACAGGCTGTCGGTGGGCCGGGTGATCAGCGACTGCGAGTAGGCGATGGCGCGATTGATATCGGTGCCGCCGCCGAGCTGGGTGCCGAACAGCACGTCCACCGGGTCGCTGAGCTGCTCGGTGAGATCGACGATCTCGGTGTCGAACACCACCAGCGAGGTCTTCAGCGAGCGCATCGAGGCCAGCACCGCCCCGAATACCGAGGCGTAGACGACGCTGGCCGCCATCGACCCCGATTGGTCGATCGCCAGCACCACATCCCGCTGAATCGCCTGCGCCTTGCGGCCGTAGCCGACCAGTCGTTCGGGCACCACGGTGCGCTGTTCGGGCAGGTAGTTGGCGAGGTTCTTGCGGATGGTGCGATCGAAGTCGATATCGCGCAGTTTCGGCCGGTGCGTGCGCGCGGCCCGGTTGATCGCGCCGGACACCGCGGCCACCGTCTTGGCCGCGATGCGCCGCTCGATCTCGCGCACCACCTTCTCCACCACCATTCGGGCGGTGGCCTTGGTGGTCTCGGGCATCACCCGGTTGAGGCCGAGCAGCGTACCCACCAGGTGCACATCGGGTTCCACCGATTCCAGCAGCTCGGGTTCGAGCAGCAGCTGGGTCAGGTGCAGGCGCTCCACCGCGTCACGCTGCATCACCTCGACCACCGTCGCCGGGAAATACGTGCGGATATCGCCCAGCCAGCGCGCGACCCGCGGCGCCGAACCGCCCAGTCCGCCGGACCGTTTCGGCGAACCGCTCGCCTCGCCGGTGTTGTAGAGCGCGGCCAGTGCCTGATCCATCGCCTGGTCGGCACCGCCGGACAGCCCACCGAGCTGTTCCTCGGCGGCTGTGCCGAGCACGAGCCGCCAGCGGCGCGACTGGGTTTCGTCGAGGTCGGTCATGCGGTGTGCTCCTGGTGGTCTTGCGGGGAAGCGGTGCGTGCGGGGCGCCGCTGGTCCGGTGGCTGCGACGCCGGTCGCGGCGCTGTCCCGCGGGGCCTGCCGGGCGGGCGGGGCCGGAGGCGTGTCGGCGCGGGGCGGTTCGGTGCAGTGAACCGGGCGGGGCACGGCCTGCCACGGTGGGGTGGGCTCGGTGCTCGGTCACCTTGGCGGGTATCGGTGGGCCGGGACGGTGACGTGCCAGCGGGAACCCGGTGGCGAGTGCGGAGGCGGCGCGCGCTCGGGGTGGTCATCCGGCGGCGGCGAGGATCGTGGCGGCGGCGAGCAGCGCCTGCTGTCCACGTTCGTGGTCGAAGGCGGTGGTGCCCGGCGCGGTGGGCGTGGTGGTTCCGGTGTCGCGCAGGGCCTGGCCGATGGCGCGGCGTTCGCCGGATTCGAAGGAGCCGAAGGTGCGGCGCAGCAGCGGGAGGGTGGCGACGAACTGGTCTTCGGCCAGTTCGCGCAGCCATTCGTCGATGCGGCGCAGTAGTTCCCGGTCGTGTACGAGCAGCAGGCCGCGGCCGCCGAGGAAGCCGTCGATCCAGGCGGCCTTGGCGGCGGGGGTGTTGCCGACGGACAGGGCCGCGGCCAGGCGGCGCGCGGAATCGGCGTCGTCGATGCGTTCGGCATCGCAGAGCAGGCGGACCGCGCGGCCCGCGATGGCGCCGTGCACATCGTCGCGATCGGCGATGCGCTGGAGGGTGGCCAGCCATTCGGCGGTGGTGTGGTCGTCGTCGCGGGTGCTGATCGCGGTGTGCGCGGCGTCGATCTGGGCGCGCAGCGCCTCGGCGGCGTCGGTGTCGAGGCCGGTGACCGCGCCGGGCAGACCGGCGCAGATCCGCACCAGCAGACCGTCGGCCACGTGCGCCAGCGCCTTGGTGTCGGTGCCGCGTACATCGCCGTAGCGCAGGGTCCGGGTGAGGCCGGGCAGGGCGGTGAGCAGGTGGGTGACATCGTGGTCGAGGGCGGCGGCCGCCTCCAGCCGGGTGATCAGCCCGTCGGTGGCGCCGCCGAGATCGGCCAGCAGGGCCAGCTCGAGCGCCTCGGCCAGCGCGGCGACGGTGACATCGTCGCGGGCGGCGGTGTCGAGGATCTTGGCCTCGGCCGCCGTGCGCAGCGTCGTACCCCAGACCGCGGCCTCGACGATGCGGACCTCGAATTCCGGTTCCCAGCGCAGCGCCCAGGTCTCCCGGAAGGTGCCGGTACTGCGGGTCTCGCCGACGGTCGGGGTGCCCCACTCGATGCCGAGCAGCCGGAGCCGGTGCAGCAGGTGCGAGCGTTCCACATCGCGTTCCTTGCGCAGGTCAAGATCGACCGTGCGGGCGAGCGCCTCCTGCTTGAGCCGCAGCGTCTTGATCCGGGCGCGCAGGTCGGCGGCCAGCGGCACGGTCGGGGTGTCCTCGGGGACGCCGCCCAGGGTCTCGCCGACCACGAGTTCGTCGATCACCAGCCGCAGCATGGTCTCGTCGCCACCACACATCACCGACCGCACGGCCTCGGTCACCTCGGACAACCCCGCCAGCGGCCGCCCGCGCAAGGCGGCCATGGTGTCGGCCAACCGCACCGCTTCGATGATGTGCGCGCTCGACACCGGCAGATCATGGGCCCGCAGCACCCCGGCGACCTTGGTGAGCCACCGCGCCACCGGCCGCTCGGTCTCGCTGAACAGATGGTGGTACCAGCCCGGAGAGGTGACGCCCGCGCCGCACCCCGACCCGGCGGCCAGCCGCGAATGCGTCCACGGCACCCAGGTCAGCGCCGCCTTGGTCTTCGGCAACCCCTTGAGCAGCCGCGCATCCGGCGCGGCGGGCCCGAGCGGCCCGGTGAGCGCGGGCGCGTGCCACGCACCGCACACCACGGCCAACCGCGTGGCCCCACCCTTGAGCACCTGCCGCATGGTCTGCCGCATGTGCGCCTCACGCCGCAGGGTGTGCTGGTCGACGACCAGCGGCGCGAATCCGTCTGCCGCCGAGGCATTCTCGCCTTCGTGAGCCATCGCCGGACCGGCGAGCTCACCGGGAGATTCCGCGGTCGCCGGTTCCAGGTCCGAACGATCGGCGTGGGTAGTCGCCGACTGGTCGCGATGCCCGTGGGCGACCGAGGTCGCCGAAGGACCGGTGCCATCGGTGGCATCCGCACCCCGATACGAGTGTGCGGTATCGCTGGCGGGTGGTGTCGCCGAGCCGGTCCCGGCCGCAGGGTCCGGTGGCGCCGGAGTCGTCGGTTCGGGCCGGGAGGCCGGGCTGGTCGCGGAGTCCGGGGAGGTGCGGGCGTCCTCGCGCAGGGCGGCCATGGCTTCGGTGATGGCGTCGAAAGCGGTGCTGTCGGGGACGGATTCGACCACCGCGTCCCACCAGCGTTCGGCGTCGTCGTAGCCCGCGGCGGCGGCCAGGGTGCCGAGGGGGTCGGTGCGGTCGCCGCGGTCGGCCTCGTCGGCGGCGAGGACCTGAGACGCGGGCAGGTCGCAGAAACGGACCGGCACGGCGTGGTCGACGCCGTAGCGCATGGCCTGCCACTCCGGGGAGAACACCGCGAAGGGCCAGAACGCCGCGCGGGCGGGCGAATCCGGTACGTAGGCCAGCAGGGCGACCGGTGGGGTCATGGTGTCGGCGGCGACGAACCCGACCAGCGGGTCGGCATCCGACGGACCCTCGATGAGGATCGCGTCCGGGCGGAACTCCTCGAGCGCTTGCCGCAAGGACCGGGCGGAGCCGGGACCGTGATGCCGGATGCCGAACACCCGCGTCACCGGCGCCGCCGTGCCGTGATCCGCACCGGCTGTGGCGGGAGTGCCCGCGTCGAGTGGCGTACCGGCGTCATCGGATGTCCGGTTGGTGGTTGCCCGGCGGGTGGTGCCGCCGTCTGTGTGTTCACTCATCGATACCCCATAGTGCTGTGCGGTCCGTCCTCCCCGGCGGTGTGCGGGTCAGCCGGCGATCTCGCGGCAGGCGCGGTAGAAGTCGGCCCAGTCGGGGCGTTCGCGGACGACGGCCTCGAGGTATTCGGTCCAGATCACCGAGTCGGCGACCGGGTCCTTGATCACCGAGCCGAGCACGGCACCGGCGATATCGGAGGCGCGCAGCACGCCGTCGCCGAAGTGCGCGGACAGGGCGAGGCCGTTGGTGATCACCGAGATCGCCTCGGCGGTGGAGAGGGTGCCCGAGGGGGACTTGAGCTTGGTCCGGCCGTCGGCGGTGATGCCCGAGCGCAGTTCACGGAAGACCCGGACCACCCGGCGCACCTCCTCGGCGGCCGCGGGCACGGTGGGCAGTTCCAGCGCGGCGCCGAGCTGTTCGACGCGGCGGCTCACGATGGCCACCTCGGAGTCCTCGTCGGCGGGCAGCGGGAGCACCACCGTGTTGAAGCGGCGGCGCAGGGCCGAGGACAGATCGTTGACGCCCCGGTCACGGTCGTTGGCGGTGGCGATCACATTGAAGCCCTTGGCGGCCTGCACTTCCGCGCCGAGCTCGGGCACCGGCAGCGTCTTCTCCGAGAGCACCGTGATGAGCGCGTCCTGCACATCCGACGGGATACGGGTGAGTTCCTCGATGCGGGCGATGGCGCCGGTGCGCATGGCGGTCATCACCGGCGACGGGACCAGCGCGGCATCGCTGGGGCCCTCGGCGAGCAGGCGCGCGTAATTCCAGCCGTACCGGATGGCCTCCTCGGCGGTGCCGGAGGTGCCCTGCACCAGCAGGGTCGACTCGCCGCTCACGGCCGCCGAGAGATGTTCCGACACCCAGGTTTTCGCGGTGCCGGGCACCCCGAGCAGCAGCAGTGCGCGATCGGTGGCCAGGGTCGCGACGGCGACCTCCATGAGCCGGCGCGGGCCGACGTACTTGGGCGTGATCACCGTGCCGTCGTCGAGGGTGCCACCCAGGACATAGGTGACCACGGCCCACGGCGACAGCTTCCACGACGGGGGTCGCGGGCGGTCGTCGAGGCGGGCCAGTGCGGCCAGTTCGTCGGCGAAGGCCTGTTCGGCGTGCGGGCGCAGCAGGGTGGTGGTGGCTTCGGCAGTGGTCATCGGAGCTCCTCGAGCATGGTCGCGCGGTCGGTGAGATCGTGGGCGAGTCGGTGGAAGGCCTGGTGCCAGGCCGGATCGTCGGTCGAGTCGGCCAGCGCGGTGACGCGTCCGGCCAGGGTGACGGGCAGGTGCACACCCGCCGCGGTGAGCAGGGCGCGATCGGCGTAGACGCCGGCGTTCGCGTGGGGTTGCCGGGCGGTGGTGCGGGCACGTTCGCCGAGCAATCGGAGGAGATGCCCCGCGACCGTGTCCGGCCAGGGGTGGTCCAGGCCGGGCAGGATCGCGTGCAGTTCGGTGAGCTGATGGGCGTCCAGCTCGAGGATGTGCGCGATCCGGTCGTCGCGGTCGAGCAGGGTGAACAGTTCGCGGCGGCGCAGGACGGCCTGTTCGGTCGGGGTCGCGCGCCCGAAGAGCTCGCGGGCCCAGACGCTGTCGCCCGCCGCCAGTGCCGCGTCGACCCAGCCGTCGACGATCACCTTGGCGTAGCGCGCGGGCAGCGAGATCGACAGGGCGGCGGCCGCCGTCTCCGCGCCGGTTCCGGTGCCGAGGATGCCCGCCCAGGCAGGCAGCGGCGTCGCGGCGATCACCTGGTGCAGGGTCTTCAGCCGGGCATCGCCGGTGTCCCAGCGCAGTTTCGGCTGATCGGTGCTGTCGGTGATGCCGTCCCGGTGGGCCGCGGCGTCGACCTCGACGGGCACGTCGACGACCAGCGCGCCGTCCGCACCCACCCGGACCCACGCCGCCAACCGCGCCGTCATCCGGGCGCCGTACGCCGAACCCGGCAGCCGCACCAGCAGTTCCGCCGCCGTGCGCCGCACATCCCCACGCCGATCGTCGAGCCCGCGCTCGAGCAACGACTCGTCGCTCGTGCTCAACCCGATCCGCACCAGCTCGAGCAGTTCGGCTTTGACCGGTCCGGACTCCTTCGACCACGCGGCATCGAGGACCGCGAGCGCCGCGGCCGCATCCGAACGGCGCAGCTCCCGGAACCAGTCCTTGCGCTCACCCGGCGTGCCGAACAGCCAGATGTCGTGGCCCACCGGCACCGCGTCGGACGTGGTCGGCGAGCCGTCGGGCTGCGGTGCACCAGCCGTCGAGGACGACTCTGTGCCGGATTTTGTGTTCGGTTCAGGGCTGGTGGACTGCCCGACCGGCTCGGCCTGAGCGGTGACGGTGCCCGCAGGGGTACTGGTCGCCGCTTCGAGAGCACCGCGGTCGATGGGGAACTCGTCGACCAGCTTGGCCCACGCGGGATTCCGCGCGGCCAGCCAGCGACCGCGCCGTCCGGCGAGCCGCAGGAGATTGCCGCGCAGTGATGTGTCGGCCGCCGCGGCCGAGAGTGCCTGCACACACAGCACATCCGGCAGCCGGAAGTCGAAAGGCGCGGCGGTGGCGAACCATTCGGGCAGGAAGGGTGACTTCTCGGTGAGCAGGCGGCTGAGCCGGGCGGCGGGCAGACGCGGCAGCAAGGGACGCGGATCATCCAGGGCGGGAGCGGGTTTGGGCGCGGTGCCAGGAAGGCGGCCCGCGCGCAGGTAGAGGTCATGGAGCGCGACCGTGTCGAGCAGGCGGGTGGCGGGTTCCCCGGCGTGCCGCGGGAGCGCGGTGGCGACCGCGGAATCGAGATGGATCCCGTCGACACCGCGCCGGGCGGTGCCCATCAACGCGACCGAAACCAGCTCGGCCAGTGCGGGAGTCGCGGGGGTGACGGTGGGGAACTCGGTCTCGAGATCGCTCACCACACCGGCGCTGAGTACCGAGATCGGATCGAAGCCCTCCGCGCCCCATTCGCCTGTCACCGTCACCGGATGACCACCCGCCACGGCCACCAGCCGCCACGGCCGCACCCCGGCGGGCAGCGGCAGCGCCACCCCGTCGGCGTCGACGAGCTGCCAGCCGTGTTCGTCGAGCACCGGCACCACCTCGGCCAGGACGGCGGGCCAGGACCGCAGCCATGGGTCCTGCCCGAGCGCGGCGGCGTAGGAGTCGAGCGCGTCATCGATCGTCGTGCCGCCGATCGCGGGAACCGTGGTAAACGGTTCCGGGACGCCGTGGCGGGTGCCGAGATGTGCGCGCAGCGGCGCCGGACCGGGGTAGAAGTGCAGCTCGGCGTCGATCTCGCTGCCCGGCGCGGGTACCTCGCCGGTGAAATTCGGGGAGCCGAAGGAATGCTCGATGAGCAGGGCCCAGCGGCCGCTGCTCCGCCCGCGCAGCCAGGTGCGGCGGGTGTGCAACCGTTCCTCCTCGCCCACCCGCATCCCGAGCACCGACCAGCGGTCCCGCACCGCGGGCTCGGTCAGCACCGACTCCGCCGCGACGGGATAGCCGACCTGCGTGCGTACGCCCGCCTGGAGCGGTTCGGGCAGCGCGTCCAGCGAGTGGTGTGCCCGCACCAGCAGGTGCAGCCGGGCGTACTCGCGCAGCAGCACCTCGGGCCAGTGCTCGGTGGTCACCACCGCGGCGGGCAGCCTGCGCAGGGCCTCGGCGATGCGCGGGGCCTGCGCGTCCACCATGCGGGCCGCGATGGTCTCGTAGGCCGCGAAGGAACGATCCGCCTGGGCCAGCCCGGTGCGGATCTGATCGGTGAGCCACACGTCGAGCTCGGTGAGGCCCGCCGACACCCGCGTACGCCGTTGCTCGACGGTTGCCTGTGCGGGCACCTTCGCCGCCTTGGGCTTGGCGGGCGCGGCCGCCTTCGCCGCGCGACCGGCTAGCCACTCCGCCGCGAAATCGGCGGGTTCGGCCGCCACCGGCACCGTGCCGCCCGCCCAGCCGAGCAGCAGCGACAGCGCGTGCTTGCAGGGGAACTTACGGCTCGGGCACGAGCATTTGTACGCCGGACCCGCCAGATCGACCACGGTCTGATACGGCTTGGACCCGCTGCCCTGGCACAGCCCCCACACCGCGGTGGCCGCGGTGCCGGTCTCGCGCCAGCGACCGGCCAGCTTGCGCGCGGCAGTCAGCGAGCTCGCGTCGGGTGCGAGAGCGCGGACCTGATCCTCGGTCCACGGCGTGTGTCCATCGGTCATCGGTTCCCCCGTTCTGTGTCGCCGAAATATCTACCGGAGCACACCGACAACTTTCGGTCCGAGCGGAGAAAGACCTGGAAAACGTTGGTGCGATGGCGGATTCGCGCGACCGGACTTGCCATGAACAACAATGTCTGGCATTCTGACCTGTTCGGCACGCCCGGACCGCCCGCACCGCTCACCGGAGCGTATCGCGGGTGAGAGCACCTCATCGAGCTGCCCGCCGGGGTGGGCGAGGGGTGGACATCGAGGGCCCGCCGCGGCGCCACGATGGCCATTCCACTCCCGCGGGCAGATTCGCTGGGGCCCAAGGCATCCCCTGGGCGAACGCCCGGCGATCGGGTAGCGTTCCGGGCAGGGACTCGGCACCGGGCAACCAGGTCGCCGCACGGCGCGCGGGCGCGAAGGGGGTTGTCGGAAGTGTGCTCCGATCGGATCGCCGAGGTGGTCGCGCGCGAGCTCGCCGCCGATCCGGCTGTGGAGGACCGGGTCGGCGAATGCGTGCTCGCCGCGCTCACCGAGCATGAGGGCGAGCGGCCCGCGGAGGCGGGCGATACCGGGGTGTTCCTGCGCGCCATCACGGTGCACGGCTTCCGTGGCATCGGCCCGACGGCCACCCTGCGGCTGAATCCCGGCCCCGGTCTCACGCTGGTGGTCGGCCGTAACGGCAGCGGGAAATCCAGCTTCGCCGAGGCCGCCGAATTCGCGCTGACCGGGGGAAACCGCCGCTGGGACGGCCGGTCAACGGCCTGGCGGGAGGGTTGGCGCAATCTGCACGAGCCCGAGCTGGCGCGGATCGAGGTGGATCTGCTCACCGCGGGCGACGAACCGGACCGCACCATCGCGACGTACTGGGCGCCCGGCGCCGAACTGGCCGACGCGCGCTGGACCGAGCGCCGGGGTAGCGCCGCGCCGGTGCCGATGGACCCGCGCAGCACGCGCAGGCGCCTGGACCTCTACCGCCCGTTCCTGTCCTACAGCGAGCTGGGCAGCCTCGTCGACGGCAAGCCGAGCGACCTGTTCGACGCCCTGCACCGCCTGCTCGGCCTCGACGAACTGGCCGCCGCCGCGGAACGCATCCGGGTGCGCAAGCTGGAACTCGATCGCGCCGTGAAGGATTCGCGCCAGTCGAAGGCCGACCTGCTCGCCGACCTCGACGCGGTCGACGACGAACGCGCCCGCCGCGTCGCCCAACTCCTGCGCGCCCCCGAACCCGACCTGGACGCGGTGGCGGCCGAGGTCGCTGGCTCGACCCTGGGCGCCGACGACCTGCGCGCCCTGCTGCGCCTGACCCTGCCCGACCCGGCCGAGGTCGCCGCGGCCACCGACCGGCTCGCCGAGGCCACCACCGACCTGACCCGGCACGCCACCACCGATGCCGAAGCCGACCTGCGCGTCCTCGACCTGCTCATCCGGGCCCGCGACCACGCCACCGCGAGCGGCACCTGCCCCTGCCCGGTCTGCGGCCGCGGCGACCTCGACGCCGCCTGGCTCACCGCCGCCGACGCCGAGATCACCCACCGCGGCACCCAACTCGCTGCCCTCCGCGCGGCCCGCGCCGAATACGACACCGCCCTCACCGCCGCCCGCACCCTCCCCACCCCGCCCCCGATAGCGCCGCCCGGGCCGGAGTCCACCGAGCCCGCCGGGCCGCAGCCGATCGGGTCGGCCGCGCCGGAACCGACCGGGCCGACCGGGCTGGAGCTGACCAGGCCGGAGTCGACCAGGCCGACCGGGCCGGGGTCGACCGCAGATGGCGCGGCGCGTGGGCAGACGCCGGGTTCGGCGGTCGGCGGTACCGCGAGCGGCTCGGCGACCGCCGCCGGGTCCTCGCGGCCACCGGTGGCGCCGGTCGTGGGCGACGAGCACCCGGGCACCGGCTTTCTGGGCGGCCGCGTCGAGATCGTGCGGCGGAACTGGGCGGCTTGGGCCGCGCTCGCGAGCGCCGAACCCGGGGATGACCTGGCCGAGCGTCTGCGGGCGACCTACGCGAGCCTCGCGGCCGAACTGGCGGTCCTGCACGAGCAGGCGCGGGCGGAATTGAAACGGCACGACGCGGTGTGGTCGCCGCTGGTGCCACGGATTCTGGCCTGGCTCGATCCCGCGCGGGCCGTTTCGGTCGACGCCGACGAACTGCGGGTGGTGAAGAAGGCCGCCGACTGGCTCAAGTCGGCGACCGCGACCATCCGGGGTGAGCGGATGCGGCCGCTGGAGAGCACCGCGCGCTGGGTGTGGAGCACGCTGCGCCAGCAGAGCAATGTGGAGCTTGGCGCGATCCGGTTGCAGGGCAGCGCGGGCACGGCGCGGCGGGTGCTGCTCGATGTGACCGTCGACGAGGTGGACGGCGCGGCGCTGGGTGTGATGAGCCAGGGTGAGCTGCACGCGCTCGGGCTCTCGCTGTTCCTGCCCCGGGCGACGGTGGCGCACAGCCCCTTCCGCTTCGTGATGATCGACGACCCGGTGCAGGCCATGGACCCCGCCAAGGTCGACGGGCTCGCGCGGGTGCTGGCCGAGGTGGCCGCGACCCGGCAGGTGGTGGTGTTCACCCACGACGAGCGCCTGGCCGAGGCGGTGCGGCGGATGCAGCTCGACGCCACCGTGCTCGAGGTGCAGCGCCGCGACCGCTCGCTGGTGGAGGTGCGCGTCACCGGCGACCCGGTGCGCCGCTACCTCGACGACGCCCGCTCGCTGGTCCGCACGCCCCAGCTGCCCCCGGCCATCGCCGACGAACTGGTCGCCACCTGCTGCCGCTCGGCCATCGAGGCGGCCGGGCTGGCCAAGGCCCGCCACGAACTGCTCGCCCGCGGCCTCGACCACGCCGAGGTGGAACGGCGCGTGCGCAACGCGCACACCACCCGCGCCATGATCACCCTGGCCCTCATGGGCCCCGGCGCCCGCGTCGACGACCTGAACAAGCACCTCAGCGCGGTCGGCGGCCGCTGGCTGGTCGGCGTCCTGCGCGACGCCACCGCGGGCGCCCACGTCCCCATCGACCGCCCGATGCGCGAATTGATCAGCGACACCGAACGTTTCATCACCTGGCTGCGCGCCCACGAACCGGCCCCGGCCCGCGCATGAGCGGCGGGACCCACCGCGCCCGCCCGCGTCGACCGGCGCGGGCGAAATTCACCCCGCGGCCGTCGGTGGCCGAGCGGCTCGACGCGGCCGAACACCTGCTGGCGGGGGCGGTGCCGGACGCGGGTGGGGTGTGGTCGCGGGCGGTGGCGTGGATTCTGCGGCTCGCGCTCGAGCAGGCCGTCGACGAGCTGTGGGCGCAGATCGCGCCGGAACTCATGCGCTGCCCGATGCGCGCCCAGCTGCTGGCGCTGCGCGTCTACGCCGGGCCGGAGACCGCCGGTGAGGTGGGCGCGCTGTGGGCGGCCCTGTCGCGGGCGGCCCACCACCTCGACTACGAGATGGCGCCCAGCGTCACCGATCTGGGCCGCTGGCGCGAACAGACCGCCGCCATGGCCGCCGCCCTCGCGCTGGTCCCCCTTGCCCACCAACCGTTCGGCTGAGGCCGGTCGGCGGCCGAGTACGACGCGCCGGGTGCCCACCTCGACCAGCGACCGGTCGAGGTACGGCGTCGGCTGGCGCCACGATCCGGCAGGATGACCCCGTGGCTGATCCGAAACCGTGTCCGTGCCGTCGCGGCGAACCGTTCGACCTGTGCTGCGGCCCCATCCTGGCGGGCGAGCGGGCGGCGCCGACCGCCGAGACCCTGATGCGCTCGCGCTACACCGCCTACGTCGTCGGTGATGTCGACTACCTGCTCCGGTCCTGGCATCCGGGCACCCGCCCCGCGAGTCTGGACCTGGACGACGATCAGCGCTGGCTGTTCCTGGAGATCGTCCGGACCGAGCGCGGCGGGCCGTTCGACGACAACGGCACCGTGGAGTTCGTGGCCCACTACAAGCTGGACGGGCGGCGCGACAGCATGCACGAGGTCAGCACCTTCGTGCGCGACGACGGCGCGTGGGTGTACCTGGACGGCACGTTCCAGGGCTGAGACATCCGGGGAGGATACTGCGTAGATGCCCCGGATCACGATCGAATACTGCACCCAATGCCACTGGCTGCTGCGCGCGAGCTGGATGGCACAGGAACTGCTGAGCACCTTCGCCACCGAGCTCGGTGAGGTGGCGCTGATCCCCGGTGTGGGCGGCGTCTTCCGCATCACCCTCGACGGGGAGCAGATATGGGAGCGCAAGGCCGACGGCGGCTTCCCCGATATCGTCGTGCTCAAACAGCGGGTCCGCGACCACGTTGCCCCGGACCGCGACCTCGGCCACCTGGATCACCGCAACCGCTGACGGCTCTCAGCAGCACCCGCCGCCACCGCAGCAGCCGCCCCCGGCGGGCCGCGGTGCTGGCGCGGGCGCGGAACCGCGTCCCACCGCCGCGAAGGTGGTGAGCAGTTTGACGGTGTCCTCGTGCCCCGCCGGGCACGACGCCGGATCCGACGACTGTGCCATCGGACGGCTGACCTCGAACGTATCGCCGCACGAGCGGCACCGGAAGCTGTAGTTCGGCATCGGCCCAGTGTAGGCACCGGGTTGGGATCACCGTGCGCTGAAGCCTTCGCCGCGCCCGCCGCGCTCCGTACCGTGATCGGTCTGAATGACGGCGAGGTGTGGCACATGACGAACAGCAGTGCGGGGGCGGTTCTGCGGGCGGTGCTCGCACTGGGCTCGGCGCCGCGCAGCATCGTGGCCAAACGGGCGGGGGTGTCCCCGGCGACGGTGACCTGCCAGAGCCGGGCGCTGCTCGACGCCGGGCTGCTGGTCGAGCTGCCCGAGACCGCCGGACCCGGTGGAGTCGGGCGCCCGCACAGCCCGATCGCGCTCGACAGCGCGGGCAATGCGGTGCTGGCGGTGCACATCGCGGCTGCGCAGAGCACCGTCGCGGTGGTCGACATCGCGGGCACGGTGCTGCACTCCGAACAGCTCCCGCATCGCACCCTGGCCCCCTACGACATCCTCGACACCGCGATCGAGCGGGTCGGGGCGGTGGCCGACGGCCTCGCCGACGGCATCCGGGTGCGCGGCCTCGGGGTGGCGATCGGCGGCCGGGTCGACACCACCACCGGCTCGGTCGTGGACCACTCGTACCTGCGCTGGCGCGACATCCCGGTGCGCGAGTACTTCGCCACCCGCACGGGTCTGCCGGTGAGCGTGGACAGCCACACCCGCGCCCTCATGCACGCCGAACAGCTCTACGGCCATCTGCGCGCCACCACCAGCTCGATCGTGCTGTTTGTCGGCAATGTCATCGACGCGGCCTTCGCCGTGCACGGCCGGGTGCACTACGGCCCGCACTCCGGTGCCGGGTCGGTGGCCCGCTTGCTCAGTGCGACAGCCGGTCCCACCCTGCTGGCCGACCTGGGCGATCAGGCGCTGCTGAGCCGCGCGGGTGGAAACCACGCGACCGTGCCGGACCTCATCGAGGCCGCCGCCGCGGGCGGGCCCGAGCGCGCGCTGTTCCTCGAGCGCGCCACGGCGATGGGCGCGGTCGCCGCCGCCCTGATCGACCTGCTCGACCCCGAGGCACTGGTCCTGGTGGACCGGGCCCTCGGTCGCGTCGCCGGGCTGCGTGCGGCCTATGACGAGGCGGTGCGCGCGCATTCGGTGATCGGCGCCGACCCGGCCGAGGTGATCGTGGAATCGGCCTTCCCCGGCCGCGTGCTGGTGATGTCGGCCGCCGCGGTGGTCCTGCACGAGCTGTTCCGGGACCCGCTGGCATCGGTGTCCGCGCAAGCGGTTTGATTCGTGGTTATTTTAAGGCGGTCGAATATTGACCGGAATGGGCCCGGAAAGCGACAGTTATCGGCATGAACAAAATGCACACCGGCGACGTCCGGGAAATTCCGGGCCTGCGGTGTTGTCGCGGTTCGAATTCAGCTGACACCATTCCGTCGATTCGATCCGAGAAATCATCATGCGTAAAACCATTCGTCGAATAGCTCTGCTCGCCGCGGCCACCTCGCTGCTGGCGGTGTCCTGCGCGACCGGCGACGAGGACACCTCCGCCCTCACCGCCCCGCTGCCCACCACGGTCCCGCCGGGCGTCGCGCTGACCGTCGCGGCCAATACCGCCCGGGTAGCGCTGGAAGCCTCCGGCGAACTCGGCAAGCTGCCGTTCACGGTGTCGTCGTGGCCCGCGGTCTCCGCCGGACCCGACGTGATCCAGGCCTTCCGCGGCGGGTCGGTCGACCTGGCCACCAACGCGGGCATCCCGCCGATCCACGCCCACGCCACCGGATTCGACGCCAAGATCGTCGGCGTCAAGGTGCGCACGACGCCGCTGTACAAGCTGGCCACCGCGCCCGGTTCCGGCATCAACACCCTCGATGACCTGCGCGGCAAGAAGATCGCCTTCTCGCCAGGGCAGGCACAGGGCCTGGTGGTGCTGCGCACCCTCGCGGCCGCGGGCATCCGCACCGACGAGGTGCAGCTGGTCGAGATCACCGGCCCGAAGTTCCTCACCGCGCTGCAGGCCAAGGAGATCGACGTCGCCCCGCTGGGCGAGCCGACCCTGACCAAGTACCTCGACAAGTACGCCGCCGAGGGCGCGACCGCGGTCGCCACCCCGGCGGTCGACGCGCTGAGCGTGCTGTGGGCCCCCACCTCGGTGCTGCGCGACGACAGCAAGGCCGCGGCCGTCGCCGAATTCGTGAAATTCTGGGCGCGCGGCGAAGTATGGGCCTGGGAACACCCCGACGAATGGATCGACGCGTACTACGTGAAGGACCAGTCGGTGTCGGTGGCCGACGGTAAGCGCATTCTGACCACGGTGGAACAGCCGTATTTCCCGGAGAATTGGGACGAGGCCATCGCCTGGGAACAGGAAACGATCGATCTGGTGACGAGTGCCGGCTTCTTCGGTAAGTCGTTCGACGCCGCCGACCTGTTCGACCGGCGTTTCGAGAAGATCGCCTTCGATGCGGTGTCGGCGCCCTATCGCAACAAGGGGGCGTGATGACCATCGCCCTGCCGCGCACCGCGGCCCCGGCCGGTGCGCCCGCCGCCGACGGCTTCGTCGAACGGCGGGCCTTGCGCAGGCTCGGCTTGCGCAAGGCCCTGCCCGCCGCCCGCCTCTTCGGCGTGGTGCTGATCCTGGGCGCCTGGGCGGGCGGCGCCCTGCTCGGGCTGATCGACCCGCGCAAACTCTCCGCCCCCTGGACGGTCCTGCAGACCGGCTGGGACCTCACGGTGAACGGCCCGCTGCTGGCCAATCTCGGTGTCTCGCTGCAACGCGCGATGCTCGGCCTGGTGATCGGTGTGCTGATCGGCACCACCCTCGCGGTGATCGCCGGGCTGTCCCGGCTGGGCGAATCGATCATCGACGGCCCGGTCCAGATCAAACGCGCCATCCCGACCCTGGGCCTGATCCCGCTGATGATCCTGTGGCTGGGCATCGGCGAGCAGTTCAAGGTCGTGCTCATCACCCTCGGCGTGATCGTGCACATGTACATCCAGACCCACGCCTCGCTCACCACGATCGACCAGAAACTGGTGGAACTGTCCGAGGTGCAGGGGGTGTCGCGGGCGGAGTTCATCCGCAGCGTGGTGATCCCCGGCTCACTGCCCGGCTTCTTCCTCGGGTTGCGGCTCTCGGTGACCAGCGCGTGGCTGGTGCTGATCGTGGTCGAGACGGTCAACGCGACCGACGGCCTCGGCAAGATGATGACCAACGCCCAGAACTACGGACAGGCCGATGTGATCCTGGTCGGCCTGGTGGTCTACGGCGTCTTCGGCCTGATCTCGGACTCGGCGATCCGGCTGCTGGAACGAAAGGTGCTGTCATGGCGACGCACGATCGCGGGGTGACCGAGGCGAAGGTCGCCGGGGTGGCCGTGCGCGGACTGACCCGCAGGTTCGGTGACCGGGCGGTGCTCGACTCCATCGACTTGACCATTCCGGCGGGCCAGTTCGTCGCCCTGCTCGGGCGCAGTGGCTCGGGCAAGAGCACGCTGCTGCGGGCCCTGGCCGGGCTCGACTACGACGTCGACGGCGATGGCACCCTGCGTGTGCCCGCGAAAACCTCGGTGGTGTTCCAGGATTCGCGGCTGCTGCCCTGGCAGCGGGTGCTGCCCAATGTGCTCTACGGGCAGCCGCGCACCCGGCGGCCCGCCGCCGAGCAGGTGCTGGCCGAGGTCGGCCTGGCCGGACGCGAACGGGCCTGGCCCAGCGAACTCTCCGGCGGTGAGCAGCAGCGGGTCTCGCTGGCCCGCTCGCTGGTCGGCGAGCCCGACCTGCTGCTGGCCGACGAACCCTTCGGCGCGCTCGACGCGCTCACCCGGATCAAGATGCACGCGCTGCTGCGGGATCTGATCGCCCGGCACCGGCCGACCGTCCTGCTGGTCACCCACGATGTCGACGAGGCGGTCGCGCTGGCCGACCGGGTGCTCGTGCTCGACGAGGGCAAGCTGTCCGTGGACCTCCTCGTCGATCTGCCCGGCGGCCGCGACGCGAGTCTGCCCGCCTTCCAGCGCGTCCGGCGCACCCTGCTCACCGCGCTCGGTGTCGCCGACGACGTCATCCTCGAACCCGCCACCGTCGCCTGATCTCTCGACGGCGCGGCCCGAAAGGCACATCCATGTCCAAATATCTGCACCTCAACGCGTTCCTGATGTCGGTCGGTCATCACGAGGCGGCCTGGCGGCTGCCCGAGAGCGACCCGCACGCGCACACCGATATCGACTACTACGTCAAGCTCGCGCAGACCGCCGAGCGCGGCAAACTCGATTCGATCTTCTTCGCCGACAGCCCGGTACTGATGGGTGATCCCGGCCGCAGGCCGAGCGGCAAGCTCGAGCCCACGGTGATCCTGACCGCCGTGGCCGTGCAGACCAGCCGCATCGGTCTCATCGCGACCGCGTCCACCAGCTACAACGACCCCTACAACCTGGCCCGCCGGTTCTCCTCGGTGGACTGGGCCAGCAACGGCCGGGCCGGGTGGAACATCGTCACCACCGCCGGTGGGGACGCCGCGCGCAACTTCGGTCTCGACGACACCCCCGAGCACAAGCTGCGCTACGAGAAGGCCGCCGAGTTCGTCGAGGTCGCCACCAAGCTGTGGGACAGCTGGGACGACGACGCCGTGCTCGCCGACAAGGAACTCGGCATCCACACCGACGCGTCCAAGGTGCGCAAGATCCTGCACCACGGCGAGCACTTCCGCGTCGACGGCCCGCTCAATGTGCCGCGCTCCCCGCAGGGCTATCCGCTGCTGGTGCAGGCGGGTTCGTCGGAGGACGGTAAGGAGTTCGCCGCCCGCTACGCCGAGGCGGTGTTCACCGCGCAGCAGACCCTCGAGGACGCCAAGGCGTTCTACACCGATCTGAAGGCGCGCACCGTCGCCGCGGGTCGCGATCCGGAGACCATCAAGATCCTGCCCGGCATCGTCCCGATCATCGGGGACACCGAGGAGGAGGCCAAAGCGCTCGATGCCGAACTGGCCCGGCTGATCTCGCCGGAATACGCGCGCAAGCAGCTCGCCGAACGGTTCAAACTGCCCATCGACGAGCTCGACCTCGACGCCGAGCTGCCCGAGGACCTGCCCACCGAGGACGATATCGAGGGCGCCAAGAGCCGCTTCACCCTCATCGTGAATCTGGCTCGCCGCGAACGGCTCACCCTGCGCGAGCTCATCGCCCGGCTCGGTGGTGGTCGCGGCCACCGCACCTTCGCGGGCACCGCGGTGCAGGTCGCCGACGCCATCGAGGACTGGTACCGGCAGGGCGCGGCCGACGGGTTCAACATCATGCCCGCCGTACTGCCCTCTGGCCTGGAACGTTTCGTCGACGAGGTGGTCCCGATCCTGCAGGAGCGCGGCCTGTTCCGCACCGAATACACCGAGACCACCCTGCGCGGCCACTACGGCCTCGCCCGGCCCGCCAACCAATTCGACACCGCGGACACGCTCGTGGCCGCCCGATGAGATCGGATTGGATTCGCTACCTGCTCGCGCGCTGTCTCGAGCACCGGCGGCTGGTGATCGTCAGCTACACCGGTGCGCTGGCGGCGGCGCTGCTCACCGCGGCGCTGCCGCTGGTGGTGCGGCACGTGGTCGACACCCTCAGTGCCACCGCCGCGTCGGTGACGCCGTGGGTGGTGGTGCTGCTGGTGCTGGGCGGCGCGCGGTTCGGCGCGTCCTACGCGCGGCGGGTGGCGTCCTCGGAACTCTCGCTCGGGGTGCAGCACGACCTGCGCCGTGACCTGTTCGCGGCGCTGCTGCGCCTGGACGGGCGCGAGCAGGCCCAGCTGCGCACCGGGCAGGTGGTGAGCCGGGCGATCACCGATGTGACGCTGATCCAGATGTTCCTGCAGCTCATCCCGATGATCGCGGGCAATGTGGCGCTGCTGGTTGCGGTGCTGGTGCTGATGACGGTGATGTCACCGGCGCTCACCGTGATCGCGCTGCTGGTGCTGCCGGTGCTGTGGATCGTCACCCGGCGCAGCCAGCGTCAGCTCTTCCCGGCCAACTGGGACGCCCAGGCCCGCGCGGCCGAGGTCGCCATGCGGGTCGAGGCGGCGGTGGCCGGGGTGCGGGTGGTGAAGGGGTTCGGGCAGGAGCGCTACGAACTCGATGAGCTCGGCGCCAGCGCGCGGGTGCTGTATCGCTCGCGGTTGCGGGTTACCCGGATCACCAGCCGGTTCACCCCGCTCGTGCAGGCGATTCCCGCCGCCGGGCAGGCGCTGATCCTGATCGTCGGTGGGCTGCTCGCGCTACGTCAATCCATCACGCTCGGCACGTTTCTCGCCTTCATGACCTATCTGAGCGCCTTCGTGGGTCCGGTGCGGCAGTTCTCCATGCTGCTCACGGTGAGCCAGCAGGGCAAGGCCTCGCTGGACCGGGTACGCGAGGTGATCGAGGCGCCGGACGCCGACGCTGTTCCCGCCGTTGGGGGCACCGACCCGGTGCGCGTCGAAGCCATGACGCAGGGCGTCGCCGGGCCGCCGTCGATCGAATTCGATGCCGTCAGCTTCGGTTTCGACACCACCCCGATTCTCGACCGGCTCGACTTGACGATCGGCTCCGGCGAGACCGTCGCCATCGCGGGCGGGGCGGGCAGCGGGAAGACGATCCTGGTGTCGCTGCTGCCCGCCCTGCTCGAACCCGACGCGGGAGCGGTGCGGTTCGACGGTGTCGACCTGCGCACGCTGGCCGATCCGCGCGCCCAGGTGGCGATGGTCTTCGAGGACACCCACCTGATGGCCGACTCCATCCGAGCCAATGTCGCCTACGGCAGGCCAGCGGCCACCGACGAGCAGGTCTGGCACGCCCTGTATCTGGCCGCCGCCGACGAGTTCGTCACCGCGCTGCCGCACGGTCTGGACACCACCATCGGCGAACGCGGCCAACGCCTCTCCGGCGGCCAACGTCAACGGATCGCGCTGGCCCGCGCGCTGCTCACCGAAGCCCCGATCCTGGTGCTCGACGACGCCACCTCGGCTATCGACGCCCAGGTCGAAGAACTGATCTACCAGCGCGTCGGCGCGGAGCTCACCAAGCGCACGACCATCGTGGTGGCCCACCGGCTCTCGACGCTGGCACTGGCCGACCGGGTGGCCGTGCTCGACGGCGGCCGGGTCGCCGAACTGGGCACGCTGCGCGAACTCCAGCACTCCGGGGAGCTGTTCCGCGCGCTGTTCACCCCGCCGGAAGTGGTGGGCATCGGCGCCGACCCGCAGCGCGACACCGCGCGGGTGGCCACCGAAGAGCTCTGGGTGGCACCGGAAGTCGACGAGAGCGACGACCGCACCATGGAACATCTGGCCAGGGCCTTCGCGCGTCGGTCGGCGGGCGCGCCCGCCGGTCCGGGCGGTGGCGCCGGGGGCGGCATGATGGCGAGCGCGCCGCCCACCGGCGACCTCGTCGCCCTGCTCGATCGCCTGCCGCCGGTCTCGGGCGAACCCGAGGTCGACCGCTCGTTCTCGCACACCCCCGACACCGCCTTCTCGCTGCCGCGCCTGCTGCGCCCGTTCACCTGGCCGCTGCTGGCCGGGCTCGGCCTGGTCGGCCTCGACGCCATCGCCCAGGTGCTGATCCCGTTCCTGGTGCGCTACGGCATCGACCACGGCGTGCTGGCCGGGGCGCGCGATGTGGTGCTCGGCGCGGCGGCGCTGGCCATCGCGGTGGTGGTGATCGACTGGGCGATCAGTGTGGCGCAGGTGCGCGTCACCGGGCGGGCCGGGGAGCGGCTGCTCTACGGGCTGCGGGTGAAGACCTTCGCCCACCTGCAACGCCTCGGTCTGCAGTACTACGAGCGCGAGCTCGGCGGCCGGATCATGACCAGGATGACCACCGATGTGGACGGCCTCTCGGCCTTCCTGCAAACCGGCCTGGCCACCGCGCTGACCAGCACCGTCACCATCGCCGGTGTGGTCGCCGCGCTTCTGGTGATCGATGCCGGGCTGGCCGTGGTGGTGCTCGCGCTGCTGCCGGTGCTCGCGGTGGCGACGGTCGCGTTCCGGCGGGCCTCGGTGCCCGCCTACAACCTGGCCAGGGAGCGGGTCAGCGCGGTCAACGCCTACCTGCAGGAGAATGTCGACAACATCACCGTCACCCAGGCGTTCCGCCGCGAGGCGGTGAACCAGACCGAGTTCGAGCGCCGGTCCTGGGCCTACCGCACGGCCCGGTTGCGCTCGCAGGTGCTGATGGCGGTGTTCTTCCCGTGCATCGAGCTGATGTCGGTGATCGCCACCGCCGCAGTCCTCGCCGTCGGGGTGCACCAGGTGCGCGACGACCTGCTCACCGCGGGCACGCTCATCGCGTTCCTGCTCTACATCGAGCTGCTGTTCGCCCCGATCCAGCAGCTCTCGCAGGTCTTCGACAGCTACCAGCAGGCCGTGGTCGGCGTCGACCGGATCGGTGAGCTGCTGCGTACACCGGTGGACACCCCCGAGGCCGACGACCCGCTGCCGGTGACCCGCCTGGACGGCGCCATCGAGCTGCGCGCAGTGAGCTTCGGCTACGCCGCGCGCGACAAGACCGTGCTCGACGGGCTCGACCTGCGGATCGAACCGGGCCAGAAGGTCGCGCTGGTGGGGGAGACGGGCGCGGGCAAGTCGACGCTGGTCAAGCTGCTGGCGCGGTTCTACGACCCGACCGAGGGCGCGGTGCTGGTCGACGGTGTCGACATCCGGCGGTTCCGGCTGCGCGACTTCCGCAAGCGGCTCGGGGTGGTGCCGCAGGAACCGTTCCTGTTCGGCGACACCGTGCGCGAGGCCATCGCCTACGGACGGCCCGAGGCCGAACCCGCCGAGATCGAATGGGCCGCGCGGGCGGTGGGCGCGCACGAGATGATCGCCGCGCTCGAACACGGCTACTACCAGTCCATCGGGGCGCACGGGCGCAGCCTGTCGGCGGGGCAGCGGCAGCTGCTCGCGCTGGCCAGGGCCCAGCTCGTCGACCCGGACATCCTCATCCTGGACGAGGCGACCGCGTCGCTGGATCTGGCCACCGAGGCCAGGGTGCGCGCTGCCGTCGACGTGTTGACCACGGGCCGCACCACCCTCGTGGTGGCGCACCGGCTGGCCACCGCCGCCGACGCGGACCTGATCGCGGTGGTCGGCTCGGGATCGCTGGTGCAGGTCGGTACGCACGCCGAGCTGCTCGCCGTGGACGGGCCGTACCGGCGGCTGTGGGCGGCCTACGTGGGCGACGAACCACAGCGTATTTCCAGCTAACGGGCGTGGGGACGGCTGCCGTCCGGAGGGGATCCTCCGGACGGCAGCCGATTTTTCGCTGTCCGGCGCGCGGAAAACCGGTGTGACCGTCGGCCCCGTGGATGGATCCGGACATCGTTGGCGTTCCACGGAGTAACTGTTACCTGCGGGAATGGTGCGTTGAGGGCGTGTTCCTGGCGTCCACACGTACGCTCGTAGGAAGTCACCAGGTGCTGTGACCGGCGGAGCTAATCCCCAGGCACCCGTGCGGTCGCGCCGGCTAGGAGGTGTGCGATGAGCATTCAGCCCGAGATCGAGCCCGAGGTGCGGGCACCCGAGGCCGAACCGATGGCACACACCCAGGACGGCACCGTCAGCGGGATCTGGGACGGACCGGTCGCGGTCTGGCGCAGCATCCCCTACGCCGCGCCCCCCGCCGGACCGCACCGTTTCGCGAAGCCGCGCCCGCCCGAGCCGTGGGAGGGGGTGCGCGATTGCGCGGTATTCGGTGAGATCGCCCCGCAGGCCATGGGCTCGATGGTGCCGGTCGACTCGGATCTGCGGATGGGCGAGGACTGCCTGTGGGTCAATGTCTGGTCGCCGCGTCCCGAACCGAGCGACGCCGAACCCCGCCCGGTGATGGTGTGGTTGCACGGCGGCGCCTACTGCCTCGGCACCGCCGCGCAGGCCATCTACGACGGCCGCAAGCTCGCCGAGGCGGGCGAGGTGGTGGTGGTCTCGGTGAACTACCGGCTCGGCGTGCTCGGGTTCCTCGACCTGTCGTCGTTCGGTGCGGAGTTCACCCCGAATCTCGGCCTGCACGATCAGCTGGCCGCGCTGGCCTGGGTCCGCGACAATATCGCCGCCTTCGGGGGCGATCCGGGCAATGTCACCGTCTTCGGGGAGTCCTCCGGCGCGGGCTGTGTGACCGCGCTGCTCACCTCGCCCGCCGCCGCCGGGCTGTTCCACAAGGCGATCGCGCAGAGCCCGCCCGCCACCACCGTCTTCGGGCAGGAACGCGCCGCCGTGGTCGCCCAGCGCTATCTCGAACTGCTCGAACTCGGCCCGGACGATACCGCGCAGCTGCTGGAACTGCCGGTCGAGCGGCTGGTCGAGGTGGGCGCGGTGCTGCTGGACGAGGTGCCCATCCGGGAACCGGGCAGGCTCGCGGCGGCGCCGGTGGTCGACGGCGATCTGCTGCCCGGATATCCGATCGACCGCTTCCAGCAGGGTCGCTCGCACCGGGTGCCGCTGCTGATCGGGACCAATCGGGACGAGGCCTCGCTGTTCCGGGTGCTGCGTTCCCCGATCATGCCGGTGACCCCCGACGCGGTGAACGCCATGCTGCGCGATGTGGCCGCCTCGCATCCGGAGATGTCACCCGAGCGCATCGCCGAGATCACCTCGGCCTACCCGGATCTCGCCAAGACCAGGGGCGCGCTGGCCATGTCGACCGACGCGGCCTTCCGGATGCCCGCGGCCTGGGTGGCCGAGGCGCACGCCCAGCACTCGCCGACCTGGATGTACCGCTTCGACTACGCCACCCCGATGCTCAAGGCGGCCCGCGTCGGCGCCGGACACGCCACCGAATTGCCGTATGTCTTCGGCAATTTCGGCACCCTCAACCACGACCCGACCTTCTGGCTCGGCGGCCGCAAGGTCTCGATCGCGGTCTCGGGTCGCATGCAGCGGCGCTGGCTGGCCTTCGCCGAACACGGTGTCCCGGCCGCCCTCGACGGCTCCAAGCACTGGCCGTACTACCGCCCCGCCGCCCGCACGACGCTGCTGATCGACACCATCGACCGCGTCGTCGACAACCCCGACGCCTACCTGCACTCGGCCTGGGGTGACCAGGCGGTCGGCTTCAGCTAGCCGCTCAGAACAGCAGGCCGAACAGCCACTCGAGCGCGCTGCCGAGAATCCGCCAACCGCGGCGGCGCGGCTTTCCGACGCGAGACGGCTTCTTGGTCAGGTCGACAGCGGACACGCTCGCGTTCAGACGTCGGTCGAGAACCGGATGCCGCCGTCGGGGATCTCCACGCCCGGCCACACGCGGGCGCCGCGCAGGAGCTCGCAGCGGGCGCCGACCTGGGCGCCGTCACCGATGACGCCGTCGCGCACCAGGGCGCGCGGACCGATCCGGGCGCCGAAGCCGACGATGGAGCGTTCCACGGTCGCGCCCGCTTCCACGATCGCGCCGTCGAAGATGACCGCGCCGTCCAGCCGGGCACCGGCGCCGATCTCGGCACCCCGGCCGACCACGGTGCCGCCGATCAGCAGCGCGCCCGGCGCGACACCCGCGCCGGGATGCACCAGCGACTCGCCCCGCTGACCCGGCAGTGCGGGCGAGGGCGCGATGCCACGGACCAGGTCGGCCGAGCCGCGCACGAAGTCCTCGGGGGTGCCCATGTCCCGCCAGTAGGAGGCGTCGACGTGGCCCTGCACCCGGGCACCCTCGGCCAGCAGCGCGGGGAAGACCTCGCGCTCCACCGACACCGGGCGACCGGACGGGATCTTCTCGATGTACTCGCGGCGGAACACGTAGCAGCCCGCGTTGATCTGGTCGGTCGGCGGATCCTGGGTCTTCTCCAGGAACGCGGTGACCCGGCCGTCGGCGTCGGTCGGCACGCAGCCGAAGGCGCGCGGGTCGCTGACCCGGACCAGATGCAGGGTGACATCGGCGTTGGACTTCTCGTGGGTGTCGAGGATCGCACCCAGATCGGTGCCGCCGAGCACATCACCGTTGAAGACCATCACATTGTCCGCGCGCAGCTTGGGCAGCACATTGCGGATGCCGCCACCGGTCCCGAGCGGCTCGGTCTCGGTGACGTACTCGATCTCGAGCCCGAGCTCGGCGCCGTCGCCGAAGTGCTCCTCGAAGACCTCGGCCTTGAACGAGGTGCCCAGCACCACGTGGGTGATCCCGGCCTCGGCGATGCGGGCCAGCAGGTGGGTCAGGAAGGGCAGCCCGGCCGTCGGCAGCATCGGCTTGGGCGCCGAGAGGGTGAGCGGACGCAGCCGCGTGCCCTGTCCGCCGACGAGGATGACCGCGTCGGTGCCTGAGTTGCCTGCCATCGAGTTTCCCCTGTTCACAGTGAACGGCGTCTCACTCAGACGCCGGTGCGCGCTTTCTCGCGCAGCGCCGATCGAACCGCAATCCTGGAGCGAACCGCAAGTCCGGCGCGCAACGCGCTCCGCAACGGGGCCTGCCACCAGTGCGGATGCCGGTCGGCCTGGAAGCGGTAGGCGCTGGCGTGATGCGCCGGGAGCATGATCTCCGGGTGCTTGCCCGCGGCGTGGCCCTTGGCGTGGGTCACCTCGGCGTCCGGGACGAACACATTGTGCCAGCCCGCCTTGCCCATGCGGTCGCCGAAGTCCACGTCCTCCATGTACATGAAGTAACGCGAGTCGAAGCCGTCGATGGTGTCGAAGGCGGCCCGGCGCACCAGCAGGCACGAGCCCGACAGCCAGCCCACGATCCGCTCGGAGATCTGCTCGTTCTCCTGGCGATAGCGCACCGACCAGGGGTTCTTCGGCCAGATGGTGCCCAGCACGGCGTGCCCGGCGCCGTCGGCCAGGCCGGGGACCCGGCGCGCGGAGGGGTAGACGCTGCCGTCCGGCTCGCGCACCATCGGCCCGATTGCACCCGCCCGCGGCCAGCGTTTGGCGGCCGCGAGCATGGTGTCGATGGAATCCACGCCCCAGCGGATGTCGGGGTTGGCCAGGATCACGAACTCGATCGACGGATCGATCTCGGCCACGGCCCGGTTGATGGCACCGCCGTAGCCGATATTGCCGCCGGTGCGCAGCAGCCGCACGTGTGCGTTGGCCTCGGCGACCAGCTCGGGGACACCGTCGGTGGACCCGTTGTCGGCCAGGATCACCTGCGGCTTCTCGCTGGTGGCACCGGCCAGGGTGGTGATGAAATGCTCGAGGTGCTCGCCCGGTGAATAGGTCACCGTGACGACCGCGAGGCTCGCGGGGGCTGGAGAATCGGCTGCGTCGGCTGCGTTCACGACTGCGGAGCCTAGTCGGACAAGCCGCGCAGTGTGGCGGTGAGTGCGCGACGCCAGGACCGCAGCGGGGTGAGCCCGGCCGCGTTCCAGGCGGCGGGGGACAGCACCGAATAGGGCGGGCGCGGTGCGGGTCTGGGGAAGGCGCCGGAGTCGCACGGCAGCACCCGGGCGGGGTCGGCGCCGAGCTCGGTGAACACGGCGACGGCCAGGTCGAACCAGGTGGCGGCCCCGGAATTGGTGGCGTGCAGCACACGCGGGGCATCCGGGCGGGTGCTCAGTTCCAGCAGCGCGGCGGCCAGATCGGCGGCGCTGGTGGGCGAGCCCAGCTGGTCGTCGACGACGCTGACGGTCTCGCGTTCGCGCTCGAGCCTGCGCATCGTGGCGACGAAATCCCCCTCGACACCGCCGTACACCCAGGCCGTGCGCACCACCTGCGCAGCGGGATGCCGCGCCAGCACGGCCTGCTCGCCCGCCAGTTTGGAGGCGCCGTAGACGGTGGCGGGGCCGGTCGGATCGCCGGGTTCGTAGGGTGTGTGCGCGGTCCCGGGAAAGACGTAATCGGTGGAGACGTGCACGAGCCGGGCGCCCGCGTCGGCGCAGGCAGCGGCCAGGACGGCCGGTCCGGTGGCATTGGCGGCGAAGGCGGCCTCGCGGTCGGTCTCGGCGGCGTCGACGGCGGTGTAGGCCGCGCAGTTGAGCACCACCGCGCCCGGGGTGAGCACGGCGTCCACGGCGGCCCGGTCGGTGATGTCGAGCTCGGCGCGGCCGAAGCCCGCGGCCGCGGGTGCCAGGCGCAGGATCTCTCGCCCCAGCAGGCCGCGCGCGCCGGTTACGATCAGGCGAGCGGGGTCGGGGAAATCGGCGTTCACGCGGCAAGTCTGGCACGCCGGGGCACCTGCGGTTGGGCCCGACTGTGGTAACTGTTGGTTAGCCTGTGATGGCTGCCAGGTGACGGGGTATTCCGGGGGACAGGTGCGGTGCCGGGCGCGGAGTTCGTCGAGAGGATGCGCGAGTGCGAGAGTCGACACGACCACCAGCGGTGAGCACCCCGATGGGCGCGGTGGGTCCCGCGAAACTCATGGTGGCGATCTCGGCTGTGCTGGTGCTGGCGCTCACCGGATTCGCTTGGCGCAGTGTCGACAACCTCATCGCCAATATCGACCGGATCGGCGGGCTCGGCCTGGGCGGCGGCCGCGACGGCGCGGTCGACATCCTGCTCGTCGGCGTGGACAGCCGCACCGACGCGCACGGCAACCCGCTCACCACCGCGGAGCGCGCCATGCTGCACGCTGGTGACGAGGTGGGCACCAATACCGACACCATCGTGCTGGTCCGGGTGCCCAACGACGGCCGCTCGGCCACCGCCATCTCGATCCCGCGCGACTCCTACGTCGACGTGCCCGGCCAGGGCAAGGCCAAGATCAACTCCGCCTACGGCGCCACCAAGGAGACCGAACGCGCGAAACTGCTGGCGAAGGGCAGTTCCGAGAGCGAGGCGGAGAAGGAGTCGACCAAGGCGGGCAGGCAGGCGCTGATCAAGTCGGTGGCCAACCTCACCGGCATCACCGTCGACCACTACGCCGAGGTCAGCCTGCTGGGCTTCGTGCTGCTCACCGATGCCGTGGGCGGGGTCGAGGTGTGCCTGAACGAGGCGGTGGACGAACCCATGTCGGGCGCGGACTTCCCCGCCGGGCAGCAGCGCCTGGACGGGCAGCAGGCGCTGAGCTTCGTGCGCCAGCGGCACGGGCTACAGCGCGGTGACATCGATCGCATCGTGCGTCAGCAGGTGTTCATGGCCCAGCTGGTCGGGCAGCTGCTCAATGCCAGGGTGCTGGCCAATCCGGGCAAGCTCGGCGAGCTCAGCGAGGCGGTCGGGCGCACGGTGGTGCTCGACGAGGACTGGGACGTGCTGGCCTTCCTGCAGCAGCTCAAGGATCTCTCCGGTGGCAAGGTGGAATTCGAGACCATCCCGGTGGCCGATCTCAACAGCATGACCACGGCGGGCGAGTCGGTGGTGCGGGTGGACCCGAAGACCGTGCAGGCCTACGTCAGCGGGCTGGTCGGCGAGGAGCCGGAGAGGGTTGAGAACACCCCGAAGATCGACCCGTCGACGGTGACGGTCAGCGTCTACAACGCCGGTGGCGCCACCGGTCTGGCGGGCAAGGTGTCGACCGCGCTGATCGGCAAGGGTTTCGGTGAGGGCACGGTGGGTAACTACACCGGTGGCAGCGTGAGCTCGAGCCGAGTGCTCGCCGCCGACTCCGCCGATCCGAAGGCCGCCGCGGTGGCCGAGGCGCTCGGTGGTCTCACCGTCGTCGCGGATTCGTCGCTGTCGGCGGATACGGTGAGCGTTGTCCTGGCGAGCGACTACTCTGGTCCCGGCTCGAGCGCGGCGGGCATGTTCGACTTCGACTCCACGTCCTCCTCGGCGACCGCGACGCCGGTACCGCCCGCCCCGCCGATCGACGCTGGCCAGAACGGACCGAAATGTGTGAACTGATCCATGCGTGAGCCGAATTCGACGCTGACCGATACGCTCCTCGACCCGATCCTCGAACGCGACCCCGCGGGCCCGCGCGTCACCTGGTACGACGACGCGACCGGCGCCCGGATCGAGCTGTCCGGCCTGACGCTGGCCAACTGGGCGGCCAAGACCGCCAATCTGATCCGCGACGAGTTCGCGCTCAGTCCCGGCGCCCGGGTCGCGGTGCCGCTGCCCGCGCACTGGCAGACCGCCGCGGTGCTGCTGGGCTGCTGGTGGGCGGGCACCGAGGTGGTCCTCACCCCCGATCCCGACGCCGACCTCGCGCTGGTCACCCCCGACCGGCTCGACGACGTCGACGGGGTGGGCGAGGTGGCGGTGCTGTCGCTGGACGCCATGGGCACACCGGTGCGCGATCTGCCGCCGGGCGTCACCGATTTCGCGACCGCGGTGCGCGTGCACGGAGATCAGTTCCGCCCCGGCGGTTTCCGCGCGGCGCTCGATGGGCTCTCCGTCGGCGAGGTGCTCGACGCGGCCCGCAGATCCGCCCAGTTGCAGGGCATCTCGGCCGGGGACCGGGTGTTGTCGAGCTCGCCGTGGGAGACCGTGGACGAGCTGATCGACGGGTACATCGCGGTGCTGTACGCGGGGGCGTCGCTGGTGCAGGTGGTCAATCCCGACCCCGCCGCGGTGGCCCATCGCGTCGCGACCGAACGTGTCACGGTGCGGCGCTGACCCGCCCGGCCGCGCGGAGTCCCGACCGGTGCCCGCCACGCACCGGTTTCCCGGCCCGTCCGCGCACTGTGCGTATGTCGCCGTCTCCTACCCGGGTATAGGTCGGGCTCCTTCCGCGGGACGTGTCGCGTGTCACAGGGTGTCGGTACCGTGAATGGCACGTTCGGACATGACGGCACAAAGGGGTGGCGATGATTCCTCGGTACTGGTGGCGATGGTCGGCCGAGCACGGGGCGCCCCGGGCCATCCTGGGCTGGCGCCGGTGGCGCGCGGACCCCTTCGCCCTGCTGCTCAGCGGGCAGCAGGGCCTGCACGATCCCTACCCGCTGATCGACGAGCTGCGCGCCCAGGGCGGTGGCCTGCGCCGGACGCCGCTGGCGTACGTCACCTTCGAGCACGCCCAGGTGCGAGCCATCCTGCGCGACAACCGCTTCGGCGTGCGCCCGGCCATCACCCAGGACGTCCCGGCGCCGTGGCGCAAGCTCGCCGACGGGGTGGCGGTGCCGCCGAATCCGGTCGAGCCGCCGTCCATGCTGGTGCTGGACCCGCCCGAGCACACCCGGATGCGCAAGCCGGTGGCCTCGGCGTTCACCCCGCGTGCCATCGCCCGGCTGCGCGATCGGGTGGAGGTGGTCACCGCCGAACTGCTCGACGCCATGCCCGCGCACGGTTCGGTCGACCTGATCACCGATTTCGCGGCCCGGGTGCCCATCGCGATCATCGCCGAGATGCTCGGTTTCCCGGCCGCCGACCGTGAGCTGTTCCTGCGCTGGGGCGACCGGGTCACCCCGCTGCTCGATATCGGCACCTCGTGGCGCACCTACCGCGCCGCGCTGGCGGCCATCGAGTCCATGGACGACTATCTGGCCGCCCACATCGCCAAGCTGCGGGAGAACCCGGGCGAGGACATCCTGTCCACCCTGGTCACCTCCGGTGACCTGAGCCTGCGCGAGCTCCAGGCCAGCGCGAGCCTGCTCATGGGTGCCGGGTTCGAGACCACGGTCAACCTCATCGGCAATGCCATCGCGGCCCTGTCGGCCCACCCCGACCAGCTCGCCCTGGCCCAGGCCGACCCTGACCGCTGGGGTGCCGTGGTGGAGGAGACGCTGCGGTTCGATCCGCCCGTGCAGACCACCGCCCGGCAGACGCTCGAGGATGTCGAGATCGACGGTGTGCGGATCCGCGCCGACAGCACCGTCATCGTGTCGCTGGCGGGCGCCAACCGCGACCCGGCGGTCTTCGCCGACCCGCACCGCTTCGACATCACCCGCCCCAATGCCAAGGACCACGTGTCCTTCAGCAGCGGCATCCACTCCTGCCTCGGCGCCAGCCTGGCCCGCATGGAAGCCGTCCACGCCCTGCGCGCCCTCTACGAGCGCTACCCGGACCTGCGCCTGCGCGGCGAGCCCACCCGCCGAAACCTGTTCACCCTGCACGGCTACGAACACATGCCGGTCGACCTGGGCCCCATCGCCCGCACCACCGCCCCCGACGACTTAGCGGGCGCCGCCCGCCGGGGGTGAGGCCAGATTCGACGGTCCGCCCGGCGAGCTGCCTTGCGCGCCACGGGCTTACGCCCGCGCCCGCGCCCGTGTGCGCTGGCGGGTCGTGAGCCTGGCCGGCCGCCCCGCACGCGGATGCCAGGGCTTGATTCGACGATTCGCCCGGCGCGTCGGAGCCTTACGCGCCCGCGCGCCAGCGGTAGCGGGTCTTGGGGCGGCCCGCACGGCCGTAATCCGCGCGGCGCTCGGCCAATCCGTCATCGGCCAGCTTCTCCAGATAGCGCCAGGCGGTGATCCGGGAGACGCCGACGACGGCCGCCGCGTCCGTGGCGGTGATGCCGGACTCGGCCGAGCGGACGGCCCGCGACACCTCCTCGAGGGTGTGCTGGACGACGCCCTTGGGCGCGCCCGCGCGCTGGTCGGCGGTGCGCAGGGCGCCGAGCGCGCGGTCGATGTCGTACTGCGACAGGGCCGCCTCGCCCGCGGGCAGGGCGGTGTCGAAATCGCGGTAGCGTTCCAGCTTCTCGCGGAAGGCGGCGAAGGTGAACGGCTTGAGCAGGTACAGCACCACGCCGTGGGCCACCGCGTTGCGCACCATGGTCAGCTCGCGCGCGGAGGTGATCGCGATGACGTCCGGGCGTGGTTCCAGCGCGTTGAGCGCCGCGGCCACCTCGAGGCCGCTGATATCGGGCAGCCCGATATCCATGAGCACCAGGTGGAACGGCTTGTCCGCGTCGATGGCCTCGGCCGCCAGCGCCAGCGCGTCGCGGCCGGTGTGCGCGACCCCGCCGGTGACGAAACCGTCGAGCCGTTCGAGATAGGCCCGGTGGGCCTGCGCGATCAACGGCTCGTCCTCGACGATCAGGACGCGGATCATGGCTTCTCCCTCAACGGAATACGAACGATGACCGCGCTGTGTGGTGCGGCCGTGGTGGTGATGGCACCGCCGTGCCGATCGACGAGGCGGTGCACCAGCGCCAGGCCCAGCCCGGCGTGGTCGGATTTCGTGGTGTAGCCGCGTTCGGCGGCCCGCACGAACATCTGCGCGGACATTCCCGGTCCGCTGTCGGCGACCCGGACCACCAGGTCCCCGTCGCGGTGATGCACCGACACCTCCACCCGCTTGTCCACGGTGCCCGCGGCGGCGTCGATGGCATTGTCGATCAGATTGCCCACCAGGGTGACGGTCTCCTGGGCGGAGAGCGGGTCGGTGGAGTCCAGCGCGGTGTCCTCGGTGATGGCCAGGCCCACCCCGCGTTCGGCGGCCTGGTCGACCTTGCCGAGCAGCAGCGCGGCCAGCGCCGCGTCACCGACCGCGGCCAGCAGCCGGTCGATGAGCACCTGCGAGAGCTTCAGTTCGGCGGTGGCGAAGGCGACGGCCTCCTCGGGGCGGCCCAGCTCCACCATGGTGACCACGGTGTGCAGCCGGTTGGCCGCCTCGTGCGCCTGCGCGCGCAGCGATTCGGCGAAGCCGCGCACCGAGTCGAGCTCGCCGAGCACCGCGCGCAGTTCGGTCTGGTCGCGGATGGTGAGGACCGTGCCGATGGCCTTGCCCTCCCAGGTGACCACGTCCTGGTTCACCAGCAGTACCCGGTCGGTGGTCACGTGCGTCTCGTCGCGCACCACCCCCCAGCGCATCTGCTGCAGCGAGACCGGCAGGTCGCCGCGGTGCACCGGGCCGTCGGGCAGGTCGAGCAGGGTGCGGGCCTGGTCGTTGACCACCTCGGCGGGCCCGGAGTCCGCGCCGAACACCACCAATCCCTCGTGGACCGAATGCAGCACCGCGTCGTGGTGCTCGTAGAGCGCGCGCAGCTCCTCCGGGGCCAGGCCGTGGGTCTGGCGGCGCAGCCTGCGGCTGAGCAGGAACGAGGAGAACGCGGCCAGCGCCAGCCCCGCCGCGGAGACCCCGAGGATGACCGGCACCTGCGAGGTCACCTGGGTGCCGATCTTGGCCCGGGTCACCCCCGCCGAGACCAGCGCCACCACCTTGCCGTTGTCCAGCACCGGGGTGACCGCGCGGATCGAGGGGCCCAGCGTGCCGGTGAAGGTCTCGGTGAAGGTCTGCCCGGCCAGCGCCTTGTCGATATTGCCGACGAACGGCCTGCCGATCATCTCCGGGGTGGTGTGGGTGAAGCGGGTGCGGTCCGGGGCCATCACCACGATGAAGTCCATGCCGGTGTCGACCCGGATGCGCTCGGTGGTCGGTTGCAGCAGCCCGCTCGGGTAGGGCGAGTTCACCGCCGCCAGCGTGGAGGGGGAGCGCGCCACCGTCACCGCCACGTCGCGGACCTGCAGCGTGGTCGCCACATCGTGGTCGTGGCGCGCGTCGAGCACCGCCAGCACGGTTCCCGTGCCGATCATCAGTGCCAGCACCACCAGCTGCCAGACGAAGGCCTGCCCAGCGAGCGACAGCCGTCCTCGTCGCATCGTGCGTCCGACCTCGTTCCTCGATGTTCCAGAACCGCGACCCTACCGACTGGTTGTGTTGCGCGGCGACCTTCGCCCCGATAACGAGGTCAGCGACACCGCTAGCCTTGCTAGAATTTCGAGCATGAGTACGCAGACGCGCAAGGAACGCGACCGCGCCGGGCGGCGGCAGGCCATCGTCGACGCGGCCAGGGAGCTGTCGGCGGCCGACGGGTGGGAGGCGGTGACGATCCGCAAGCTCGCCGAGCGCATCGAGTACAGCCAGCCGGTGCTCTACAGCCACTTCGCAGGCAAGGCCGCCATCGTCGGCGCCGTGGCGCTGGAGGGCTGCGTCGAACTCACCGTGGTGCTGCGCCGCGCCCACGACGCCGCGCGCACCCCGCGCGAGGTGATCGACAAGATCGCCCGCGCCTACCTCGACTTCGCCGACGCCGATCCCGCCCGCTACGAAGCCATGTTCGTGCTCGACACCGACCTGACCTTCGGCCTGGACGCCCCCCAGCCGCTACGCGACGCCTTCGCCGCCTTGGAGGCGATGTTCCGCGGCACCGCCGAGGGCGACGAGCTCGGCGCCCGCACCGAAGCCGCCTGGGCCGCCCTGCACGGCCTGGTCACCCTCGACCGCAGCGGCCGATTGCGCCCCGAACTCCGCGAGCGCCGCATCGAACTGCTCGTCGATATGTGGAGCTCGCTGAGCTGAGGCCCGTGACCACCACCTCATCGGCGTGCCTGCCGGGCCCCGCGTACGTTGGAGACCAAGAGATCCGTCGAGCTGGGAGGACATCGATGGCGGAGGTCGTAGTGGTCGGCTCCGGCCCGAACGGCCTGGCGGCCGCGGTGATCGCGGCCAGGGCCGGGCTGTCGGTGCGGGTGCTGGAGGCCCAGGAGCAGGCCGGTGGCGGGTCGCGCACCGCCGAGCTCACCCTGCCCGGCTTCCACCACGACGTCTGCGCGGGCGCGCACCCGATGGCCCTGGCGTCGCCGTTCTTCCGCGCCTTCGACCTGGCCGCGCACGGTGTGGAACTGCTCGCGCCCACCGTCTCCTACGCGCATCCGCTCGACGGTGGCATCGCCGGACTGGCCTGGCGCAACCTGGAATCCACCGTCGCCGACCTCGGCCGCGACGGCCCCGCCTGGCGCGCGCTGTTCGCCCCCCTGGTCGAGCGCTGGCCCGACGTGGTCGAGCTGGCCATGTCGGACCTGCGTCATCCGCCGACCCGCATCCCCACCGCCGTCCGCTTCGGTCTGCGCCTGCTCGAACAGGGATCTCCGCTGTGGAACAAGCGTTTTCACGACGAGGTCGCGCCCGCGCTGCTCACCGGTGTCGCCACCCACGCCATCACCGTGCCGCGCGCGCTGCCCGCGGTCGGCGCGGCGCTGCTGCTGGGCACCCTCGCCCACGCGGGCGGCTGGGTGATCCCGCGCGGCGGCAGCCAGGCCATCCCGAACGCGCTGATCGCGGAACTGGAACGCCTCGGCGGCGAGGTGGTGACCGGGCACCGGGTCGATGATTTCGCCGAACTCGCCACGGCCCGCGCCGTCCTGTTCGACACCTCGCCCGCCGAATTCCTGCGGATCACCGGCGACCGCGTGCCCGAGCGCTACCGCCACCGCCTGAGCCGCTTCCGCTACGGCGGCGCCGCCTGCAAGGTCGACTTCGCGCTGTCGGGCCCGGTGCCCTGGGCCGCGCCCGGCGCCGACCTGGCGGGCACCCTGCACCTGGTCGGCACCCGCGCGGAGGCGATGCGGGCCGAACAGCAGGTCGCCGCGGGACGATTCGCCGACCGACCGTACGTGCTGGCCATCCAGCCCGGCGTGGTCGACGCGACCAGGGCTCCCGCCGGGCAGCACACCTTCTACACCTACGCCCACGTGCCCAACGGCTCCGACCGCGATATCAGCGAGACCGTCATCGCCCAGGTCGAACGCTTCGCCCCCGGCTTCCGCGACCTGATCCTGGCCACCCACGTGCGCCCCGCCGCCTTCATGCCCGCCCACAATGCCAACTATGTCGGCGGCGACATCTCCGCGGGCGCGATGACCCTGCGCCAGACCGCCTTTCGCCCGCTGGCCCGCTGGAACCCCTATTCCACCCCGATCCCCGGCACCTACCTGTGCTCGTCCTCGACCCCACCCGGCCCCGGCGTCCATGGCATGAGCGGCTTGCATGCGGCCGGGCACGTCCTGCGCACGCGTTTCGGCATCGTCACCGACCCGCTCGACTTGCTGCGCGGCGCGACTCCCTCGTATCACCGCGCCCGCTGATCACAACCGATCGGGACGGCTACCCGGCCGGATCATGTCCGGTTCGAGATAGACCGTTCCGGTGTTCGGCGCCGCCTCGTGGATCCGCTCGTCGGCGGCATCGATGGCGGCGCCCACCTCCGCGATATCGAGCCCCGGCCGCATGGCGATCTTCGCGTTGACCAGCACATCGCTGGGCCCGAGGTACTGGGTCTGCATCCGGATGACCCGCACGATCCGCGGATCGGCCAGCAGCGCGGCCCGGATCGCGCTGTCCTCCTTGGCTGTCACGCCCTCGCCGATGAGCAGGCTCTTGGTCTCGATGATGAGCACGATGGCATTGGTGCCCAGCAGCAGGCCGATGAACAGTGTGCCCACCCCGTCCCACACCGCGTTGCCGGTGAGCATGGTCAGCCCGACCCCGGCCAGCGCGAACACCAGACCCACCAGCGCGCCCGCGTCCTCGAGCAGCACCACCGGCAGTTCCGGATTACGGGTATCGCGGATGAAATGCCACCACGAGTGCTTGCCCTTGAGCGGGGCCGACTGCCTGCGCGCGGTCCGGAAACTGGCCGCCTCCAGCACCATCGACACCAGCAGGATCACGATCGCCACCGTGGGCGAGTCCAGTTCCTCGGGGAACCGGATCTTGTGGATCGCCTCGTTCACCGCGAACAGGCAGCCCATCGTGAACAGCACCAGCGCCACCACGAACGAATAGAAGTACCGGTTGCGCGAGTACCCGAACGGGTGCAGCGAGTCGGCCGGTTGATCGGCCCGCTTGCGCCCGAGCAGCAGCAGCGCCTCGTTGCCGGTATCGGCCACCGAGTGCACCGCCTCGGCCAGCATCGACGACGACCCCGTGATGAACGCGCCGATGAACTTCGCGATCATGATCCCGGTGTTCGCCCCCAGCGCCGCGAGGATCGCGATCGCGCTGTCTTCGCCCTGCGCCGCCATACCCGGCGACGCTACCCGCCGATCCGTACGGCCCCGTCGACTTCACCCCCGGTGTCGACCACGGGTTTTCGGCCGCGAGGCCCAAGGGGCCGAGAACCCCGCGGCGAAGCCGCAGATATCACAGCGTGCGGTACAGGTCGGGTTCCAGGTAGATCAGTCGCGCGGTCGGCACCGCCGTACGCACCCGCATCTCCGCCGCGTCGATCGCCTCGGCGACCCCGGCGATATCGAGCCCCGGCGCGATGGCCACCTTGGCCGCGACCAGCATCTCCTCCGGACCCAGGTACTCCGACTTCAGGTGGATCACCGAGGTGATCAGCGTGCCGTCGACCAGGTTCTCGCGAATCGCGCGGTCCTCGTCGGGCGTGGCACCCTCACCGATGAGCAGGCTCTTCATCTCCACGATCAGCACGACCGCGATGAGGCCGAGCAGCACACCGATGCACAGCGTGCCGATACCGTCGTAGATCGGGTCGTCGGTGACCACGGTCAGCCCGACGGCGGCGAAGGCGATGATCAGACCGATCAACGCGCCGGTGTCCTCGAGCAGCACCACCGGCAGTTCGGGGCTGCGCGAGTTGCGGATGAACCGCCACCAGCTCGCTGACCCCTTGAGCGGCTTGGACTCCCGCACGGCGGTGAGGAAACTGAAGGTCTCCAGGCCGATCGCGATGCCGAGGATGACGATCGCCACGATCGGCTGACTCAGTTCCTCGGGATGCTGGATCTTGTGGATGCCCTCGTAGATCGCGTACACCGAGCCGAGGGTGAACAGCACCAGGGCCACCACGAAGGAATAGAAGTACCGGTTGCGCCCGTAGCCGAACTGGTGCAGTTCGTCGGCGTCCTTGGCGGCCGCGCGCTGGCCGAACAGCAGCAGACCCTGATTGGCCGTATCGGCCACCGAGTGCACCGCCTCGGCCATCATCGACGCCGATCCGGTGATCGCCGCGCCGACGAACTTCGATACCGCGATCCCCGCGTTGGCCGTCAACGCGGCGATAATCGCCTTCTTGCCACCACCAGCCGACATCTGCGCCCGCCCTTCCGCTCCGCTGAACACGTTCGTGCCCGCAACAGCCTAGGCGCCGCGCGCCGATGCGCGCGCCGCGGCTCAGTGGCCGGTGCCCACGCAGGCGTTGAACAGCTGGGCGGGCCCGCGCACCGCCCGCGCGCGGATATCGCTGTCGGCGGCGGAGATCCACGCGGCGTGGCCCCGTTCGACGGTGAGCACCCGCCCGTTCTGGTAGAGCTCGACGGTGCCCGCCGTGCACAGCACGATGCCCGGTCCGGCGTCGGCGAGTACCACCGGTGCGCCGTCGGCGGGCAGATCGAAGCGGCACAGCGCGAATTCCGGTGCGGGCGTGCGATAGCGGGCTCCGCCGTCGGCGCCCGGTTCCGGTTCGATCACCGGCAGGTCGATCGGCTCGAAGTCCAGCACGCGCAACAGTTCCGGCACGTCCACGTGCTTGGGCGTGAGCCCGCCGCGCAGCACATTGTCGGAGTTGGCCATGATCTCCACGCCGACCCCGCGCAGGTAGGCGTGCAGGTTGCCCGCGTCCAGGAACAGGCCCTGGCCGGGTTCGAGGGTGAGCCGGTTGAGCAGCAGCGCGGCCAGCACGCCCGCGTCGCCGGGGTAGACCTCGGCCAGTTCCAGCGCCGTGCGCACCTCGGCGGCGAAGGCACGCGGGCCGGGCCCGGACAGGTAGCGCACGCAGCCTTCGAGCACCGCGGGCAGCAGCGTCGACAGCGCGGCGGGCGGCAGCGTGATCCAGGTGGTGAACAGCGTGCGCAGCCCGGCCGAATCGGGCTGGGCGGCAAGCAGTTCGGCGTACACGTTCAGACCGGGCACGTCGAGGGCGCGCAGCAGCTCGACGGTGCGATGCGGATCGCGGAACCCGGCCAGCGCCTCGAACCGGTCCAGCGCCACCACCAGCTCGGGCTTGTGGCTGTCGTCGCGGTAGTTGCGCATGGGCGAGTCCAGCGGCACGCCGGTGCGGTTCTCCCGGTCGAAGCCAGCCTTGGCCTGCGCGGAACTGGGGTGCGCCTGCAGCGACAGCGGTTCCTCGGCGGCCAGGATCTTCAGCAGGAACGGCAGCCGGGTGCCGAAGGTGTCGGCGACCGGGCCGAGTTCCCGGATCGGGTCGGCGGCGACCACGTCGAGCAGCGAGTGCTTGCCGTCGACGGTCGTGATGTGGGCGGGGTCGGCCGGGTGGGCACCGAACCAGAGTTCGGCCTCGGGATGGGCCGAGGGCACCGGGCGGCCGCACAGCTGAGCGAGCGCGGTGCGCGATCCCCAAGCGTAAGAACGCAGCGCACCAACGAGTTCCTGCACTAGTAGCGTCCCCCGTCGTGGAATCGGTCCGGGTCGGTCGCGGTCGCGCCGCGGGCCTCCAGGAGTCGGAGATAAGCCGCCGCCATGTCCAGGCGCAGGGCCAGCACAGCCAGCTGCTCGAGCTCGCTGCCGTGCCCGCCGCCCGCCGCGGAGGTGGCCGCGGCGCTCTCCTGGGCCGGGGCGACGCCGGGCTCGGCGAGCTGGGATTGCAGCACGTCGACATCGGCGTGCACCAGATCGGCGTCCACCAGGCCGCCGCCCGCCCCGTCGAAGACCGCCAGCTTGCGGCGCGCGGCCGCCTGGTCGGGGTGCACGCTCAGCGCCAGGACCCGCACCCGGTCGACCGGGGCCGGACCGTCGAGTTCCTCGTCGTGGAACAGCGGATCGAAACCCGGTGCCGTGCTGCCAGCGGCCTCGGTGAGCCTGCCGATCGAGGCGACCGCGTCGGCCAGATCGGCGGCCGCGGCCAGCTTGCCCGCCGACTGCAACAGCACCTCGGCGCCGTGCCCGGCCAGTGCGACCGCGGCGGGGGAGTCACCGGCCAGCACCACGCCGACCCCGTGCATGCGCGCGGCCAGCGTCTTGGCCGGATTGTGGAATACCTCGTTGTGTGGGCCGTCGCGCAGCGCCTCGGCGTCGAGCATGTCGGCCAGCGCGGTGAGTTCGGGGGTGACGGGCACGCTGCGCTGGGCGTCGACCGCGCGCAGCACCGCGATGCCGACGGCGACGAACCGCAGCAGCCGGTTGTGGTCGAGGACGGGCACGCGCGGCTCGAGCACGATGGCGCGGCCCGCGGCGACCGCGCGCAGCGGTCCCTCGTTGGGCGCGGCGATCACCACCTCGGCGCTGCGGCGCAGCGCGCGGTCCACGGCGTCGATCAGGCGCGGGTCGCCCGCGTCGTCGCCCGCGACGAGGACCACGTCGAGCGGGCCCACCCACGGCGGCAGCGCGGTGACCGAGACGATCGGCAGCCCGGCCCGGTCACCCAGGGTGGCCACCAGCAGGCCCGCGGCCCGTGCGGCCCGTCCCGATCCGGTGACCAGCACCAGGCTGCGCGGGCGCAGATCGGCCAGGCGTTCGGTGAGCGCGGTCTCGGCGACCGCGGCCGCCGTCGCCCGCACCTGGGCGCCGCCCGAGGCCGCCGAGCGCAGGGCACCGCCGGTGTCGGCCGCCTCCAGCGATGCGGCATCGTCGAGGTCGAATACCGGTGTTCCAGCGATCATCGCCGAGTCCACCTCCCCTCATCGCACCGTGTCGTCTGTAATTCCACTATTCCAGTCAGGCGCGGACGATGGTGAGATTCCCGGGACCGACCATGCGATTCCACCTGCACTGGTTTCATTTTCCCGCATCAAGCGCGGACGATGCCCAGGATCTCGGTCACGATGGCGTTTACTTCGGCCTGCGATCCGGCCTCGACATTGAGCCGCAGCAGCGGTTCGGTATTGGACGCGCGCAGGTTGAACCAGGCGTGCTCGCCCAGGTCCACGGTGACGCCGTCGAGCCGGTCCACCGAGGTGGTGCGGTCGGCGAAGGCGGCCAGCACGGCCTCGGTGCGCTCGGCGGCGTCGGCGACGGTGGAGTTGATCTCGCCGGAAGCGGCGTACACATCGTAGGCGGCCATCAGCTCGGAGACCGGACGCTGACCCTCGCCGAGCGCGGCCAGCACGTGCAGCGCGGCCAGCATGCCCGAGTCGGCACCCCAGAAGTCCCGGAAGTAGTAGTGCGCGGAGTGCTCGCCGCCGAAGACCGCGCCGGTGGCCGCCATCTCCTGCTTGATGAACGAGTGCCCGACGCGGGTGCGCACCGGCTTGCCGCCCAGCTCCTCGACCAGCTCGGGCACCGCGCGCGAGGTGATCAGATTGTGGATGACGGTGGCACCCGGCTCCTTGGCCAGCTCGCGCTGCGCGACCAGCGCGGTGATCGCCGAGGGCGAGACCGGCTCGCCGCGCTCGTCGACGACGAAGCAGCGGTCGGCGTCGCCGTCGAAGGCCAGGCCGATGTCGGCGCCGCTGCGGCGCACCAGCGCCTGCAGGTCGACCAGGTTCTTCGGATCGAGGGGGTTGGCCTCGTGGTTGGGGAACGAGCCGTCGAGCTCGAAGTACAGCGGCACGATGGTGACCGGGCCCAGGGTGCCCAGCACGGCGGGCACGGTGTGGCCGCCCATGCCGTTGCCCGCGTCGACCGCGATGGTCAGCGGACGGATGTCGTCGAGGTTCACCAGCTCGCGCAGGAAGCTCGCGTAGTCGGCCAGCAGGTCGGTGCTGGTGGCGGTGCCGGGGGCGCCGTCGTAGGCGGGCACGCCCGCGACGATCTCGGCGGAGATGGTGGCCAGGCCGGTGTCCTGCCCGACCGGCAGCGCGTTGGCCCGGCACAGCTTGATGCCGTTGTAGCGGGCCGGGTTGTGGCTGGCGGTGAACATCGCGCCGGGGCAGCCGAGCTTGCCGGAGGCGAAGTAGAGCTGGTCGGTCGAGGCCAGACCGATGTGCACCACATCCAGGCCCTGGGCCCGCACGCCGTCGGCGAAGGCCCGTGACAGCTCGGGTGACGACTCGCGCATGTCGTGACCGATCACGATCCGGGTGGCGCCTTCGGCACGCATGAGCCGGGCGAACGAGGCGCCCACATCGCCGACGAATCCCGCGTCGATCTGTTCGCCCACCACCCCGCGGACGTCATAAGCCTTGATCACGGCGTTCACGAGTTCGCCAGAGCGCGCGACAGTCGTCATGACACCTACCCTAAACGGCGCGGTGACCTGATAGTGACCAGGCACCCACCCGAGCGCATTTCGCGCGAGCCCGGCCTACGGATCGGGCAGGACGCGCAGGTGCCCGCGGCGGCCCGTGCGGCCGGTGCGCGGGGGCGCCGACTCGGCGTAGCCCGGCTGGTCCGGGTCGGCGGGGCGGCGGCGCAGCCCCGCCTCGCGCACGGCCTCGGCCAGGGCGGTGAGATCGTCGTCGTCGGGGGAGCTCGACGAGAATCCGCCTTCGTGGCGCACCAGTTCCCAGCCCTTGGGGGCGGTGATGCGGCAGGCGTGGGTTTCGCACAGATCCCAGGAATGCGGTTCGGCGACGGTGGCCAGCGGTCCGACGACGGCGGTCGAGTCGGAGTACACATACGTCAGCGTCGCTACGGCCGGGTTCTTGCAGCCGGGTCGGCAGCAACGACGCAAGGGAATCACGATGTCGAGGTTAACCCTCCGGCTCGCAAAAGGGGATACGGACACGCCCTTATTCGGGCTCCGGATCGATCAGATCGGGGTCCACGCCGAGGTAGGTGGCGATCTGCTGGACAAGCACCTCGCGCAGCAATTCCACCAGATCGTCGGGATCGGCGGCCCGCAATTCGAGCGGTTTGCGGAACAGCACCACCCGCGCCCGGGTGGCGGCGCCGTGCCGGTCGACACCGGCGGGAATCAGCCGGGAGAGCGGGACCGGGCCGTCGGCGACCACCTCGTCCGGCCAGGTGACCGAATCCGGATGCAGCGGACGGATTTTCGGCACGTCGTCGACGGCGATGTCGAGCTTGGTGAGCCGGTCGTGCCAGCGGGTGTCCAGCGGTGCGAAGGCCTCGAGCACCAGCCGGTCGAACTTCTGCCCCCTGGTGCGCCAGGCGGGCACCGTCGGCGGGAGCATGGGGCCTCGGACTCCGCGGCCCCGACGGGTCACCGATCGTGCGGTGGGCGCCGGGAAATGACGCCGGGAGCGTGCCATCGTCTTCTCCGCCTCTCTCGCGTGTACATCGGTGGTACCCGCGCGGCGCCGGAAGACCTGCGACGCGACTGCTGGGCGTTCGCCCGGAGACACCGACGTACTGCGCCTGCGTGTGCTCCGGGCCAGGCCTCAGAGTCTACTTTCGAACTATTCGCTAACCGATTCCGCGCTTCAGCCTGCGGCGCTCTCGTTCCGAGAGACCACCCCAGATGCCGAAGCGTTCGTCGTGCGCCAGTGCGTATTCCAGGCACTGGTCACGTACTTCACAGCCCATGCAGATGCGCTTGGCCTCACGCGTCGAGCCGCCCTTCTCGGGGAAGAACGCCTCGGGATCGGTCTGGGCGCACAGCGCGCGTTCCTGCCACTGCTCTTCGATGGATTCGAACATCTCGTCGAAGCCCGTCACGACCAGACTCAGCCGGGGCGCCGCGACTTCGGTGACCACGTCCGGTTCCTGCCAGCTCACCTCGGCGCAGACAGCATGAGCTGCGCCTGCTGTGGAATCGGTCGGCGAGACCATATCTTCGGTCATCGTTCCGCCTCCTCACTATGTGTTAGCGCAGAATGATTCTTTCCGTCGGACCAACACGAACCCCGACGGCCCAACACCGCGACGTCGTCTCGCGGGCATCCCCGAACCTGTCCTCCGGCGAGCCAACACCCTCTCGCAAACGCCCCCGCGCTATGCCTCTCGCGGTGACCGGAATGACATGTCTGTGATTAGACACGCCGCACTTGCGCGTGGTCAACCCGCCGTCACCCTTCCGTTACACTCCGGACCCGCCTTTCGTGTTGATCTTGTTATGTGCTGTGGCAAATGACCAGCAACTTCGCTCCTCCTCGCCGCCGGAGCACCCCCGCGACGGCACCGCATAGGCGAAACCTCCGCCTGCGCTCCGGCCGTGCGCACGGCTGCGGATCGCTGACGCGACGGCGCTCACTACGCTGTGATCCCGTGACTGCACAACACGTGGCGCGCGAGCCCAAGATCGCCGTTCTGGTCGGCGGCGTCGGCGGTGCCCGGTTCCTCCAGGGCGTCCGGCAGCTGCTGCCCGACGCCGACATCTCCGCGATCGTCAATGTCGGCGACGACGTGTGGATGCACGGGCTGCGGATCTGTCCCGACCTCGATACCTGCATGTACACCCTCGGTGGCGGCATCGACCCCGAGCGCGGCTGGGGCCACGTCAACGAGACCTGGCACGCCAAGGAGGAGCTGGCGAAGTACAACGCCCAGCCCGACTGGTTCGGTCTGGGCGATCGCGACATCGCCACCCATCTCATCCGCACCGAGATGCTGCGCGCCGGATACCCGCTCTCCGCGGTCACCGAGGCGCTGTGCAATCGGTGGCAGCCGGGCGTGAAGCTGATCCCGGCCACCGACGATCGGTGCGAAACCCACGTCGTCGTCAGCGATCCCGACAACCCCGGCGAACGTCGCGCGATCCACTTCCAGGAGTGGTGGGTGCGCTACCGCGCGGCGCTGCCGACTCACGGATTTGCCTCGATCGGTGCCGAACAAGCCTCTCCGGCACCGAATGTGACCGAAATCATAAGCGCCGCCGACGCGGTGCTGCTGGCCCCCTCCAACCCCGTCGTGAGTATCGGCGCGATCCTCGCGGTGCCCGGAATCCGGGGCGCGCTGCGCACCACCGAGGCGAAGGTGATCGGCCTGTCGCCGGTGATCGACGGAAAGCCGTTGCGCGGCATGGCCGATGAGTGCCTCACCGCGATCGGTGTCGAGTCCACCGCCGCGGCGATCGGCCGCCACTACGGCGCCCGCTCGGCCACCGGCATCCTCGACGGCTGGCTGGTGCACTCCACCGACACCGCCGAGGTGCCCGGCGTCGAGGTACGCAGCGTGCCGCTGCTGATGACCGACCCCGAGGCCACGGCCGAAATGGCCCGCGCCGCACTGGAACTGGCGGGAGTGAAGGCATGAGCGGTCAGCGGCCGGAGGCGGCAGCGGAGCGTGACCACGGAGGCCGCCCGAGCATGCCGGAGGTGCACAGCATGGGCGCGCCGTCCGATCACGCCGCCGGGGAACTGCGGATTCTGCCCGTCACCGGGTTGCCGGAGTTCCGCCCGGGCGACGACATCGCCGAACACCTTGCGGCACAGGCTCCTTGGCTCGCCGACGGGGACGTCCTCGTGGTCACCAGCAAGATCGTGTCCAAGGCCGAGGGTCGCATCGTGGCCGCGCCGACCGACCCCGAGGAACGCGACACCGCCCGGCGCGTGCTCGTCGACCAGGAGGCGGTGCGCGTGCTCGCGCGCAAGGGCCGCACCCTGATCACCGAGAACCGCCTCGGCATCGTGCAGGCGGCCTCCGGGGTCGACGGCTCCAATGTCGCCGAGGGCGAGCTGGTGCTGCTGCCCACCGATCCCGACGGCAGCGCCAAGGCGCTGCGGGCGGCGCTGGCCGCCCGGCTGGGAGTCGAGGTGGCCGTGGTCATCACCGACACCATGGGCCGGGCCTGGCGCAACGGCCAGATCGACGCCGCCATCGGCGCCGCGGGCCTGCGGGTGCTGCACGACTACGCGGGCGCGGTCGACGGGCAGGGCAACGAACTGCACGTCACCCAGGTGGCGATCGCCGACGAACTGGCCGCCGCGGCCGACCTGGTCAAGGGCAAGCTCGGCGGGGTCCCGGTGGCCGTGGTGCGCGGGCTGCCGATCACCGACGACGGGTCGAGCGCGGCGGCGCTGCTGCGCGGCGGCGTCGACGACCTGTTCTGGCTCGGCACCGCCGAGTCGATCGAGAAGGGCCGCAAAGAGGCTGTGCCCCTGCGCCGTTCGGTGCGCGCCTTCGCCGCCGAGCCGGTGGACCCGGAACGGATCAGGGCCGCTGTCGCGGCGGGCCTGACCGCGCCCGCGCCGCACCACACCCATCCTGTGCGCTTCGTCTGGCTGCGCGACCCGGCCAAGCGCGCCGCGCTGCTCGCGGCCATGGCCGACAAGTGGCGGGCCGACCTCACGGCCGACGGACTCGACCCCGAACGGGTGGAGCGCCGGGTGGCGCGCGGGCAGATCCTGTTCGACGCGCCGGAGGTGATCATCCCGTTCTGCGTGCCCGACGGCGCGCACGACTACCCCGACGCGCGCCGCCAGGCCGCCGAAAAGACGATGTTCACCGTCGCGGTGGGCGCGGCCGTGCAGGGCCTGCTGGTAGCACTGGCCGCCGACGGCCTCGGCAGCTGCTGGATCGGCTCGACGATCTTCGCCCCGGAGGTCACCCGGGAGGTCCTTGACCTGCCCGCCGACTGGAATCCCTTGGGCGCCATCGCCATCGGACACCCGCTCGACGAGCCGACACCACGCACTGTCGGCGCGCCCGGCCCCGGCCTGGTGGAGCTGTGAACGCGCGCGGGGCGGTCCGCCTCGCCCCGGCCCCGGCCCCGGTGCCAGCGGCTGCCGGGCGGGTGGCGCGATGAGCGCCGAATCGCTGCACGCCTCGGCGACCGAACTGCTCACCGCGTGGAAACCCGAAGCGCGACACGATCATTCACTGAGGGAGGCGATGCTGGCCTTCCTCGGCTCGGCTCCGCGCGGCTGCCTGCGCGAGCACGCGCCGGGCCACATCACCGCCTCGGCCATCGTGTTCTCGCACGACCGCAGCGAGGTGCTGCTGACCCTGCACCCGCGCGTGGGCCGCTGGATCCAGCTGGGTGGGCACTGCGAGCCCGGCGACGAGACCGTCGCCGACGCGGCACTGCGCGAGGCGGTCGAGGAGTCGGGCATTCCGGACCTGGTGCTCACCCCCGGTCTGTACGGCGCGCAGGCTCATCCGATCACCTGCTCGCTCGGGGTGCCGACGCGGCATCTGGACCTGCTCTTCGAGATCGTCGCCCCGCCCGGCGCGGTGCCGGTCCGCAGTGCCGAATCGACGGATCTGCGCTGGTGGCCGGTGTCCGAGCTACCGGCAGGCGCGGACGTGCTGCTCGTGCCATAACCGGCCCCTGACCGGACCCGAAAGACGGTCGCGCCCACCCGGGCGTGACCGTCTTTTCGTTATCTCGCCGTTGCAACTTTACAAATCTCCGGATTTGTCTAGACGCCGGACAATTCGGGCCCTATCGTCTGTGACAGAGAGTTACGCACATCACAGGTGTGAGATGTGCCTCAGAAGGAGACGACGATGTCGACCGATGCCCACGCGTCCGAGCCGCGGGTCGCGCCGCCGCAGTGGCGTGATTCCAAGCGCTATCTCTGGCTGTGGGGGCTGTTCGCCCCGACCGGCCTGTTCACCATCGCGATCCCGCTGATCTGGGGTCTCAACCAGCTCGGCTGGCATCGCCTGGCCGAAGTGCCGTTCTGGCTGGGCCCGGTGCTGGTGTACCTGGTCATCCCGCTGGCCGACCTGTTCTTCGGTCCCGACGGCGACAATCCGCCCGACGAGGTCATGGAGTACCTGGAGAACGACAAGTACTACCGCTACCTGACCTACCTGTACCTGCCGTTCCAGTACGCCTCGCTGATCTTCGCCTGCTACATCATCACCGCCGACAACCTGCACTGGCTCGGCTTCCCCGGCGGGGCCAACGTGGTCGACAAGATCGGCATCGCGATCAGCGTGGGCATGATCGGGGGCATCGGCATCAACACCGCGCACGAACTCGGGCACAAGAAGGTCGACCTGGAACGCTGGCTGGCCCGCATCGCGCTGGCCCAGTCCTTCTACGGCCACTTCTACATCGAGCACAACCGCGGCCACCACGTGCGCGTCGCGACGCCGGAGGACCCGGCCAGCTCGCGCATCGGCGAGAGCTTCTGGGCCTTCTGGCCGCGCACGGTCTGGGGCAGCCTGCGCTCGGCCTGGCATCTCGAGAAGGACCGCCTGGCCCGGCTGGACAAGAGCCCGTGGACGCTGCGCAACGACGTGCTCAACGCCTGGGCCATGTCGGTGGTGCTGTGGCTGGGTCTGATCGCGGTCTTCGGCATCGAGGTGCTGCCGTATCTGATCCTGCAGGCGGTGATCGGCTTCAGCCTGCTCGAATCGGTGAACTACCTCGAGCACTACGGCCTGGTCCGGCAGAAGACGCCCAGCGGCCGCTACGAGCGGCCCGCGCCCACGCACAGCTGGAACAGCGACCACATCGTCACCAATATCTTCCTGTACCACCTGCAGCGGCACAGCGACCATCACGCCTACCCGACCCGGCGCTACCAGACGCTGCGCAGCTGGGACGGCGCGCCCAACCTGCCCAGCGGCTACGCCAGCATGATCCTGATCGGCTACTTCCCGCCGATCTGGCGCCGCGTCATGGACAAGCGGGTGCTCGCCCACTACGACGGCGACGTCACGCGCGCCAATATCGAACCCCGGCACCGCGACAAGGTGCTGGCGCGGTACGGAACGGAGAATCCGGCATGAGTACGTATAAGTGCCCGGTCTGTGATTATGTCTACGACGAAACGAAAGGTGCCCCGCGCGAAGGGTTTCCGGCAGGCACGCCATGGGCCTCGGTGCCCGACGACTGGTGCTGTCCGGACTGTGGGGTGCGCGAGAAGATCGACTTCGAGGCAGTAGGAGTTCCGCAGTGACCCCGTACAAGCTCTACCAGTGTGCCCAGTGCGGCTTCGAGTACGACGAGGCGCAGGGCTGGCCCGACGACGGCATCGCCCCCGGCACCCGCTGGGACGACATCCCCGAGGACTGGACCTGCCCGGACTGCGGCGCGCGCAAGTCCGACTTCTTCATGGTCGAGATCGAACGTTCGTGAGCGTGGCGGGGACGCCGCGGACGGGTCAGCGCGTCCCGTACCAGGAGTCGGCGCGCGAACTGCTGCGCACCTCGGTGCTGGACGGCATGCGCGACCTGCTCACCGAACGGGACTGGTCCAAGATCACCCTCGGTGACGTCGCGGCGCGGGCCGGAGTCAGCAGGCAGACGCTCTACAACGAGTTCGGCTCGCGCTCCGGCCTGTCCCAGGCCTACGCCCTGCGGCTGGCCGACGAGCTCGTCGACCATGTCCGCGAAGCGCTCGACGCGCACGTCGGCGATGCCCGCGCCGCCATCCGGGTGGGTATGACCGGCTTCTTCCTGGCCGCGGCGGCCGACCCGCTGGTGCGCTCGCTGCTGGCCGGGGAGATGAAGCCGGACCTGCTGCGGCTGATCACCTTGGACGCGGGCCCGCTGCTAGAACACGCCACCGCGCGGCTGGCAGGTGTCTTCCAGCACAGCTGGGTCGACGCCACCGGCACCGAGGCCGACGTGCTCGCGCACGCGCTGGTGCGCATCGCGCTCAGCTACATCCCGAACCCGCCGGTACCCGAGCGCGACGCCCCCGCCGAGATGGCCGCGCTGCTCGGTCCCTACGTGGAGGCGATCGTGCAGGTCCGGGGCATCCGGGACCCAAGCCGTGAGCGGGATCACTGAGAGTTCTCACAGGCTCTGATTCGCCACTGTGTAACCGTCACCACGTTTGGGAAGCTGACGCTGTGTAACGCGCCTACGGTCTGTCAGTATTTCACTCGGTCGGCGAATGGTCTTTTTACAGCGGAGCGGGTGTGCAAACGGTTGGCAAACCGGGGGGTTTTCGTGATCCCAAACGGTATCTCTGGGCTCTAGGGTTGATCGCTCCGGCGTCCGCGCTGCTGCCTTCCCAGCTCGTGTACCGCACCGGTGCCGAGGTGTTCTGGTGGATCGGGCCGGTCATCGTGCTCATCGCCATTCCGGTGCTGGACTGGATCGTCGGCGAGGACGGCAACAATCCCCGCGACGAGGACTACGAAGCCCTCTCCGCCGACCGGTATTACCGGTGGTGCACCTATCTGTTCCTGCCGGTCCAGCTGATCGGTCTCGGCATCGCCTGCGCGATGTGGGCGGGCAGCGATCTCGACGTCGTCGACAAGCTCGGTCTGGCCGCCACGGTCGGGTTCGTGAGCGGGATCGGCATCAACGCGGCGCACGAATTGGGCCACCGCGTGGAGCGTGCTGAAAGATTGCTGTCGAAGATCGCGCTGGCCCAGTCGGGCTACGGGCACTTCTTCGTCGAGCACAATCGGGGCCACCACGCCCGGGTCGCGACACCGGCGGATCCGGCCAGCGCGCGGCTGGGGGAGTCGCTGTGGGAGTTCTTGCCGCGCAGTGTGATCGGTGGCTTCCGCTCGGCGGTCCAGCTGGAGGGCGCGCGCCTGCGCAGGCAGGGCCGCCGCTGGTGGAGCCCGCGCAACAACGTCCTGCAGGCCTGGGCGATGAGCGCGGTGCTGTTCGGTTCGCTGACGCTGGCCTTCGGCCCGGCGATCCTGCCGTGGCTGGTGTTGCAGGCCGTGATCGGGGTGGGGCTGCTCGAGACGGTCAACTACGTCGAGCACTACGGGCTGCTGCGCGCGCGTAAGCCCAACGGCCGCTGGGAGCGCTGCTCCCCGCGCGACAGCTGGAACTCCGATCGCCTGGTCACCAACATCTTCCTGTTCCATCTGCAGCGCCACAGCGACCACCACGCCAATCCCGGTCGTCGCTACCAGACCCTGCGCAGCACCAGCGAGTCGCCGCAGCTGCCCGCCGGTTACGCCACGATGATCCTGCTCGCCGCGTTCCCGCCGCTGTGGCGTGTGGTGATGGACCCCAAGGTGGCCGCCCACTACGGCGGCGACCTGACGCTGGCCAATGTCGCGCCCGCCAAGCCGCGGCGTTTGCTGGCCCGATACCGCGCCGCGGCCTGAACCGCGGCCTCGCAGGACCGGGGAACGCGCGCGCCGTCAGGCGGTAGCCTTGCCTCGGTACTGACTACCAGGAGAGGCTGATGACGACCTCAGAACTTCCCGCGCGCACCGAGCT